>PNOM01000087.1 GCA_013824835.1 Syntrophus sp. (in: bacteria) | reverse complement strand
CCATTTTTTTTAATATTGACAGGATAGTGGATGAAGTGGTCTTGGTAAACAAGATTTTTGTACCGGAAAGCAATGATTCGCCGGCGAATCGAGCATTTAATGAGTGTGATCTTCTTATAGTAAAGGGGACCGGGAACTATGATGCCTTCAGGGGTGAGAAATACCGCGGTAAAACAGCAATCTTCCTTTTAAAGATCAAATGTGAACCTGTGGCCGAAGACATGGGAGTCGAGGAGGGACGATTTATTGTTAAAGTCGCCCAATATGATTGATCTGTAGATAGTGAATTTAGGCCCTTCTTATCTTTCAAAGAATGGCCTAAATTTCTGAGTTATGAGTTAGTGCATGTACCTTCCCCCATCAACCAGCACAGTTTGTCCGGTAATGAAGTCAGCCGCATCTGAGGCCAGAAAAGAGACCATGCCAACCACGTCTGATGTCCTCCCTACACGTCTCAAAGGCGTACGACTTACATCATAGGTTTTTACATCGCCTATCAACGCAGCCGCCTCTGTGTCCGTATATCCGACGGCAACCACATTTACGCATATCCCGAAGGGTCCCAACTCCACTGCAAGCCCCCTTGTAACCCCTATAAGTCCGCCTTTGGAAGCCACATAGTGTACAAAACCATGGGAACCGGTAAAGAATGTTTGAGACGCAATATTGATGATCTTCCCCTTGCCCTGCTCCTTCATAGAGGGAAATACTGAACAAGTAGCAAGCCAGGCCCCTTTGACATTGATGCCTAAAACCTGGTCAAACTCTTGACTCGATATCTCATTGAAGTTCTTTCTCTCAGGAATATATGCAGCATTATTCACCAGGATGTCAATCTTCCCGAACCTTTTTGTAGTTTCCGATACCAATCGAGTAAGGTCTTCAGGTTTCGTTATATCCGTTTGAAGCCACATGCCTTCACTTCCTGTTGCCTCTATTTCCTCATGGGTCTTCTTAAGACCTTCAATATCCTTCCTTGTCACTACCACGACCTTTGCTCCCTCTTTGGCCAAATCTACTGCAAAGGCCCGACCCAGCCCTTTTCCGGCCCCTGTAACAATTGCCACTTTTCCCTCAAGTCGCTTCATATAACTTCTCCTTGTCAGATGGTTTTTACAACGGGTTCGAACTCGGATGCTCTTTCAGTGTCTCTTCTACAAGCTCTCCCATAGCATCGCAGAGTGCCTTGACGCCCTTTTTCGCCGTTTCGCTCAATCCTTGCTGCATGAACCACAAGTGCTTCAGACCCCCTATCATCCCCTGGACTTTATTTATGTAGATACCTTCGGTCTTACCGTTTCCCTGGATGGCCTCCAGAATTGATTCCGCTGCCAAAAACCCGCTTTTAAGGGCAGAGCCTATCCCTTCCTGGGTAAAGGGCACCAACAGCCCTCCTGCATCCCCTACCAGCATTACATTGCCTTTTGCAGGCACAAAAGAGCCTTTAAACAGAACATCATACAATACGGGAATAGCACAGGCATCACGCCATATCGGTCTTGCATCAGAAGGCATGCCAAACTCTGCGAGAATCTCCATCATCTCGGCCCTAATTGCCTTTATGCCGCCACCCTCTACAAGAAAGAAGCCTTCCTTGTAATTGACATCAAATCGTGGCGATGGGGCGGCAAAGGGGAAAAACCAATGAAAATCATCCCTTCGAATAGACAAGGGCACTTCGTAACACTCGCGCACGGCTGTCCTGGGCTGTGAATTCAGGTCCGGGTAGATGGATCTCCTCACCTCGGAAATTGCGCCATCAGCGCCGATAACAAACCGGCAATCGATTTCTTCAATCCTCCCGTCCTTCTCGAACTCCACCTCATAGTGAGTTTCATGGTCAACAATTCCGGTCACCTTGGCATTATCTCTTACCACTACTCCCGCCTCAACTGCCTTCCGACACATCCAGTAGTCCAGGTTTTTTCTCCAGCCCACAGGTATATGTGTTGGTACCCTGACCGAATGCTCTCTCCCTACATGAAGGGCAACAGCATTATAGGGTTCAACTAATACCCCTATCGGAATCTCACCGAATTCTTCTCTTACCAGGTCTTGCGCCCAAGGGGCCATAATCATCCCCGTACAAACCTTATCCCGTGGCAGCCTTTTCTTTTCCACCAGCACAGTATTCAAACCACCCTCAACACATTTCTTTGCCGCCATACATCCGCCCGGACCGGCGCCTACGACGACAACATCAATCATATTTTTCCCCATAATGCCTCCATAACAACAAGAAGGGATACGAAGGCTTTACTTTATCATCTGCTTGCGCGATATTATGCCATCCGTATCCCTTCACAATTTATTCAGTTCAGACCTATATTGTTCACAGCTTCACAGTTCTCTTAAGAAATCTACTTTGCCCCCTTCATATCCTTACTGCCCGCCATCGAGCGTGCAACCGGCT
This sequence comes from Syntrophus sp. (in: bacteria), assembly GCA_013824835.1. Taxonomy (GTDB): domain Bacteria; phylum Desulfobacterota; class Syntrophorhabdia; order Syntrophorhabdales; family Syntrophorhabdaceae; genus PNOM01. Next base: position 9,726 of record PNOM01000087.1, on the reverse strand, counting down.
GGTACTTCAGGCCGAGATCCTTTGCAATAGCTTTGTAGCAGTTATGGCTGCTGCCCCGTCCGATCCCGTGGGCTGAGTGGGCAGTCGAAGAACAGAGGTAGTAGTTCTTTACCGGCATCCGGTAATTATTCAGCTCTCTTATGGGTCTTTCTTTTCCCGATCGTTGGGGATCGCAATCAAGGGCGCCCCAACCGCCGCCAAACATGTTCGGGTTTCTGTTAAACACATGATCAGGCGTGGTAACGTATGCCTCAATGAGGTTCTCCATGGTCATATTCGGCGCATACCTTGCCCACTCCTTGAGCCAGCGCTCGGCAACCACCTTATTCATACTCAACCATTTTCTCTCCGGCCAATTCCATATGGGCCAACAAAATTCTTCAATCATCTGGGTATATCGACCAGGAGGACACCGGGTCGCATCATAGGCGTGGTCTGCTGATGCAACGCACATGTACGTTTTGCTCGCCATGCCTGTTTCCCATATCTCCTTCTGATATCGGCCGCTCAGGAGATACTCAGCAGCCTCTTCGCCGAAATACAACCTCGGCACCAGATGCATATCCTTGTGGCAGGTAAATTTCGGGGGTTCCATCATCGCAAGGGAGCCCCAGAAAATGCTTGTCCTTTCATATCCCGGACCCGGATCATTCATTTCAGTTGGTCTATCCCTGAACTTTGCCACTTTATTCCATATATCATCAGGAACATTTTCCTTGCCCAGGATTTCAAGGGTCAGATTAATATTGAGATCACTTATCACTATGTCTGCTTTTATCTCATTTCCATCTTTCAGCCGTATACCTTTCGCAGTCCCATTTTCTACGAGCACCTTTTCGACTTCATTGAGGACAAAGAACTCTCCGCCCATATCCTGGTATGCCCTCAACATGGCATGGGTAATACTGTGTGTTCCTCCAACAGCAACGGCTCCAGGCTCCAGGGAAAACATGAGGCCGAGAACGTGGACAAGCCATAGGATCCCGCATTTTTGACTCGGATACATGCCGTGCGATGTCATGTGGCATCTCATGTAAAAGGTCTGCATCTCCGGACTTTTAAAAAGTGCAACTGCTTGTTCCCCGATCGTCATCTTGGCCAACTTCGCAAGCTTTGGATCATCAATCACGAGCTGCTCCAATTGATCCGGCCCGTTTCCCCAGTCATCGGGGCCGGTGAAACGGTTTTTTCCGAACGCCGTCTTCCATTTCGAGTCGTAGCTTTCTATAACCCACTCACAGACTTCGCCATCACTCTTATTGAATTGCCCGAACTGAGTGACCAGATCCTTCGCATTTTCGTTAGAGAATTCCTGCTTTCCTGTTAAGGGATCCGTTACGGCATAAACCGCCTTACCTATGATATAGCGCCCGTCCGGAAAAGCCCATCCCTCATTATACTCGGGGAAATTATAAACTAATCCGTAGTCCCTTAATTTGAATTCATCATAGCATGGGTGTGAATAGAACCGCGTCCACTGGGCACAAATATTCATGATATATCCGGGGAGCGGCAATTCTTCGCCGCAGGCCCCGCCGCCCATTTCGTGCCACCGCTCAAACTGTGCTGTCTTGAGCCCTGCCTTTTGAAGATAGAGTCCTAATATATTGGCGTGATGCCCGCCGCCTACAATAACTGCATCATACTTTTTATCTGGCATAATAATACCCTCCTCATTCTTGGTTAAGTGGTTGAGTGGGTTAAGTGGTTGAGTGGGGAACACCCTATGAACTTGCTTGTCTGGTTTTGTCCTCACTTACCTTACTCACCTTACTCAACGGGTCTTTCTATCTACTTCCCTTGCTTCATTACCTGGCTGGTATGGCCCCAGGTCCTTTAGCCGGTGCTCCTCCAGGTATCGATGCAGGTCCGGATTTCATAGATGCTGCTTGTGGCGCAAGGGTCTCTTTCTTATCAACAGCCTCATACTGCGGACCCTTTATGAAGAGGAATTTGACGGCTTGCCAAATCAGCACCGGGTTACAGAGGATGTGCTTAATCATATCCCTCACATCCGGCGGATCCATAAAAGCCCTGACCGTCCAGTTAACAGGATTTGTAATTTGCATCTCCATAAGGAGCCTCATCGGTTCTTTGTGTCCATTCGTCGGCATTTCCAGGGTCGATGGTATCACTTTAGTAGTCACTATCTTCGCAATATTTCCTGACAGTAATGTTCTGCCTAATCCAGTTGATCGAACAAACATAGTATCCTCCTTTATATCAAAATAGTCCTAAATCTCTTGCTTCTTTCACGCCCCGCGGCTCCGGCCACCATTTCTTAATCTGAAGGTCCTCTGCTATCTTCTCTGCAGCATTGAAGCCCGGACCATAGGTAATCATTCCGCCTGAATGGGTAGATGCGCCGCCCATGTAGAGTTTCTTGATAGGTGTGTCATGCTGACCACAATACTCATTAGGCCTGAAGTAACCCATCTGTAAAGGAAGGTATGCACCCTGTTTGAAGCATCCCTGTTTCATATCAGGAAATTTAAACTCCGTGTCAAGGGGTGTTCCTATGTAATCCCAGACGATTGTATCCTTATTCATGTTCGGGGCATACTTTTCCAACATGGCCTTACACTGTTCTGCGTAAGGTCTCCTCATCTTGTTCCATGCCAACGCCCCGCCGTCCTTGAGGTTATAGGGCGCACACTCCATGGAGATGAGTCCTATGTGCTTTACCTCGCTGCCCTCTCTACGGTGCATCCTGATCGGATCATGTATTGAGGGGAAGCAGCAGTTAAACCCGCCGTTATGAAGTTCTCCCCTCTTTGATGCCTCAAAATGGTCTATCAGATCCTGTTCGCTCTCATACCCTATTACGTAGATAAGCGCGTCTTCCAGTTCCGGGTGTTTGTCAAATATTTTAAAGTGCGGTTTTTCGGTGAGGGCAAGATGAGTGGTAAAAAAGCTCATGTCTGAATACTTCCACTGGTCAAGCCTGCCGATCAGCTCCGAAGGAAGATGCTCCTTGCCTACATAGTCATAGAAGGTCTGATGAGGGTTGAGGCTGCTGCAGACAAACTTCTTTGCCTTGATGATGGTGCCATCCTCAAGTTCTACACCCTTTGCTTCGCCGTTCTCAACAATGATCCTCTTAATCATGCAGCCTGTCATAATCCTGCTTCCCTTATGTTCGGAGATGAACTTCCCGAGAAGTGCCGCCATGTGATGAGAACCCATTCGACAGAGCCGGAAGTGCCATGACCGGTTAATCATGAGCGGTATGAGGTAACCCAAACCTTCAAGGTCGTAATCAAGGCCCCACATGGTCGCCGTGTAAAGGAACAGAGCCCTCACTCTGTCATTCTCGAACCAGGAATCGACGACCTGCCTGGGAGTGTACCCGGTCAACTCATCATCCCACTTTGTGGCAGGGTGGTTATCAAGTTTTGCCGCCTGTTCGAGGCTCGGCAAAGGGTTTACATAGCTTGCCGGTGCAAGGAAAACATCCATGGCCTCTTCTGACCATTTCACAAAATTCCTGAACGATTCTGCATCCTTCTTTGAGAACTTCGCAATGGATTCAGCGGACTTCTCCGGATCTTTATACAGGGCAAGATAGGTCCCATCCTGAAATGGCATAACTACCTGAAGATCAGGATAAATCCACTCAAGATCATACTTTGTCTCTAGCTTGAAATCTCTGATAGGCGGCGCATATTCAACCATCATATGGTAGATTGCATGGCTGTCTACAAGCATACCGGGGAGTAGCAAGTTCTCAGTGGCCAAGCCCCCACCTATCTCATATCTCCTCTCCAGTACCGCAATTTTTAGCCCTGCTTCTGCCAAATAACCTGCTGTTGTGAGCCCATTCGGGCCTGCACCGATGATAATTCCATCAAACTCCAATTCTCTCATAACCTCACCTCTCTAACTGTTTTAGTTTTTAGGTTCACACTACTAATTTTTCTGCAACCATTGACATCTGTAACTTCATTCCTTTCCTTTAGGTGACTTCATCTCTGTGAATCATATTCATGCAGTACGTTCGCATCAGAATCTCGCCCTGTAGCACTATCTTTATCGCCACAGGGACTGTACATGCCAGTCCCTGTGGCGACGATGCGACACAATCATTTTTCCGTATCTAAGGAATATCCTTAAACAGTCTGAGGCATACCTCACTCACTTTTCCTGCGTATTCCGGATCATCCCAATGGCAGTCCAGAATCGTCAGCTCAACCTGACTGCTAAGATTGTCTTTCAATGCCTCTGTAAAGGCTTTTCTCCCCTCGGGGTTATAATACATCTTGCCCTCATTATCGTAGCCAAAAAATCCCCTCTGAGGCACTACGATTGCTGTTTTACCTTTCGACGCGTTCAAGTGCGATGCCATCAATTTTGCCGACTCTGCCATCTCTTCTATGGTCGGCTTGGCAGTCCCGAGAATCTCGTTGTGTTCCACGGTGAATCTTCCTTGATCCGTAAACCTCTGCATATCAAGGGTGCTCATTGTAAAAACTCCCATTGCACCCGGACCCACAACTTGCGGAATTCCCATTTCAGAAGCGGCCGTCATTCTATTCGGTGAATGACACGCTCCCCCGGCTACCTCATGGAGGACTTCAAAAGGACAGAGGTCGGCCATGCCCTTTATTACTCCCTGCCTTATAAGCTGTTCCACGATCCCCCCCTGCATACTTACCGAATGGGCCATGGCTACCTTAAATCCGTTTTCTTCAAGGTGCCTCTTTACAGGAAATATACAGGGACTAAGCCAGCCTATGGCGGTCATGCCGATCCAACGTCCCTCTTCCATCGGTTCTTCCTCGGGTACCATGGCAGCTATGGCCAGGGCAGCCCTTCTCAGGTCTCTCTTTGCCCACGAATCGAGACCCCAGAAGTCCAAAATGGGCTGCACCAGGGTGATGTCGGATCTCACCCAGTGGGAGTGGACGTATTCGGATAACGCTACAGTAGAGATGAGCACCTTGGGGAAGCCCACAGGGATAGCCCTGAGCATCTTCAGACTCAGGGCAGTGCCCATGCTCCCGCCGATGGCAAGGGCGCCATCTATCTTTCCGTCCTTGTACAGTTCTTTTATAATTGTCACAGCGCCCCGGCCCAGTTCCTCTACAGCCACTTCGTAACGCCCTTTCATTGCGGACTCAACGAGTTCTTCCAGTGTGCGGTCTGCAGCCTTGGCCAATTGCTCCCGTGGTATCTCGGCCTTAAAATTTGCGGGGTCTTTAAGAAGCCCCATATCCAGCACCAGACATTGAAGTCCCTTTGATTCTATAATGCCCCTCATGAAAAGAATTTCATCTCCCTTCGTGTCGCAAGTACCGATAATCAAGACCGTCTTCTTTTTACTGTCCATACTGAACAACCTCCATCGTTATTTTGGTCCTGCTTCGATGGCTATTACCGAACCTTGGTGTAAATTCCCCCAATCACATCCGTCACCCCCTTTCCGAGATCTCAACACCAACTTTCAGATACACTGCCAATAACACCCCCATACTCTCTTACAAAAGCCCCCTGTTTTTTATCCTATACTAAGGTAACTCCCATCAGAAAACCGTTCAATCCAAAGTTTTTAATGATTTCATAAGCATAAGTAATGAAGCAACATCTATCCAAGATTAAACTCTGCAAGACCCGCAAATACATAAAATTAATGACCCTCGATTATCAAGAAATCGTCTTCAGCAACAGCATCTCGATAAATCCATTGACATCATCTTGTTTTTCCATAGCCCTGATACCCAATGACAAGGAAATCTCTCTATACAGGCACACCTTTTCCTCTGGAGTCATAGACAATATTTGCATTGCATTTAGTTGTTGTTTTTCAATGTCCTTCTTGGCTCCCTCAACCAGCATCGAGACCCACGAATGCGCCTCACCATTATCCTCGAAGGCGCACCCTGCTGTTCCTTGGTCATAAAAGATGTGCTCTGTTCTGTCCCCAAACCTTACCATCGTTTTCTCGGCAAGATTGCATGACTTTGCGCCTGCACCGTCAATCATGAGGACGCTCTCTACTTCGCTTGGCAACCTTCTCACCACAAAAAGGAGTGGGTAATCATCACCCATATCAAAGGACATCCTGCCGATTTCTTCCACCCGTTCAATAACATAATATCTGAAAGGGTCCAGTCGGTCCTTTTCTACCCCTAAAATCTCCTGCCATCCGTTTTGCCAGCGAAAAAGAATATAACTTTTTGAAGATCCTACAGAGGAGGGGGTGGGGCAAAGGCCCAGCGTTGAGAGATTCTCCTGAATCGTTTTGCCCAGTCTTTCAAAGGGAATTTCCTTGCGTGACCCATCATCGAATTCAATTGCCAAGCACTTAGGTATACTCATCTCCTTACCCCTCTACAATAATTTCTTTGTGATAATTGCCTTTATTTCGCGAAAATCAGATATCCTGAAGTCAGCATCCCCGGATATACCCATGTCAATGTAACCCGTATATTGAATTGTCACGAAGCCCTTCTGTTTTGCAGGAGAAATGTCAGTTGTCAATTTATCGCCTATAATAACCGCCTCCGACACATCGATGCCTTCCTTTTTCAAATCCTCAGCCAAAGGATCGTAAATCGTGCCCTCTTCTTTGGTCTTTCCCTTATATCTGAGGTCCACCGAACTGGTAATCAGATCGAATCTTCCCTGAGGGCAAACTATATCCTTGAAATACTTGCTAAGATTGTGTTTTTGAAGGAACCGGGTTACTATGTCCGTTCCCATGGGTCCGAGGGTCTTCTTTAGTTCGGCGACGACCGAGAGTTTTATGCCTTTATCTACAAGATAGCAAAGTGTCTCTTCCAGCCCTTCTGCCATAAAAATGTGTTGCTGTTCGACCAATGAAAGGATTTCATGCGCTTCACTCCTGTTGTCGAAGACATAGGCAATGATTTCGTCGCGATGTGCCTCTTTGACCGTGGTGTAAGCCCCATACTTTTCCTTCATGCATCGAAACTTGCGAACCCTCTCTTCTATCAGCTCCGGTTCACCCAATTGCTTGCAGGTATCACCAATCACCAGATAATTACGCATTCTTCTGGTGTCCATAAGGGTTTGCCCGAAGTCAAAACCTACCCACTTTGCCTCAACGCTCATTGACATTTCCTCAATATCCGATACCCCCCCGGTGGGGCACGTGATCCCCGGTTCGGGGGGTATCGGAGGTAGGGTTAGAACATGCTGTTCGGATTTGCCGAAGTCTCAGGAACCTCCTGTATTACGTCCCAATGTTCGTCAATCTTGCCATCTTCGGTGCATCTGAATATTTCGATAATAGCCCGGTGCACGTTTGGTGGCCGCTGCGAGTGGACATGGCAAATCACAAAATCGCCATCCGCAAAAATACGGACAATTTCACTACTGGCTTGTGGGTGGTTGTCTTTAAGCCAGTTGATAAATTCTATCAAACCCTCGGGGTAATCTTTAACCAGAGGGTTATGTTGCTTGTACCGGGGACCCATATAAAGCTTGCGCGCCAAGGCTGCGTCTTTCTTATTAATTATCAAATCGTAAAAGGCTGCAACATTCTTCTTATTTCTTTCCATCTGTTCCTTGGTTGCCATCTTTCTCCCCTCCTTGCATAGTTTTATAATCGGCAGTACATCGTCACAATTTCAACTACCCTTTTCAGGACCTTTTCTTTGCTTCCATAACCTCGTCAAAAGCCTTGACTACCGCCTCAGCAAAAGCCGGGTCATCAATGTTGGCATCTATCTCTCTCAATTCAATCTCAGGCTTCAGTTGTTTCCTCATGGCATCTACGAAACCTTTGATAGCCTGGGCATTATAGGCATCCTTCTCAATGGAAAGCCAGCCTTTCATAGGAACCAGAAACTTGACCGGCCCCTTTGCCTTATTCAGTTTTTCTGCATACACATTTGCCACATCAGCCACTTCTTCGTCAGTGAGATAGCATGTGCACCGCTGTGCATCCATAAAGCGGTATTTACGTCCCTTAAGCTGGGGAACCAGCACGTCTTCGGTAACCCCGGTCCGGGAGAAGGTATGCACGCCTGCGGGCGCTACTACCTGGGGAATACCTTTTTCCCCTGCAACCTCAAGCCGTCTGGCCCACGAAGTTCTTCCACCCCCATAGAGGCTGTTTGTTATACTGGAAGGAACCAGATCAATAATGCCGGCGAACAACCCATCTTCTGCGAGTTTCTCCATTGTTACCTCGGGGATGCCTGAAGCATGAAAATTGACGGTCTCGTACTTCTTGTTCAAGGCTTCGGCTAAATACTGAGAACACTTTTCCGTGTACCCATAGGTGCATATTGCAACCATAGGCTTATCTGTTGCCATATCAGAGGATGGCGCTTCTTTTTCCACCATACCGCACACCGCAGCAGCAGCTCTGTCCAACTGAGCCTTGAGAAGGCTATTGAGGGCGCCGATGTCAATGGGCGAATGCATCATTGTTAAGCCCGTGGGACCGAAGAACCTGTTGGAGCCCGGCATTGAGGCGCCGGTAGACATGAGCAGCTTAGGAAGTGTGAAGGGCAGTTCTTGCATGATATCTGCTGCCAGGGCAGTGTTGCTCATTCCACCAAGGGCAAGTATACCGTGGAGACCGTCTGACGTATAAAGCGCCTTAAGTTTAGTGATCGCCCCTTTCTGTATGATATCAATCATCTCCATCCTTTCCTTTAAGGCTCTCACTTTTACTGCGCTGCTTCCCGAGGCCTTTGCAATATCATCGACGGTGATATCAGCCGGAATCGTCACAGGGCTCCCATAACCCACATCAACGCTAATAGGGGTGAAGCCCCTCTTCGAGATAAAGCTTTTCAGATAATCGACTGCTTCGCCCTTTGTATCCAGGCTGGAGATAATGGCTATTTTTTTGTCTGTCATGGCATTCACTCCTTTTTCATAGTTAATGATGGAATGTTACCGTAGCGAAGATAAATGGATCAATCCAGACTTTCTAATGATCTTATTAGCTATCTACTATCCATCAGAAATCAGTTGCATCCGCCTCTGATGGTTGGTTGATATCCGCTAATCCTTGAAAAGAGCTTATGAATTCATAAAAACATTTGTGTTGCATCGCGTGAGAGGGGAAGGGAAAATTGTATGCACTAAATCCGAATATATTAACAGTGAATAAGATGGAGAAAGAATATGGAAAAGAAAAATAGAATGATTCAAATCCTCATTACCGGCAATGACTTCACCACAGCAGAACTCATAAGGACCCTCCCCCAGGATAAATACCATGTAACTACAGTACAGACTGCTTCCCATACCATGGCACTCCTCCGGGGAAATAAGGTGGATGTTGTCATTCTCGGTATGAAACTTCCCGATGGAAACGGCATAGACCTCCTTGTAAAGCTGAAGGTAATGTATCCACCTGTTGAAGTAATTATGTTTATTGGTCAACACTCGGTCAAAGCCGCCATAAAGTCTATGAAGCTTGGTGCCTATGACTGCCTCACAAAACCTGTAGAATGCTCCAAGCTCTCCAGGGTCATCCATAAGGCTTACGAATCAAAACGCCTCAAGGAAAAAAGGACCCAATCCGCCGGTGGCACGCCGGAAAGTCCCTCCCATGAGTTTATAGGGGAATCAAAACAGATACAGGAGGTCAGGAAATTGGTCTCTCTCGTAGGCCGGTCAAACGTAGCCGTCCTCATCCTCGGAGAGACAGGTACTGGTAAAGAACTTGTGGCGAGGGCTATCCACGAGGCAAGCAGCCGATCCAAAGGCCCTTTTGTCATCGTCAACGCGAGCTCCCTTCTA
>PNOM01000086.1 GCA_013824835.1 Syntrophus sp. (in: bacteria) | reverse complement strand
AAATTCCGGCAATCCCGTATCTCTCGCAGAGCTCGTCCGCGTTAGCGAGGGTGTGGCGGATAAGACCATTTATCGTAAAAACCTGAAGCGGGTCGTCTATGTCATAGGAGATGTGGCGGGTTCAGAGGAGAGCCCTGTCTACCCCATACTGAAGATGGGTGATTCCATTAAAAAAATGAAGCTGCCCGAAGGATACGAACTTACACAATATACCTCCGTGCAGCCCTGGCTTGAAGACAGATATGCCATGAAATGGGACGGGGAGTGGCATATCACCTATGAAGTATTCCGGGATCTGGGAATGGCCTTTGCCGCTGTGCTTATCCTGATTTACGTGATGGTTGTGGGCTGGTTTAAATCTTTCACCATACCACTTGTCATTATGGCGCCCATACCCCTTTCCCTTATCGGTATTCTCCCCGGACATGCCCTGATGGGGGCATTCTTTACTGCCACGTCCATGATCGGGTTTATTGCAGGCGCTGGAATCGTGGTGCGAAACTCCATTATACTCGTCGATTTTATCAACCTCAAGCTGTCCGAAGGGGTTCCTTTAGAAGAGGCGGTGGTCCAGGCAGGCATCATCCGTTTCAGACCCATGCTGCTTACAGCCGCTGCAGTCATAGTGGGCTCATCAGTAATTCTATTTGATCCTATTTTCCAGGGCATGGCAATAGCCCTCATGGCAGGAGAGGTGGCGGCAACGCTCCTTTCAAGGACCATGGTGCCTGTCCTATATTTCCTGCTCAAGAGACGGGAAAATAGGATTTAGGGTGTTGAGTTGTTCTACGTCAATGGGCTACCCAATCGTCGCTACTATAGCTGATTGATCTCAATCGCGTATTCTGGCACTTTTGTCTGCTTCTCCTCTTTCAGGGGGCTCGTGTCTCCCCCTCCACAAGCGGCGCATCTTTGTCGTCACACCACTCTTCCATGGACCCGTCATAAATTTTTACGTCTTTATACCCGAGCATCTCGCTCAACACAAACCACCAGGAGGATGCAAATCGTCCGTTACAGCAAAGGACAATGATTTCCCTGGCCTTGTTGTTGCCGATTGTTTTTGAAACCTTGTCTTGAAGTATATCTTTCTTTTCAAAACACCCCTCTTTTGTAAAAACAAGGGAATAGGGAAGGTTATACGCGCCTGGTATGTGCCCTTTTCTTTTTAATAGTGGATCGCTTTTCTTTCCTGTAAATAGATTGAAATGCCGGGCATCAATTATGGCTGCCTTCCCCATGCGCGCCCTCACCTGTTGTTTTGTGGCGAGAACCTTCTCATTCCATTCGCACGGCAAGTAGTCCTTTACAGGCTTCTTTACCACATCGGAAACAGGTCGTTTTTCCTGAAGCCACTTATTGTATCCGCCATTGAGGATTAAAGGTTTTTTTATGCCCGCATATTTAAGCGTCCAGGCCACCCTTGTCATATTGACACAATCCCTGCCCGTGTCTGTTTTTCCGACTATGACCACAAAGGCGTATTTACGCAATCCTGCCCAGCATAGTATATCGTTTAAATCGTCCTTCTCGGGAAGCTGACAGTCAAGGTTTTTCTCCTTTGTCCTCCATGCCGCGTAGGTGAGGTTTATCGAATCAGGGATATGCCCTTTGTTGTACTCTTCAACCTTTCTCACGTCCAGGATAATAACTGAAGGATTATTCATGTTTTTTTGCAGCCAATCCGTTGAAACCAGAGGGTCCGCATCGTTGCTTGCACCAGAAGCTGCGGATACCATAGAGACAATGATAAAAGCAATAAAACAAAAACAATGTTTTTTCATGTTAACCTCCACAATGTTTGTTGTCCTTCTTTGTATAGCCAATGTCACCACTTTATAGGTCCCCTGAGAGACTGCCGGCAATATCCCTTTCCATACCGTCCTTACTCACATACTTCTGGAAGTAGTCGACAAGCGCCTTCTGTAGTCCCGTAGCGCCGAGTGCCGAGCAGTGAACTTTAAATTCCGGTAGACCGTCCAGGGCATTGACAATATCGTCATCGGTAATCATCATTGCGTCATCAAGATTTTTGCCTATCGTGAGTTCAGTCATGGCGCTCGCGCACGCAATCGACGCAGGGCAGCCCCTTATTTGGTATTTCACGTCTGCGATTGTGTTCTTTTCAACTTTCACAAAAACTCTGAGGAAATCGCCGCATTCCGGGTCTCCAAATTCACCGACGCCATCAGCGTTCTCAATCATTCCCACATTTCTCGGGTTTTGAAAGTGGTCCATCACGGTTTTGCTGTATATGTTCATTTTACGTTCCTCCTGATCCTTACCGGTACGTCCCTTTTTGTGTCCCGTAAAATATAATTAAAGGTGATATCGGACTGCATTTCTCACAATTTTGCCCTTACCCTAATAAGCTCCGCCACAATACTTATTGCGATCTCCTGAGGTGTTTCAGCGTCAATGGAGATACCTATAGGGGCATGGATTTTCTCAAGGATTTTCTCGTCAAAACCGTCTTCCCTCATATGGCCAAGAATGGTCTTCACCTTCATTGTGCTCCCGATCATTCCTATGTATCTGGCGGACTGTCGCACGGCCCAACGAAGCACAGCGGCATCGCTCTCGTGGCTTCTTGTAACGATCACCACGAATTCGTTACCTGTAAATTCAAGACAACTGAGGGTTTCATGGAAATCCCACACTATTATGATATCCGCATCAGGAAATCTTTCCCGGTTTGCAAACTCTTCTCTATCGTCGATAACAGTGACCTCAAAGTCAACGATCTTCGCAACCCTCGCTACACTTTGCGACACATGGCCCGCGCCGAAGAGGTATAACGGGAAGATTACCCGTAAGGGGTCTATTAGTATTCCATCCTTCACCGTGGGTTTTTTCTCATGGATAAAATCCTCGAATAATTGCACGATTTCAGGGCCCTGCCTGTCCCCGACATCCCTCAAATCTGTGTTGATTAAGGTTTTGGAGAGGATATTGTCGCGAAATCTTGTTATAACAAATCCCTTTTCCCTATTTTTTCTGAATCTTTCTATCTCCCGGTACACATCAAGGTGCCTTGCCGTTACCGGCTCCAACAGTATCTCCAGATCGCCTCCGCAACTCATGTCCCTTTTTTCTGTCCTCTGGGTTTCCGTATAAAGGGAAAGAATCTTTATCCCGCCCTTGTCCAACAGCGCAAGAGCTTCTTTGTGCGCTTCGGCCTCCACCCGGCCTCCCCCTATGGTTCCGAACGTTTTGCCGTCTTCCCCCACAAACATCTTGGTCCCCACGCCCCTCGGCGTAGAACCTGTCGTCTTGACCACAGTGGCCAATACCCCGTTTTTTCCGCTTTCCAGATACACAGTAATGATGCCGTATATATCCATCTTTCTACCTCAACCGTGAAAATGCATGATCGCCTCAAGCACGCCACCACCTATGGCCCTTGCTTTATCCGTAATGGTGTAACAGTATTCCTTTATCCCTCGCGGGTCGATATCGCCGATTTTTCTATTTATTACAACCGCTATTTCCCGTATCAGCCCTCTCAATATGCCGTCCATGGGGGCATATACCGGTATTTCATCCATATACAGGACAAGGCCTCCTTTACTGACCACATCCCCTATATTTCTGACATGCTTTATCACTCCATTTTGGGGGGCGCGAAGCACCCGTTCTGTCGTAAACCCCATTGTGGAACCCGGTATACCCGTGCGTGGCTCCGCAGTTCCATTCCATATCACTTTTCCAAGGTTGTGGCCTCGATTGCTTTCCACTACGGCATGGACGTCCTCCGGGGCTCTAAAACCCGGACCTACCCCGATAACAAGGGGGGCTTCATCTTTTCTTGTTCCTGTGTACCGCTTCATCATTGTTGCATCGATCACGACAGAGGGTTTAAGGTCTTTCACGATCTTCCACTCAGGATCGATGATGACGCCTATGTTGCCCGTTTCCCATGCGCCGCGAAGCTCGTCGAGACCTCCAACGCGTTGCGCCCGGATGCCTTCCACCTCCATCTCTCCCTCATAGACAGCCTCACAGAATGCGACAGTGCGCCGGACGGCAACTGGTAGAGGCATTTCAGTCATCACAATACGTCTGATATTGGCCATAAATAGCCTGTGTGCTATTCCTGTCGCCATCTCCCCTGCACCTTTAATCACTACCTCAATCTTTTCAAATGCCTCCCGTGCTTCGGTAAGCACGGGTGCTTTGTTTTTTATCTCCATTACCCACCAATCCTTTATGCCTTGAATGTATATTTTGTTCCTGCTGTGTTCAGGGTGAATTGTTCTGCCATTTCTTCAGAAAAAAGTCTGATAGCCTCAAACCCGGTACAGTGGGCGGGGATGATGTGGTCCGGAGCAATTTCTTTAAGATCGGCAACAGTCTTCTTTATTGTCTCCGGTTCCGCGTTAGAGAGATGGAATCCTCCTATCACTGCATGGACTTTCCGTATACCCGTTATTTTTTGCGCATGTCGTACTGTGTTCACAATGCCGCTGTGGGCACAGCCTGAGAGTATGACAAGCCCTTTGTCTTTTATGTTACATACAACAGCCTGCTCACCCGTAAACCGATCATGTTCCAGCTTCTCCCACCTTCTTACAAACAAAGCCGGGGACCCCTTTTCGTACTCCGTTACCCTTTCTATATTTCCCGTAAGATATACCCCTGGAATTACCTCCGTAGGGTCCTTTATCTCAACGACCTTTAGAATACCGAGTCTTTCAATGTAGCCTCTCTGCAACTGGCCGATGTCAAGCGGTTCAGGAATCGATGGACGGATCGAATACCTGTGGGCAAAGGCCTCCTCTCCCGCATAGAGCGGGGTGCCTCTCGTGATTTTTGAAGCATTATGTCTTAAGATGCCCATGAGGCCGCCCCAATGATCGAAATGACCATGGCTTAAGCCAAAGGCCATTACCTTCCCCATATCTATCTCCAGGAGGTCCATATTCTTGATGATTCCGGTAGAATCCAGCCCGTAATCGAACATAAACCCCCTTGCCCTGCCATCGATCATAACCTCCATGTAGCAGGAGAGACCATGCTCGGCGTGAATGGACGCCTTTGGAGTTACGCGGTACCTCTCTGCAAAAGGCGTCCCCGGCCTGAGTGAATCATAATAGTTGTCCGTAATAACAATCAGGCTTAGCCTGTCTATTATAGGGATCTTCATAAGTGTCTACTCTCTAATGGTCGCAGGTATTTGTCCCGGTCACAAGGGTCCCCTTGAGGTAGTTTTCAATAACCTCCCTCGGGTATTCGCCCTGGGCGCCGGTCACCACCTTCACGCCTGCCTGGGCAAAAAGCTGCTGTGCACGACTACCCATACCTCCCGCTATGATGCAGTTGACGCCCTGCTGAGAAAGCCATGGGGGCAAGAGACCCGGTTCGTGGGGCGGCGGGGTAATATAGGTCTCGTTCAAAATGGCGCCCTGTTCATTGGCATCAATAATTGCAAATTTCTCACAATGGCCGAAATGGGCACACAGTTTTCCTTCATTTGTCGGAACTGCAAATTTCATGGTATCCTCCTTGTTGGCAACAGTTTTTGTTGCTGGTTCAGCTACAGTTTTACTGCCTGAATAAACATTCTCCTTCATTCCAAAGGCAACTATCTGTTCGATGATCTCGTCGAATTTCTCCGCTGTTTTTGTCTTGGAATAATAGTACATGTAGGGTTTTTCTTCTTCGCCGCTTTTTACAATATCCGGGTCGAGGGGTATCTTTCCGAGGAAGGGAAGATCGAATTGTTCCGCCAGTTTTTTGCCCCCTCCTGAAGAGAAGATGTCCACTTCCTTTCCGCAATCGGGGCAGACAAACCCGCTCATATTCTCTATGATTCCCGCAACAGGAAGACCCAGTTGCTCACAGAAGGTAATGCACTTTTCCACGTCTATGGTTGACATCTGCTGGGGCGTGGTTACAATAATGGCGCTGCTTTTTGCACCGAGAAGCTGGGCAACAGAGAGAGGCTCGTCACCGGTTCCAGGGGGACAATCCACCACAAGGCAGTCAAGGTCTCCCCAGGCAACATGCTGGACAAACTCCTTTATCACCTTTGCCTTCATGGGACCCCTCCAGATGACCGCGCGTTCGTTCCCGTCGAGAAGAAATCCCATAGAAACAACTTTTATGTTTCCATACACCTCTATAGGAATTATCTCGTTATTCGCTGCCCCGACTTGCTGCCCGGAGAGGCCGAGTAATTTCGGTATGCTTGGGCCATGGATGTCCACGTCAAGGATGCCTGTCCGCATACCACGCAAAGAGAGACTGAGGGCAAGATTTACCGCTACCGTGCTTTTTCCCACACCTCCTTTCCCGGAAAGAACAATAAAGATGTGACCAATTTTGCTGAGTCTTGCTTCCAATGCCTTTGCGTCTTCTGCTTCATTTGTTACTTCGTTGCAGTCCATATTTCCTCCAAAATAGATTGTAGTTTGGCAAAGATTCGCTGTATTGACCTGCTCGCTTCGCAGTGGGGGTCATAGTCGAGAATTGTCTTTGCCTGCTTCTGCGCCTCGGTAATTTTCGGTTCATAGGGAATTTCACCAAGGTATATGAGACCCCGTAAATCACAGTATAATTTCATCTCCTGGACGTACTGAGGGTTGATATCACTTTTATTCACCACTAACGCGGTTTTGATCTGGAAGTGTTCGGCTAATTCTACCACTCGCTTCAAATCATGAATGCCTGACGGCGTCGGTTCTGTCACGATCACAACCAGATGCGTACCCGTGAGAGAGGAAATGACTGTACATCCTATTCCTGGTGGTCCATCAATAAGAATGAGCCTGTTCCCGGCCTTTTCAGCCTCTGCACGTGCTTCATTTCTCACCATGGCAACAAGTTTTCCCGAGTTTTCCTCAGCCGGGAGGAGTTCAGCAAAGACAAACCGGCCGTTCTCCCCAATGCGGCTTATGTAGCAATGCCCCGCGAGACGGGAGGAAAAAGCAATTGCCTCCGCAGGACAAAGAAAATAACACGCCCCGCACCCCTCGCATTGAAACGGGTCTATCACAAACTTCTCAGATATGGCCCCATAGCGGCACACCTCCCTGCATGTCCCGCATTTTATGCAGGAATCCGGATTGATTACCGCCTTCTTCCCTCCTGTAAATTCCTTCGTCTCCAGTATCTCTTCAGGATTGAGTATCAGGTGAAGGTTTGCCGCATCCACATCGCAATCCGCTATCACTCTGTTTTGCAGGAGCGTTGCAAGGGCGCCGGAAAGAGATGTCTTGCCCGTTCCACCTTTTCCACTGACCACTGCCACTTCCTTTATCAGTTCCATTTCACATTCCTCCATAGAGTCCTGCCCAATAATCTCCCTATATTGGCAGTCAGTTCCATAAACTTCTCAACGTAGGCAGGCAGAGACCGGAGAATAAGATTGCCCATGGAATAACTTACTGAAATATCACGGCTTTCGGGCAGGGTCATAAGAACGTGAAGGCCCTTTTCTAATAGATAGTCTGTGAGAGGGGGAAACCCTCCGCTCTCCCTGTTGATTACCACGCCTATGGGTCTGCCCAGCATTTCCGCTACCGTCACTGCTATCTTCAGGTCATGGAGGCCAAAGGGTGTCGGTTCGGTCACCATAACTACACAATCGACATCGGAAATAGTTTTCACTACCGGACAGGATGTTCCCGGTGGGGCATCGATAATCTGGATATGGTTGTCTACGTACTCTGTTTTTACCTCCTGAATAAGCGGCCCTGACATGGGCTCTCCCACATTAAGCACCCCGCTGACAAATTCGATATTGTTGAGGGCCTTCCCTTTTTCGATGTAGCCTATTTCCCGCTCACCTTCACTGATTGCACCTACAGGGCAAAGTCTCACACATAACCCGCAACCGTGGCAAAGCTCAGGAAAGACAAGAACATTGCCGGGCAGGGTCACGAGCGCGTTAAACTGGCACTTGGCGCTGCATTCGCCGCAAGAGGTGCATTTATCCTGGTCGATCACCGGCGTCATCACCTTTGCTGCATACTTTTCATAGATTTCCGGTTTTAGAAAGATGTGACCATTCGGTTCCTCTACGTCGCAGTCAAGGTACTGTACCTGCTGGAGGGAAAAAGCAAGGAAATAGGCAAAATTAACGGCAACAGTCGTTTTCCCTGTCCCTCCCTTACCGCTTGCAAATGCTATTTTCATTGTACCCATTCCATTTTCATTCATGTTTCTGCTACGCTCGCGTCATCAGAGCACCGCATTTCGGGCATTTCTGCTGGATGCAGGGGACACACTGATCGTGGGGTGTTTTTGTTCCACATTGAGGACATATGCATTCCCCACCTGCTCCGAGTCCTCTGCCGCCCATCCGGCCCTTTCCACTGCCTCCTGCGCCTCTTCCCATTCTGTCACCAGAGCCTTGTACGTCACTCGTACCTTGTCCGCCGCAGCCCCCCTTTCCTGTTGGTCCTGTTCCATCACCTCGTGGCATATCGTACCTCCTTTTCACCAGTGCCCTTTAACATCGGCACTGGCCATTTTGCTAAGCGAGCCCTCATTGAGCTTCGTTAACGCCTCTTTAACCGTCATGCTCGAAGCACTGTACGCCTCTATGCCGGCGGCCTGCAAAACCCGGAATGCGTTTGGTCCAAGATGGCCGCTGATTACCACCTGGGCCAGGGTTTTCGCCACATTCTGTGCAGTCTGGATGCCTGCCCCTTGCGGAGAGTTCATGTTTACCGTATTGTCGATAACGTCAAAAGAATCCTTTTCCTTGTTGTAGACGATGATTTTCCTGCTTCTGCCGAAGCGTTCATCCACCATCCCCTCCAGGGTCCCGTCCGTACTCGTAATAGCTATATTCATAATTGTACCTCCTTTTGTTCTGATTGTAATTTCACCCGTATTGTCGTCACATAAGGCTTTCGCTTTGCATCCCCATCGTTTTCTCCAATGACACGCCTGTGAAAAATCCTCTCCTACGCAGATATTCCCACCATCTATACGGACTGCCTTTCCGTTCACAAAGGCATCTGCTATTTTCTGGCGGGCCGTGAGCACAAGACGATGAAAGGTGGGCTGAGAGATATGCATCTCCTTGGCTGCTTCATCCTGAGACATGCCGAGCAAATCCTTCAATCGAATGGCCTCTAATTCATCGTTGCCCAGAATTACTTCTTCCAGGCCTGCCATCCTTACCCCGGCGGGTTTGAAATATATTACCTCCGGGAGGAAACCTACTCTTCTCGGATTGTTAGGTCGTGTCATTATCTATTCCTTTTATATTTATGTGTCACTTTGTTGCCATACATATGAATATATATTCATAATAGAATATTGTCAAGTGCAAAATGCGCCCGAAATCTAAAACCTATTTCCCATGAGTCCGAAGCTTCCGGCAGCACTGGCAAATTCCAGTATGGCACGCTGAAAGATATGTTATCCTACGGAAGGAGATGCCGACTTTTTTTAGTATGTCAGGACGATATGGTCGGAAAAGGTAGTAAGTGTTGAATCACATCCTGATGATCTAATGCATGGTATTGATAGCGTGTGAGGTAAGCAAGGTGTTCCTCATGCCTTCTCCTGCTCTGAGAGCGTAACAGGAGTGCTGCTCTCATGGGTTATCGAGTAGGTGGGCACGACAGAGCCTTTAAAAAAGATCAGAAAGGAAATAAAACCGAGGGCAATAAAGAGGGCTATGACCAGCTTTCTCCTAAGGTCTAAATTCAAAAGAAAGAGAAGGGTAAGCATTACGCCGAAGGAGAAGCAGAAAGGGCAGTAGACGCCGTTTCTCACCTGATAGGCTACAAGGAATACTTCAACCCCCATGCTTACAGAAAGGAGCATAAGAAGAAGGCCTTCTTTTTTCAGGAAGGTAAGGCAAATGATTACCCCCATGAGGAGAATGCCGATATATTTAAGATCCAGGCCGAAGAGTTCTCCTTTCAGGTAAGAGCAGGAATCTCCACATACTGCATAGAATATAATGACGCCGATTGCCGCAAGGGCATGAATAATGTTGAGGACGTATTTTTTTGAAAGGTGCAGATTTTTCAATATGCACCATCTTGTTTATATGAATTAACAATGTCTTTATTAAGGCAGGGTATTATTATGTGGATAAATCTTTATGGAATTGAAGGGGGCGGGATATGCTTTCCGCCCCCTTTGCACAAAAACATCACTATGGTTCGACCGGCGCTTTCGGGTCTTTCATCCAGTCTTCAGAAGAGCCGTCGTAGATCTTCACATTCTTGTAGCCGAAGAGATCACTCATGATAAACGCCCAGGGGGAGCACACCATACCTGTGTCGCAGTATAAAATGATTTCTTTGGCGGTATCTTTGCCAATGGCGCCATACAGGAGATTTGCAAGCTCTTCCTTGCCCTTATATGTTCCATCTTTTGTATATGCCATGGATGAGGGGAGATTTATTGCACCCGGAATCCGCCCTGCCCTTGCGACAAAATCAAGTTTCTTTTTGCCCTGAAAAAAATCCGGTTCCCTTGTATCTACGATAGTGGCCTTGCCAAGCATAGCGAGTACATATTCTTTTTTCACGAAGAGACCGTTATTCACCTTGCCCTGATAGACCTTTGACTTTGCCTTTATTGGATCAATCGATATGTTTTTCTTGTCGACAGCCCATTTATTGTATCCCCCGTCGAGAATGGCGGTATTTTCGATGCCTGCATACTTCAGGGTCCATGCGACACGGGAAATACCTGTGCGATCGGGCATGGCATCCGTCTTTCCCACTATGACAACAATGGAATCTGTTCCAATACCTGCCGAGGAGATAACATCAAAGAGATCATCTGTTGCCGGAACTTCATTTCTCAATCCCCCTTTCATGGCAGCCCAGGAACCATAGATGACGTTGATTGCATTGGGAATATGGCCGGTTTTGTAGTCTTCAACCTTCCTTATATCAACAATAACGAGCTTTGGGTTATTCAGATTCTTTTCCAGCCAGTCCGTGGAGACTACAGGTTCCACGTTTCTCGCAAAAGATGCGAGGGGAACGGCAACGATAAAAAGAACGAAAATAACAGCACATAATACCGCTTTTCTGGTCATTTTTCCCTCCTGTTTTTGATGGGCTTTGGTGCAATGAGCAGCCCTTTGTTTGCCTTTGAACCGTTTTTAATCAAGATGCTCTCCGTAAGAAAATCCTTTTTTTCTATATGACAGACTTCGCAGGAACGGGTCCGGTCAGTCCGTTTTTTTATATTGTGCACTGCCGTGTCCCAGTAGTTAGGCAGTATATCATATTTTTCCATTTTTATCCCTTCGTTGCTGAAGGTATCCCTCTTCGCCGGGATGAGCCGCAAGGTGGTAACGGTCTTCCTGTCTCTGGGGCTGATACCGAGAAAAAAGCCCGGCTTTGATGTTGCACCCTTTCCCAGATGACAGTCGTAGCAGTTTCTATACTCTCCCCCGGAATGGCAGGCGTAACAACTCAGCCTGTCCTTGTGCTGCCCATGGGCAGCTCTTGCTTTTTCGTTCTTCTCGTTCCCTGCGGGGTGGCAATTGATACAAGCAGGCTTCTCTTTGATTTCTTTTCTCGATTTATAGGGGACACCACTTCCGTGGAGTTCTGTACGGGTGTGACAGTCAATACAGACCATGCCTTTCTGATAATGAATATCAGGAGACCCCCCGTATTCACCGGTAAATTCAGGGTATACCCTTCCGCCGTGGCATAATGCACAGGTCTTCCCGTCATCTCTTTTTACAAATTTATGTCCTTTGAGAAGGCCTGGACTTGCGCCGCCCAACGAAGGCGATTTTACGTGACAGTCACCGCATGTGGCGTGGCAGCTCCTGCATGATTTTTCAAAGACCTTTTCATTAAAGGTTTTGAGATCTTTCCCGGAAAACCTGCCCGATACGCCATGCTTCAGACCATGAGTCGTGTAATGAAGTGAATCCTTAAAGGTTTTGGCAATACCTTCATGACAGGGGGCACAGACTGCAAGGTTGTCGGATGGACGTATCACAACCCCCCTGTGGGCATTTTCCTTCCCCTTCGCCTTCTCATCCCCAAGATGACATGAGGTGCACCCCTCCTGGAAGTGCGGGTCCTTATTGATAAGGTTTTTATCAATAAGGAAGCCCTTGTAGCGCAATTCCGCCGGAACCGACGGAGGAGAACCCGCTCACCCTTCACCTTCAGATGTCTCAATTTTAGAGGGTTTATGAAGCGCTTTCAGAACCTGTTCGTTGGTGTGGCATTGTATGCAGTTGCTCGTTTCTGCTGCCTGGGCAGGATAAAGAAATGGAACATAACCCGCCAGAAACAGCACAATGATCCATGCAAGGGCGATAATTGTTGACATGGTTCTCCTTAAAAAAAG
>PNOM01000085.1 GCA_013824835.1 Syntrophus sp. (in: bacteria) | reverse complement strand
ATCACTGATAAATCCGCCTGCCGGTGACCTCGTTGTTGAGTGGAGAAAACACATGGAGTATTTTAGCGATAGAGAGCATAAATCCAAACCTCAAACATTAGACTCTGTGTCTCCGAGGGCATGGGGTGGAATCGTTGCTTTGGTTCAAAGCCTTATATCTACGGGGGCATTTGGGCATAAATACCCTGAAATATGCCCGAATGGAAACGGGCCGACTGGCACCGATGAACGATCTTTTGTTTTGGCCCTTAAGGCTGAAATTGCAGATATTCAATGGCCTTTAGAAACAGAACGAAGAGAATCTGGAGGCCTTTCTTGGGATGCAACTCCTTGTGCCCCGGACGCTATGGTGGTCTTAGATTTGATTCAGTTCTGTTACAAGACGGTTTCAAAGCCTATTCAAGGGAACTATCACGGTTACTTTCGTCACTATCATTTGTCGTTTGAAGAAGAAGCGGGGAAAGAAGCTTTTCGAGAGAATATAAACACAATATTTCGAAGAAATGGTATCGCATTCATTCTGGAAAATGACGGCTCAATCAAAAGAATAGTGCCAGAACTTTTCAAAGAGTCTATTTCTACTCATTTGCGCACAGGAGATGCCATTCTCGATAATATGATTGATGAGGCTCAACAGAAGTTCGTAAATCCTGATTGCAGAATTAGAAGAGAAGCTGTCGAGCGTTTGTGGGATTGCTGGGAGCGAATAAAGACTATTGAGAATCCTGATGATAAGAAGAAATCAACAGCCACCTTGTTAGATAAAGCAGCTTCAGAACCAAACACGCGAGCTGTATTAGAAGAAGAAGCGAAGAAACTGACTGACATTGGTAATGCCTTTCATATTCGCCATTCTGAGGTACCACAAGTCATGATCACCGAGAACAAAATTGTCGATTATCTGTTCTACAGGTTGTTTATTTTTATACAAATGTTGGTATTGAAATAGAATTAACCAATCAGGCAGGGACGGCATTAAACCGTAGAATAAGAATTATAAGTGCCCGTAAGGCAAAAAAGAAAGAGAGGCAACATTATGAAAAAAATGCAAAAAGATCAGGAAATGCTTGAAGAATATGATTTTAGCGCCGGAGTACAGGGTAAATACTCGAAAAGATATGAAGAGGGAACCAACGTTGTGGTCATTGAGCCTGACGTCGCAGAGTTCTTTCTCAAGGGACTGGAGATATTTTTTCAAACAGGCAGCAAGAAAGGCATCATCCCTGACCATGCTCAGAAGCTGGCCCGTATCCTTGATCGACTCGATGCATCGATTACCCCTCTTGATATGAATTTGCCTGGGTATAAGCTGCACAAGCTATCCGGTAAGGAAGAAGGGGTTTGGTCGGTATGGGTGAATGGAAACTGGCGGGTTACCTTTCGCTATGAAGAACAGGATGCCGTAGCTGTTGACTATAGGGACTACCACTGAGGAGAAGAAACATGCGTAACCGAAAACCGACCCATCCTGGGGAAATTCTCTTTGAGGATGTAATAAAACCATTAGGAATAACCATAACTGAAGCAGCAAAGGACTTGGGCGTCTCCCGAAAGACATTATCGGGACTGGTAAATGGTAGATGTGCCTTAAGCCCGGACCTGGCAATAAGGGTTGGAAAGGCCACCAACACCTCCCCGGAGAGCTGGCTTGCCATGCAAACAAAACTTGATTTGTGGAATGCTCTAAAAAAAGAGCCTAAAGATGTAATCAGGTTCTCCGAGTCTACTGCTGTGAGCGAATAAGAATCTGAGAGTGCTTTCAAGCAGAACAGAAGACCCATTCCTGGAGACGGACTAAACTTGCGACAAACTCCGACTTAAACCCATATAAGTCGTGAGAGCATAGTGTCGGGTTTTCCTAAGCAAACCGTCGTGAGGCGAGGAAGCTTGGTCTTTTGCATACGCAAAAGTTCCGAAGCCGAACGCGAGCGATTGAAGCCGCTGGAGCGGAATGAGCGTGTTCGCGTGGAATATCCCGACACAGATGCTCATCTTAATGGAACTCTTATAGGATAATGAACCTCTTCAGGTAGCTGACGATTTCTTCCGGATCGTCCATTACCTTAAATATATCCAGGTCTTCTTTCGAGATCAATTTCTGCTCCAGCAGGCTTTCTTTCATCCAGTCGATGATTTT
This sequence comes from Syntrophus sp. (in: bacteria), assembly GCA_013824835.1. Taxonomy (GTDB): domain Bacteria; phylum Desulfobacterota; class Syntrophorhabdia; order Syntrophorhabdales; family Syntrophorhabdaceae; genus PNOM01. The sequence goes on along the minus strand of PNOM01000085.1, from coordinate 10,354 downwards.
ATCCCAGAATGATGAGTCTACAAGGATAACGGGAAAAGGCCGCATCTTTCTGGTCTGGATAAGGGTGATGGCCTCGAAGCACTCATCAAGGGTCCCGAATCCTCCGGGCATTACGATATAGGCCACTGCGTATTTAAGAAACATCACCTTTCGAACAAAGAAGTACCGGTAACTCAACTTAAGGTTGGTGAAGGGGTTCGGTTTTTGCTCGAAGGGAAGCTCGATATTGATACCCACGGATTTTACGCCCCCATCGGCAGCCGCCCTGTTTGCAGCTTCCATGACGCCCCCGCCTCCTCCTGTGATGATATTAAAACCGCCTTTTGCCACAAGTTTTGCAAGGTTGTAAGTCCTGATATAAAGAGGGTCGCCCTCCTTGCACCGTGCGCTCCCGAATATACTGACTGCGGGATGGATATCGGAGAGGTTTTCAAAACCCTCAACAAATTCTGCCATTATGTGGAAAAGTCTCCATGTGTCTTTCAGGGTAATGTCGTCGATAACGTACTGTTTTTCCATTAAATGCCCCTTTTTACCTTGAGATTTTGCATGTTCACATATATTATTTACATACTGCGGAGATGTCAAATCAAAATGTATGGGTAAGATATATGTGGGTTTTATGAGGATAGGTATAGACCTTGGCGGCACAAAGATTATAGGCGGTCTTGTTGATGAAAAGGGCTTGGTAAGGGTCAGAAAAAGGATTCCTACCCCTAGGGAAAAGGGGTATGAGGGAATTACAGAGAGCATTATTCACCTCATTCATGGTATAATAGAGGACAGCGCAGTCGATAAAGGCGGGATAGAAAGGATAGGGATAGCATCTGCAGGCCAGATTGACAGGTATTCTCATAGAATCGTATTCTCCCCCAACCTTGGATTTCATGATGCCCCTTTAAGGGATGACATAGAAAGGGGCACAGGTATTGCCACGTTTATTGAAAATGATGTAAATGCAGCAACCTATGGCGAGTGGCGGTTCGGTCTCAAGGGTGTGCCTCAGAACGTAGTCGGGATATTTCTTGGAACCGGTATCGGCGGCGGGCTTATTGTGGACGGGAAGCTGTACAAAGGTTTCTCAAACGTGGGCGGAGAGATCGGCCACATGACCGTTAACCCTGACGGGTATCAATGTAACTGCGGGAATACGGGTTGTTTTGAGGCCTACTGCGGGGGTTCCTACATAGTGGAACGAGTGAAAAGACGGCTGGAAGAAGGATATAGAGGCGAGATATGGTCCCTCATAAAGGGTGATATAGAGACATTACACGCGGGTCATATAGAGAATGCGTATCGTATGGGCGACGATTTTTGCGGGCGGATATGGCGGGAAGTCATTGAATATCTGGGCGCTGCCCTTGCGAGCATCGTAAACCTGCTGAACCCCGAGATGATTATCTTGGGCGGCGGTGTGATCTATGGAACAAAGTATCTTATCGATGACGCTCGGGATGTTATGAAGAGGCGCGCAATGAAGGCATCCCTTGAGGGGTTGCGTATAGAAAAGGCGATGCTTGGTGAAGATGCAGCTATTCTTGGCGCTGCGTATGCGGGGTCAGCCCCATAACAGGAGGTATTTATGAACGCGCATATTTTCAGGGAATATGATATCAGGGGCATGGTTGAACAGGATTTGACAGATGATGTGGTCAGGAACATAGGAAGGGCTTTTGGAACCTATATGCATGAGCGGGGAAAGAAGACCGTATCTATTGCGAGGGACTGCCGGTTAAGTTCCGAACACCTGAGAGACGTTGTTGTCTCCGGTATGGTGGAAAGCGGCCTTCATGTGATTGATCTTGGGCTGATCCCAACGGGTCTATTCTATTTTTCACTCTTTAACCTTGAGGTTAAAGGCGGGATCATGATCACGGGGAGCCACAATCCGGCTGATCAGAATGGTTTCAAGATCGCTGACGGCAAATGGACAATCTTTGGTGAGGAGATACAGAATATTCGCCGGATCATTGAAGAGGAGAGGTTTATTCGCGGCGAGGGATCATACAAGGAGTATAAAGACCTTGTAGAGGATTATTATCGATTTTTAAGGACGAATATACACCTGACCAAGGGTTTCAAAGTGGTAATTGATGCAGGAAACGGTACAGCGGGGGTGATCGCCGCTCCTATCCTTAAAGAGATGGGACAGGAGGTGACCGAACTGTTTTGTGATATGGACGGGCACTTCCCTAATCACCATCCTGATCCTACAGTAGAGAAAAACCTCGTGGTTTTAAGAAACACGGTACTGGAGAAAAAGGCGGACGTGGGCATAGGGTTTGATGGGGATGGGGACAGGATCGGTATTATCGATGATAAAGGGAATACGATCTGGGGTGATTACCTTATGATTATCCTTGCACGGGATATCTTAAAGGAACATAAAGGCGCCTGTATTGTCTCTGAGGTGAAATGCTCTACGAACCTCTTTGATGATGTGGCCCATAACGGGGGCATTCCGGTTATGTGGAAAGCGGGCCATTCCCTGATAAAGCAAAAGATGCGGGAGACCGGCGCCCTTCTCGGTGGGGAGATGAGCGGCCATATATTTTTTGCAGACAAGTTCTTCGGCTATGATGATGCGGTTTATGCTGCATTGCGCGTGCTTGAGATCATGGGAAACGACGAGAAACCTCTCTCCGAATACCTCAATGATCTGCCGAAAATGTATTCTACACCGGAGATACGGATTGACTGTCCTGATACGGTAAAATTCGATGTAGTGCGGAAGCTGACGGATTATTACAGGAACAAATACAGGGTGATTGATATAGACGGAGTGAGGGCTGTTTTTGAGGATGGATGGGGACTCGTGAGACCTTCCAACACAGGCCCTATCCTTGTGCTCCGCTTTGAGGCAGCGAGCGCAGATGCCCTCAAGCGGATACAAACCATGGTAACAGATGACCTTCTGAAAATAATGAAGGAAACGTAGAAAAGAAAGGGGTCAGCCCTTGACATTTGACATGCAGTTAATGTCAAGGGCTGACCCCACGCTCCGCTCCGTTTCTAATTGCAAAGGTAAAGGTAATAAACATGTATATACCCAGCCACATAATGAAGCCTGCCAGGTATGCAGGCATAGAGCCGAACAGGGTCATGAAAGACCCTCATAAGGCGAGGGTGAGGTTTGCCCTCTGTTACCCGGATATTTATGAAGTGGGGATGTCCTATTTTGGTCTCTTTCTTCTCTATGAGCTTATGAATAATCAGGAAGATGTGTGGTGTGAACGCTGTTTTGCGCCATGGGACGATATGGAAAACTACCTGAGACAGAATAATCTCCTTCTTGCTACCCTTGAGTCGAAGACGCCCTTGCACGCCATGGATGGAGTTGGTTTTTCCCTTTCCTATGAACTGAATGTAACTAACGTACTGAACATGCTTGCTTTGGCTGGGATTCCTTTGCGGGCCGAGGACAGGGAGAGAGGACCGATAATTATTGGCGGCGGACCTTTGATGCTCAACCCGAAACCCTTTGAACGGTTCTTCGATATTATTGTCACAGGAGAAGGGGATACCGTGATTGTGGAGATACTCAATATCCTGAAAGAGCTGAAGGGAACTGAACGGGCGCAGATAATCAAAGAGATCGGCAAGCTCGAAGGCGTTTACTCGCCTCTGTTTCCAAAGGAACGGGTGAAACGGCTCTTTATAGAGAACCTTGATGGGGCATATCATCCGATACGACCCCCTATACCGATAGTAGGCGCCATCCATAACAGGCTCAACATCGAGATATCAAGAGGGTGCGGCAATGGATGCAGGTTCTGTCTCGCAGGGTTCGGATACAGACCCTATCGGGAGAGGTCATTTGAATGTGTGGCAGAGATTATCGACCGGGCTATTCAGGAGACAGGCTATGAAGAGATATCACTTCTTTCACTCAGTTCAGGCGATTATAGCGGTCTTTTTCAGACCATATCATATATAAAGGATCATCACAAAGGGGTCTCCGTGGCGCTGCCTTCCCTGAAGATAGGCAGTATCGGTGAAGAGGAGATTCGTGTTATAGGAGATATTGCCCGTACCGGTTTCACCTTTGCCCTTGAATCCGCTTCACCTGAGATAAGGTGTCAGATCAATAAAAATATCGATGTCGGCGCTCTTGTGGATCAGCTCCCGACCCTCAAGAAATATGGGTGGAGAAAGCTGAAACTCTATTTTATGATTGGTTTTCCCTGGGAGAAGGAAGAGGATATTATGGTCATAAGGGACCTTGTGACCCCTTTCGCAAAAGAGGGTATTACCATAAACCTTGCAGTATCGCCTTTTATACCAAAACCGCACACACCCTTTCAAAGGCTGGCCATGGAAGACGAAGATCAACTCTCAGAAAAGATGCGTATGATAAAAGGGGCGTTAAAAAAGAAGAATGTTTCCGTCAAATACCGCGATATAAGGACAAGCGCGATTGAGGCGATTATCTCGCGGGGAGATGAGTATCTTACACCTCTTTTTGAGCATCTCCATGCCAGGGGAGCCAAGCTTGAAGCGTGGAGAGAGTTTTTCCGGCCTGAGCTTTATGAGGAGTGGTTTCAAAAGGAATCTTTTGATACAAAACGCTATCTGGGGGCGATATCCCCTGATGGGTTGCTGCCCTGGTCATTTATTGATATGGGCGTCGGAGAACCTTTCCTGAAAAACGAGTATGAGAAAGCAGTTGCAGGCCTTATGACCCCGGATTGTTATACAGGCTGTGCCCACTGCGGAATGGAATGCCCGAAAAAAGAGCGGAGAGCGGAGAGCGGAGAGCATAGAGCTATAAGCGTAAAGACTAATGCTCCAAATTCTTTGTCTAATGGTTCTCCACTCAACACTCAACACTCAACACTCAACACTTTTACTTATAAATATACCTTCCGATACGGGAAATACGGGGATGCCCGTTATATCGGACATATTGATACGATGAATATCATTGTGCGGGCCCTGAGGTCAGCGGGTGTTTCGATTAAAATGCACGGAAAATATCATCCCATGCCAAATATTTCTTTATCTGATGCCCTTCCTATGGGTGTGGAGAGCACCTGTGAGCTGATCGAGGTAGAGTCCCTTGATGTCATTTCTCTCAATGGCATGATTGTAGGTAGAATGAACAGGATATTACCAAAAGGCATGAGGGTTTTCGAATGCAATGCAGGAGGGTTGAAGGGGCGAACCGGTGAATATGCCTTTCTCCTGATATCGGAAAAGGCTGTTGAATGGGCTGATATGGAAGGACTGAAACGTGCATGTAAAGGTAACCGGCATTTTTATATCTATCGAGAAAGGAAGGGCCTAAAGGAAATATGGAAGAGCGGGTTGTTTCACCGTATAGTCAAAATGGAGGCGAAGAAGATCAATGGCATCAGAACTGATAATTAATGTAACGTTCAGCGAAACGCGGATCGCATTCCTGGAGAACGGGGTGCTTGTAGAGTTTTTTATTGAAAAAAAGAATGATAACAGTATGGTGGGCAGCATCTACAAAGGAAAAGTAGCCCGGATTGTCCCGGGCATGGACGCGGCCTTTATAGACATAGGTCTCGAAAAGTCAGCCTTTCTCTATGTGGGGGACATTATTCTCGACAGGATGATGTATGAAGAATTTGAAGATAACGGTCTTCCTGTTGAGGTTCCTGAGCGGATTGAGGGGGTACTCGAAGAGGGACAGGAGCTGATTGTTCAGGTTTCAAGGGAGCCTATAGGACAGAAGGGCACCAGGGTTACCTCGAAGATAACGCTGCCGGGAAGGCTCCTCGTCCTCATGCCTTCTACGGAACACGTAGGTGTTTCCAGGAGGATCGAACAGGAAGATGAAAGGAAGAGGCTTGCAACAATCCTCAAGGAAATATGTCCAAAAGGGTTCGGTATTATTGCCCGTACTGCATCTGAAGGGAAAGTAGCGGAGGAACTGGAGGGTGATCTTAATTTCTTGAGAAGAGTGTGGGAAAGCGTTCAGGAAAAGGGGAAGAGCGTAGGGGCTCCTTCTATACTGCACCAGGATCTGGGCATCATATTCAGGGTTATACGGGATCTTCACGCCCATAATCTGAAAAGGATCGTTGTGGATGACCTGTATATCTACGAGAGGATACAGGAATTCCTGAAGGAACTTCTTCCGGAGGAGGCATGTGAAGTAACCTTTTTCAATGAGAAAGACCCTGTTTTTGAGGCATACGGGATTGAGATAGAGATTACAAAGCTTTTGTACAAAAAGATCTGGCTTAAATCAGGAGGTTATATCGTTCTTGATTATACGGAGGCCCTCACTGTCATTGATGTGAATACAGGCCGATACCTGGGAAAGAAGGACCTTGAAGATACAATTCTCAGGACAAATCTCGAAGCAGTGAAAGAGATCGCCTATCAAATCAGACTCAGGAATATCGGGGGGATCATCATTATAGATTTTATTGATATGGAGAAAATGGAATCGAGGGAAATGGTATTTCAGGCCATGATGGATGTCCTGAAGAAGGACAGGATAAAGACCTTTGCATATCCTATCAGCGAGATCGGCCTTGTCCAGCTTACGAGAAAAAGGACCCGTCATAATATGGTAACCCTCCTTACTGAAACATGCCCGAACTGTGATGGTGCAGGGTACATAAAGTCACGGTATACGGTATGCTATGAAGTTCTGAGAGAGCTCCGAAGCGCCTGCAGAAAGGAAGAAGGAAAGGCCTTCAACGTCTATCTCGCCACTGAAGTGGTAAGTCTCCTCTATGAAGAAGAGAAGGGTTCCATAGAATTTCTTGAGAAGACCTATAAAACAAAAATCAACATTATTGCAAACCCTGAGTTTACTGTTGACAGGTTTCAGGTTGAGGGAGTGCACAGGAAATAGACATATGGAGCGCGCCTTTTTATCACCTGCAAAGGTTAATCTTTTACTGAAAGTACTTTCAAAAAGACCGGATGGATATCATGATATCCTGAGCATAGTGGACCTTGTCTCCCTCTATGATGTGATATATGTGGAGGAGGAACCTTCAGGCGCTGTTGTTGTAAAGGATGATAAAGGTGTGCTGCCGATCGGTGAAAAGAATACGATCTACCGGACCGCCATGCTCCTCAAGGAAGAATACGGCATCTCAAAAGGGGTTCGAATATTTATTGAAAAGTGTATACCCATAGGCAGCGGCTTAGGCGGACCGAGTAGTAATGCAGCAACTACCCTGAAGGCCCTTGCAGGGGTGTGGGGATTAGCTATTGGAGAGGATGAACTCTTTGGTCTTGGCGCCCGGATCGGTGCCGATGTACCGCTCTTTCTTTATGGCAAGCCATGTGTAATGTCAGGGATAGGTGAGAAAATATCATCCATCGTGTTGCCTTCTTTATGGTATATTATCATGTATCCGGATATTGTCATGTCTACTCCTGAGGTCTATAGCCGCGTAAGAATCGTATTGACAAAAGGGGAAAATGATATTAAATTGAGGAGAAATTTTGATTCTGCTTACGACGTTTCGCGCATTTTGGAGAACGACCTTGAGAATGTCGGAATACTAATGTGCCCTACAATTAAGGATATAAAAGATAGATTGATCGAAGCGGGTTCCCTCGGCGCATTGATGAGTGGAAGCGGTTCTTCGGTTTTTGGTCTATTTAAGGGGGAAGAGGAGGCCAGGAAGGCGGCTGGTTTATTAAACGGTATAGGGAGTGTTTTTATAGCGCACAGCATATAGGGGGGGTAGTGTATGGAAATTACAGATGTCAAGATATTTCCTGTAAACGAAAAAAAGGTAAAGGCGTATGTATCAATTGTTTTGGATGACTGTTTTATTGTCAGGGACCTGAAGGTAATACTCGGGGATAGCAAGTTGTTTGTTGCAATGCCGAGCAAAAAGATGAAAGACGGCTCGTACAGGGATACCGTACACCCTTTGGATAACACGACGAGGCAGAATATAGAAAAGAGCGTGCTGATAGCCTACGGAAAAGCAGCAAATAAGGCGGAAGAAGAGGAAGAGTAAAGACAATTTATTTGGGGTGTCGTCAAGCGGTAAGACACAGGCCTTTGGAGCCTGCATTCGGAGGTTCGAATCCTCCCGCCCCAGAATATATTTTTTAGGGGGTCCATGTGGACAAACTCAGGATATTTTCAGCGAATGCGAATAGACAGCTTGCAGAAAGAATAGGTGGATTTCTCGGATTGCCGCTGGGTAAGGCAAAGGTGAGTAAATTCAGTGATGGAGAAATCCAGGTGGAAATAGAGGAGAGCGTAAGGGGTATGGATACCTTTATCGTGCAGCCAACATGTCCCCCTGTGAGCCATAACCTGATGGAACTTCTTATTATTGTTGATGCCCTGAAAAGGGCTTCTGCTGATAGAATCAATGTGGTAATACCCTATTACGGGTATGGGAGGCAGGACAGAAAGGTGGTTCCCAGAACCTCCATATCGGCACGGCTTGTGGCGAACCTTATCACCGTTGCAGGGGCTTCGAGGGTGCTTGCCATGGATCTTCATGCAGGTCAGATTCAGGGGTTTTTCGATATCCCTGTTGACCATCTCCTCGCGTTGCCGGTACAGTTTGAGTACTTGAAAAAGATAGAGGGAGAGATAATTATCGTATCCCCGGACGCGGGGGGCGTGGAAAGGGCGCGGGAGATGGGTAAGAGACTCCATGCATCCCTTGCAATAATTGATAAACGGAGGGAGAAAGCGAATATCTCCAAGGTCATGCATATTATTGGTGATGTGAAGGGGAAGGTGGCAGTCATTCTTGACGATATGATGGATACGGGCGGTACTATCGTTCAGGCAGCCGAGGCGCTTATGGATGATGGCGCGCAGGCTGTATATGCCTGTTGTACACATCCCGTCCTTTCAGGCAATGCGGTGGAGAGGATCAAGAATTCGCCCCTTAAAGAGTTGATAGTTACTAATACCATACCCCTTTCAGAGGCAGCACGAAGTGTGGAGAAGATAAAGGTGCTCGATGTATCGCCAATACTGGGTCGCGCAATCGAGAGGATACACAGGGATGAATCTGTGAGTTCCTTATTTATATAACAACGTGAGGAGGTCGGAATGGAACAAATTTTGTTAAAGGCAGAGAAGAGAAACGATAAAGGGAAATCCATAGCAAGGAAGCTTAGAAAAGAGGGCAGGATTCCGGCAATTCTTTACGGAAGAGATGTGGACCCGCTTCCCATAACAGTTTCAGCAAGAGAGTGGGAGCTACTTAGCCGTCATGTAAAGAGGAATGCCATACTTAACATGGAACTGATGGCAGGAGAGAAGGCAGAGAGCAGATCCGTTATGGTGAAAGAGATTCAGAGGGAGTTTGTCCGTGACAAGGTGCTTCATATCGATTTTCTCCAGGTGTCCATGGAGAGGCTGATTGAAGTGGAAATATCCATACACCTTATAGGCGAACTCACGGGTACCGCCAAAGATGGTCTCGTGGAACAGCACCTCAGGTCGATCAGGGTTGAGTGTTTGCCCACCCAGATTCCGGAAAAAATTGAGATCGACATATCCGAGCTTGGCATGGGGGATTCTGTCCACGTGGGCCAGATATCCATACCCGGTGTAAAGATGGTCGAAGGGGCAGACGTCGCTATCGTGACAATTGCTCATTCTGGAGGCGGAGAGAAGGTTGCAGCAGTAGGTGAAGAAGCAGAGAAGGTAGAGTAGGGTATTTTTGTTTCTCCTCTGCGGACTGGGAAATAAGGGAAGCGGCTATGCACATACGAGACATAACGCCGGTTATCTGGTAATCGACAGGTTTTCGGAAAAATACCGTATTCCAATTAATAAGAAGATGTGCGGGTGCAGGGTAGGTATGTCTGATGAAATCATCCTTGCAAAGCCGGACACGTTTATGAATCTGTCCGGCAGACCCGTTTCATCCCTTATGAAAAAAATGGGTATCAGCGCAGAAGACATACTCCTTGTCCATGATGATCTTGACATGGAATTCGGAAAGATAAAGATAAAGTGGGGCGGCAGGGATGGCGGCCACAAGGGCGTCAGATCTGTTGCGGACACGCTTCAGTCTATTCTTTTTTACAGGATGAAGGTCGGGATTGGAAGGGATCTGTCCATGGCCTCTGAAGATTTTGTGCTTTCGAGGTTCAGAGGGGAAGACCTGGAAGTCCTGAGAGACGCAATGGACAGGGCAGTAGAAGCAGCACACACCTTTTTCTTTGAAGGAAAAGAAAAGGCGATGAGCATGTATAATAAATGGCGTTCGGATTTGTAATTCCAACTTGCAATCAAAATTGCATAATTATTCAGAGGAAAACATCCCCTCCACTCTCTGGCACTACGCCTTTGACCGGGACTAATGGGCTTGTTCATTGAACCAGGCGAATTAGCCTTCGGCAACGCCTGTTTCCCCTCCGGGCCATTCAC
>PNOM01000084.1 GCA_013824835.1 Syntrophus sp. (in: bacteria) | reverse complement strand
CACTTATTTACGGTCGTCCCCAATATAGCCCCTATCTGGATACGTCGGAGGACCAAGGCAAGCAGAACGGTGCAGATCAAGTCTCCTTCCCGTGCCAGGGGCCGTCCAAAAACATCTGCTTTTTCGCCCCAGCATAATAAAGCCTTCGTCATATTGCTCTCATTTTTTCAATGGCTTCTGCCATTATTGCTTTCGTATGTTTTCTCAGCTTTATATGGGCAAAAGGCCCATCAAATGCCTTGGGGTCAATAGGAGGCAATGCCTTGAGCCTCACCTTTGCAGGCAGCAGCCACCACCGGCCAGGAGGCAGGAGTACACCCGTACCTGTAAGACAGAGGGGCAGAACCTTCACCCCTGTCTCCACGGAAAGCTTGAATGGCCCCGAGAAGAAGCGTTGAAGCTTCCCGTCCCTGCTTCTGTGCCCTTCCGGAAAGAATATGACTGACCCACCCTTCGAGAGCGTCTCGGCGCCCTCCTGGAGTGATCCATCCGGTCCCAGTGATTCCACATCAAGAAAACCGGCGAGGCGCATAAAGGGCGCATACCAGGGCATCTTAAAAGGCCACGAACGGACCGCAGCCGCTACATTGCTGAAGGGAAGAAGACCCATGCAGTAGTAATCAAAATATGAGAGATGGTTCATTACGATAACATAGGGAGGATTAATTTTGTCTTTCTCAAGGCCCATCCTTTTGAACCTTAAAAAAGGCGACATTATTACGACCCACCCTTTACCATAGAACCAGATGAATCGACGGACAATGCGGCTGTTATCCCAGTCTGTGAATATCTTCCAGAGGGCAAAGAGAATGGGGAAGACGCAGATTCCGAGAAAGGTCCAACACATGATCGCAGGATAGGCAAAGAGATTCATGGGGACGGAATAAAGAAGAGATGTTATTCCCGGTTTCCCCACACCCCCGCCCCTCCTTGCAGTCTTGCCGGGGCACACCCTTAAGCCTCTCCCAGGTCACGTATCTTGTTAATCACGAATCTATGGATGTCCCCCAAGGTCCTGATCTCCCGGATAGCCTCTTCCTCGCGGATCTTAAACTTAAAAGCATGTTCGAGTACGATCACCGTATCTACCCTGTCCAAACTGTCCAGCCCAAGGTCATCCTTAAGAAGGGCATCGGGAACCATCTTTTCGATATCCAGTTCAAATTCCTCAGCAAGAGAAGAGTTTATAATTTCTATTACCTTCTCATCAGTCATGGGTATACCTCCTCAACACGATACACGTGTTTACGCCGCCCAAGGCAAAATTATTCTTAATCGCAACTTCTATATGTGACTCCTCAAGGCGCTGGATATGGGCCAGCCCCTCACACAAGGGGTCTATATGATCCAGATTAAGGGTGGGAATCATGTAATTGCCATTCATCATACTGATCGTTGCTATGGTTTCCAATGCCCCGGATGCTGCCATGGTGTGTCCAAGGTGTCCCTTGAGGCTGCTCACCGGCGCTCTGTTGCCAAAAACCCTTTTTATTGCGTTGCCCTCTGCAATATCTCCCTGAATTGTGCCCGTCGCATGGGCATTGACATAATCGATCTCCTCCGGCGCAACGCCTGCATCTAAGAGGGACTTCCTGATACACGACTCTATAGAGTCCACATCGGGATCAGCAATATTGGTAGGGTCCGATACCGTAGCAAACCCGATCACCTCGGCAAGCACAGGAACGCCCCTTTGTACCGCAGACTCAAGAGATTCGAGAAGGAGAATGCCTGACCCTTCAGCACATACTACGCCATCCCGGTCACGGTCAAAAGGACGGGGCGTCATGTGGGGCCGGTCATTGTATTTTATTGAGGCAGCGTTGAAAATATCGAATGTGGCAGCAGAAAGGGGATGAAACTCGTCAGCCCCTCCACAGAGCATCATTTCCTGTTTTCCGAAAGCAATCGTCTCATATCCGTATCCTATGGCCTGAGTACTCGTTGAACAGGCTGATGACGGTGCAAACATCCTGCCTTTTATCCCGAAGACCTGTACCACGTTGGATGCGCAAGAATGGTTCATAATCTGAAAGAAGAAGGTGGACCTGGTATTTTCTACGGTATTGTCCGGAAGGAAATCCTTATAAAAATCATGGGTAGCAATAGGGCTTCCCACGGTAGAACCGATAGAAACACCCATTCGACCGCTCGAACAATGGGCTTCCGTGATACGGCCCATGGCACATGCCTCATGACAGGCCAATGTCGCATATATCGACATATTCGACATGGAACGCCTGAATTTTCGAGGGATCTCTTTTGGGTCAACGTTTGTTGCGAGGGCCGCAACCATTGTCCTCAGGCCTTTGATTTCAGTGAGTGCCGGAACAACTGCAACTGCACTTTTGTTCGCCTTGAGGGACTCAATAAGGACATCAACCCCCTTGCCAAAAGGGGATATGGAACCCATACCTGTTATCACAACCCTTTTCATATGCATGCCTTGAGCTCCTCTCTCAGTTTTTCATGTCCAATGATATTTCCGCAAGCAAGAAACCCCGAGACCACTGCCCCCAGGACACCTGGGGCAGTGGTTGCCTGACCGGCAAGGAAAAGTCCCTTTATCCGTGTTGCAGCCATGGGGTTGTACTGGTCAATTTTGTGCTTTACCCCGTAGATGCCTCCCCTGGGACTATTGGTGTAACGCTTCAGGGTCACGGGTGTTGCAGATTCCACATGGGTTATCCGCCCCTTAAATTCAGGGCAGGAGGTTTCAATATGTGTGATTATTCTCCTGGTCATATCATGTTTATATGATTGGTAGGCATCCGGATCGTCTGTTGGGAACAGGGTTGACCAGTATTCTGTCCCTGTATGCGGCTCAGGGCAGATAATAATACACCCTTCCTCGAAAGCCTTTCCCTCATCCTGCCTGGCACGGGCAATAAACATGGGCCTTTTGTCAATGGGATCGGCGGCGCACGGATCGGGGAAAGACGGGGAAGGAAAAAGGAAGAGGTTCGCCCTCTCGATTTCCTTCAATGGAGGAACGGTTTTTACATAGACCATGATCGCTGAACAGGTGTCCTCAAGGGCCTCGATCCTCTTTCTATAGGCAGGTCGAAACGCAGAATGCGGCACGATTGCAAGGAGCTGTTGAGGATGGATGGTGGAAATGCAGTGCTCGCAGTACAGGATTTCCTTATCCCCGCACATGACGCCGGACAGTTCATTCTCCCCGGAAAGGAGTATCTCCTTTGCCTCTCTATTGCAGAACACGTCGACCTTAAGCTCTTTAAGGCGGGCATCAAAGGCTTCTGCAAGACTAAATCCCCCTCCTTTTATGCCGTATACAGACTCATAATAGGAACCGGCAACCAGGGCATGGCTGAAAAAAGATACTTCTTCCGGAGCTACGCCATGGAGGAGACAATGCATGGAAAGGATGCATTTAAGCATCTCATTATCCGTTATCCTGTCAAGAAACTCCTTGAGACTGGGCCCGTGCACCACAGATAATCCCGGGTTATTCGTATCAATGTCAAGGTTTATATAGGACTGAGAATGATATACATGTTTAACTGCATTGAGATACTCGTCTATAGCCTTCGTCTCTTCCGGAAATCGTTTTGAAAACCTCTCCCTTATGCGGTTATACCCGTAAGGGAACGGAAACTCAAAGTTCGGCTCAAGGCAACGAAAGGTATCAAATCCGTTCTCATCAAAGGGATATTTCTCAATCTTGCCGGACAGCCCAAGGTATTGGAAAAATATATCGAGAGGCTCCCCATCACTTAGTCCCCCTGTATAGTGAAAACCGGTATCAAAAAAAAGACCTTGACGTTTAAACCCCCTTATGGTCGGGGCTGTCTTGCGGGATGACTCCAGAAGGGCGGTGTGATAGCCATTCTTGGCCATGACAAGAGCCGCAGTCAACCCTGACACGCCGCCGCCGATAATCAGGCAGTCATACTTCATAAATCAAATCTCAGTATCAAACAGGAATTGGTACCGCCAAAACCTGCGGAATTGCATAATACCGTACGGGGCGGCCGAAGAATGGTTTCTCTGACAATATTCAGTTTTTCCGAGCTTTGGTCAGGTTTTTCAAAATTGATATTGGGGGCTATAAAACCCTGTTGCGCCATAATCACTGAATAAACCACCTGTGACGCCCCTGACATCCAGAGTTCATGGCCGGTCATCGACTTGGTAGAGGAAACGGGAGGCGTCTTTTCCCCGAAGACAATGGAGATAGAGTCTGCCTCTGCTGCATCTCCAAGGGGCGTAGATGTGGCATGGGCACATATGTACTCAATATCTGACGGCTTCATCCCTGCGTTATTCAATCCCCGCTTGAGGGCAGATGCAATACCTTCCTTGCTTGGCACGGAGATGTTGTCCCCATCAGAAGAAAATGCATAGGAGACAATTTCACCAAGGATTTTTGCCCCTCTTTTTTCCGCAAGATCATAACGCTCAAGAACTATTGCAGCAGCGCCGCCGCTCGGAACAAGGCCGTCACGGCCTTCATCAAAGGGTCTGCTCGCAGTCTCAGGCGCATCAATCCTTGTAGAAAATGCCCCAAGTCCATCAAAACTGCACATTGATTCCCAGTTAATCTCCTGAGCTCCTCCGCATATTACCCGTTCCTGTCTCCCCAGGGCGATTAAATCAGCAGCCTGTCCTACTGCGTGGCCCCCGCTTGAACATGCAGAGCTGATAGACCAGCAGGCGCCTTTTGTTTTCAGAAGGGTGTTGAGGTTCATGGTTATTGTTGAGGTCATGGAACGGAAGATGAGGCCGCTTCCGATGGCCTTTGTTTCGCCCTCTTCAAGAAGTATTCTTGCCTGTTCAATGGCGGCAATGCAGCTTGAATCACACCCGAAGATGAGTCCTGTTTCCCCGTTTTGAATCTCTTCGGGGGCAAGGCCCGCCATGAATATGGCATCCATCGCCGCTGTATAGGCCTGAACCGCAAAGTCAGGCATAGTCTTCTGGTGTTTCCTTGACAGGGTACGGTGAGGGGTAAAGTTCTGTATTGCCCCGGTTAAGGGGCTGCGAAATCCCAGTTCCTGCCTTTTTTTATCGACGACAATGCCCGATTTCCCCAGGCGCAGGGAGGATGCAACAGCCTCAATGTCCGTGCCGAGGCAGGAGATGATACCGATACCGGTTATGGCAACCTTATGCATATGATTTTTAACTCCCCATTCTATGTTCAACGTTGAAGATCTATTTTATAACATTGAACCTTGAACAATCAACTACCCCTCAGCAGAGCTGCGAGGTATCAGCGGAATGAGGAACATGATTACGCCCCCTCACCCTACCCTCTCCCGCGAGGGGCGAGGGAATATGGTTACCCCGAAGCAGAGCTGCGAGGAATCTATCGATTGAACATTAAACCATCTTTTTCCCGGCTCCTCCCGCTCGACTCACTCACATTACTCAACTACTCAACCATTTCAGGCCTTTACAGAGAGGGAAAATATTCCTGATATGCCGTACCCAAAGGGGCAAATTTAAAATGCTTTGCGAGTTGCTCAATATAGTCCCTGTATCTGCCGAAATGGATCCCGTACAGGGCTGCCCGGATTGTGCCGTATCTCCATGTCTGCCTGTTGGTCCCCTGGGGATGGGACTCAAAGGGATGACAGTAATAGTTAAAGGCAACCCCCTTATTATTGAGCTGCCGGTAATAGTTTATCTGGATATCTATTGGTATATAGGCGGAGAAAAGCCCGCCGTTAAAAGGTACATCGCGCCCCAAGAATCTGCGGGAGGTTACAGGAATTACGGTTAATGAATCCTTATATATAAAGGGAGTCATATCATCAGGACTCCTGCCGAGGTATTTCAGCAGCGCCGGCCGAGCAGTATTATCAACCCTGTAACCGGCTGAGATCAACTCATCATAGGCCCACGGGGTACGGTTGGTTATGCCCCACTCGGGGGCCTTGTAGACATATACCTCCATGGACAGGATGTCTTCCAGCATCTTTTTGCTTATTAAGATGTCCTCACGGAAACCTTCCCTCTGTAACCGTTCAGCAACCATATGGGTGTTGCCGTGGGAGCCGATTTCATGACCGGACCGGCTCATCTCCCTCACAAGGTCAGGGAAACGCTGGGCCACATATCCCGGCACAAACATGGTTGATTTAATACTGCACGCCTCCAGCAATTCCAGCAATGCGTAAGTTTCCTTCTCCACGAGATATTGCTGTGGCAGACAGGCCCCTGTCTTCACATTAAGGCCATAGGCCAGATCATCGATATCAAAGCATAGGGAGTTTATCATTTCAGAAATGAGGAATTATCTATAGGTTCCGCCATTTACAGAAATGACCTGGCCGGTGATATATGATGCCTTCTCTGAGCAGAGGAAGCTGACTGCTCCAGCCACTTCCATGGGTGTCCCGAAGCGTCCCATGGGAATCATGGGCAGGATTTTTTCCTTCGGGAGGTCTTTAATCATTTCCGTATCAATAAATCCGGGTGACACTGCATTAACGAGAATGTTCCTCCTTGCAACCTCCATGGCGAGAGCCTTTGTGGCCCCTATCAGGCCGGCCTTTGCAGCAGAGTAGTTTGTCTGTCCCGCCATCCCGCTTTGTCCGGAAGTAGAAACAATATTGATGATTCGACCCGTCCTTTTTCTCAGCATATTATTCAATACCGGCTTTGTTACGAAAAAGAAACCGTCAAGATGCACGGAGAGTGTATCACTCCATTCCGCCTCGGTCATCCACGCCATGATTACGTCCTTTGTGAACCCCGCATTATTTATCAAGGCATAAGGCGTTTCCTCTTCCAGCAGGGGCTGCAGATGGGACTGAACAGCCACGGAATCGGATACGTCAAAGGGAAGCAATAGGCACTTCCCCCCTTCCTGCTCTACTGCAGCAGCAACCCTTGATGCAGACTCATGGTCATTTCTATAGTTAAGCCAGATGTCAAAACCATCTTTGGCAAGGGACAGGGCAATTGCCGCCCCGATTCCTTTACTGCCCCCTGTTATCAATGCTATTCTGCTCATTTCCATATCCTTTTTATCCACGATTCAACGTGGAATTCACCTTATATCGTTACTACACCTTCCAGTCAATCATTTCCGATGCCTGGGCGCATGTTTTTTTGCCGGAATGATCTCAATCAATGATCTCAGAGCCTTATTGACCGCATCGGAGGTAGGGAAGTACTCTTTTACATCCGGTTCCAGCATAATAGCTCCATCTTCGAGCTTGAAATACCGGACAGAGTCGGCGCCGTCTTCCTTATGAACGACGACCGTATGTCCTTCGCGATATGTCTTGTAGTATTTTCCCCTCACCCCACCCTTCATGGTTGAGAAATCGTATTCAGGTTTCATGTCTTCTATTGTTGCAGGCTCTTCGGCCTTAGTCTTCTTCATATTTTCTCCTTTCACGGGCTGTTGCTTTACGGCAACTGATGATACGTATTTTACCATGTCTCTCCGTATGAATCAAAACAAGAACCCTGTATTTTGCAGACAAACCAATGTTTACAAAGCGCTCCTCCGTTTCGAGGCTGTCATCATCAGGAAAGGTAAACAGGAACGGGTCACCAAAAATCGTTTTGCCTTCGGCAAAGCTTACTTTGTGTTTCCTGAGGTTTTCTCTTGCCTTAACTTCATCCCATTCGAAGGTTGTTTTCACTCAGTTCCTTTCGTATATCCCTTCCCTTGTCATTTTTTTAATAAAGAGCAAAGAGCGGGGGAAGAGATTATCCTTACAGACCATGAGTTTACAGTATCCAATCTCTTTATATTTATGCACACTAAGAAACAATGTCTCCACCGCTGCACCGCCGGAAGAATAGGCTACCGCCATTGCAATTGGTCACAGAGGTGAGCTGAAGCAGGCAATTACGCATTATAATCAAATAAATTTTGAGGGCAACATATACAATTTCGCATCATACTGCAATATGGGATAGCCCCGCCGGTATGGGTAGTTTATTAAAACAACCCTGGAAATGCAACAGGTATTTCCAGATAGAATCCAGCCTGCACCATCTTTCTGTTCATATCTGGCTATCCCGGCTTTATCCCCACATAGAGGTAGGTAATGCCGAGGGTAAGCTTGTACCATTCAACATCAGCCATACCTGCATCTGTCATAAGCCTCGAAAATTCCACAGGAGAAGGAAAATTCATAATAGAGTCGGCAAGGTAGTAATAGGCCTTTGGATTAAAAGAAAACCACTTCGCAATCCGGGGCAGCAGATGGTTCAGATAGGTATGGTAGAGGAGATTGGAGAACCAGTTGCGGGTAAAGGCCATTTCGAGCACCATGATCTGTCCTCCGGGCCTCACAACCCGCGCCATCTCCCTGAGCGCCCGTCCCCTGTCAGGGATGTTTCTGATGCCGAAAGCAATGCCTGCCACGTCAAAGGTATTATCCTGAAAAGGCAGATAAAGCGCATCACCCTGCATCAGGTCAATCCTTTCCTGAAGCCCTTTCCCAATCACTTTAACCTTCCCCGGATCAAGCATCTCCTTTATAAAATCAAGGCCCGTGACCGTGATCCCGGGAAATTTAAGGGCAGCATCAATAGAGAGGTCACCGGTGCCGCAGGCAACGTCAAGAAAACGGCCGCCCTTGCAAGGGAAGGACATCTTTCTCACTGCAAAGCGGCGCCACGCAATATCACGGCGAAGACTTAAGAAGTGGTTCAGGAAATCATACTTTCCCGTAATGGTGGAGAATATATCCTTCACCATATGAATCCGCTCCTCGTCGCTCACCTCTTTTACTGAAGGGTATTTATTCTCTACGGGTTTTTCCATTTACAGAGTTTCCTTTCCAGAAGGTCAAAGGTTTCATAGAGGATAATGCCTATTGTGGAAAGGGCAATAATACCCACAAACATAGTGGGGTAATCAGCCCTGCCCCAGGCATCTATGATATAGAAACCGAGTCCTTTATTTGTGCCAATGGATTCAACAAAAAAAAGCACTGCCACCGACGTACCCGTCACAATACGGAGTGACGTAAAAATACCGGGCAGACTCACAGGCCACACTACGTGACGATAAAAATCAAGGCGCGTACCCCCTAATGACTTCAATGAGTAGATCACCTCCGTATCGATCGTACGGGCCGCATCCCTCGCAGTGATGAGAAGTTGAAAAAAGATAATCATGGTAATAAGGACTATCTTGCTCATATCCCCGAGGCCGAAAATCACGAAGATAATGGGCATAAGCACGATTTTGGGGATTGGATAACCGAGATAGATGAGGGGAGAAAATACACGGTCAAAACGGGGGTTGCTACCCAGGAAAAGCCCCAAGGGAATTGCGGTACAAAAGGCAATGATAAGTCCTGCAAGGATACGGAATCCGCTTGCCCCCACATGGGCCCAGAATGCACGCTCCACGATCTCCATGAAACCTTGAGAAAAGACGATGAATGGATCGGGCAGGATGGTGCTGCCCAGAAGAAGTGAAAGGATATACCAGAGCGCATAGATGAGAAGGATTGTGGCGCCATAGGCAAGGAGGTGTTTCCTTTTCACGGAAGATCCTCAAGGACACGCCTCAATTCAAGACTCCGCTCAAAAAATTCAGGGCTGCTGCGGAAGGCGATGTCCCCTGCGTCAGGGTTATTGAGAACCGTTCGAATGCCTGCCCTGTTGTCGAGCACAAGTATCTTTCTGCCCATAAAAACAGCCTCTTCGAAGCTGTGGGTTACCACAATAAAACTGAATCTCCGTCGTTTAAAAACAGCAAGTAGCCCGCTCTGAAGCCGCTCTCTCGTAATGGTATCAATGGCTGCAAAGGGTTCATCGAGCAAAAGCAGGCTTGGCCGAAGCAATATCGCCCTTCCAAGGGCAACCCTCTGCCGCTGCCCCCCGCTCAACTGGGCCGGATAAAGGTGGTCAAGAGCTTCGATGCCGAGTTCCTTCTTTGTTTCCTGTAATTCCTTTCCTGAAATGCCTATATTCTGGAGTTTCGCCCCAAGGGTGATATTCGCCCCTACTGTCTTCCACGGCAGGAGGCCGTAGTGCTGCAGCACGAGGGCAATCTTTTTTGACGGACCTTTGATTTCATCCCCTTCCAACCATATAGCCCCCTCTGTGGGGGGTAAAAGACCTGCAACCATGAGGAGCAGGGTAGTCTTCCCGCACCCCGAAGGACCCACAACCGCGAGGGAATCATTGTAAGCAAGGTCAAAGCTGATATCTTTTAATACTGTTTTTGAATCAGAACCACTGGAGAAGGTTTTTTCGAGTCCCCTTACCCGCAGAAGGTCACGGGATATAGCCATCAGCCACCATCTGGGCGTAGGGTACTTCCTTTTTTATGGTTCCCTTCTGATAGAGCCACTGAGATACATCGTCTACCTGCCGGGGCGTGGGAAGAGCCAATTTTGGAAATGTCGGGACCATAAAACTCTGCTTTAACTGGTCCGGTATCCTGCATTCACGGTTCATAACAGGCCTGACATCTTCCGGATTCCTGTTAATATACTCAGATGCCTTTTCTATAGCCCTCAGGAATGCCTTGACCTTGTCAGGATGCCTTGCAAGGAGTGTGTCGCTAAAGGCAAGGACAGTGGCAGACCAGCCTGTTCCTTTATCATCCATAAGCGTCCTGGCGCCCTTCATCTCAGCAAGGGTAGTAAGAGGCTCAGGCAATACTGCCGAGGGCACCTGTCCTGAAGCAAGCATCTGCATACGGATAGGGATATTCTTTATTTCAACCATTTTTGCCTGACTGACAGGGATACCTCTTGCGGCAAGAAATTTCGTAGTGAGATAATCGAGGATTGTGTTTGAACTGACTGCGATTCCAACCCCGACCGTCTCCTTCAGGTCTTTCCCTATATATTTAGGTGCCACCACAAGGCCGAACATCCTCTGGGCCTTTGTTGCATTATGCACCACAGAGACAACCTTTATGAATATCCTGTTACTTCTCAGCACCATACATGTGAGGATATCCCCGAAATACCCGGATATCTGGCCTGATGTAAAGGCTACATCCCTTTCAAGGGCGGAATTGAAGTTAATAATCTCAACCGTAATGCCCTGCTCCTTAAAGTAGCCTTTTTCCGCTGCAACAAAAACAGGGAGCGACTGGATGACCGGCAGGGCGCCAAAACGAATATCAGGGGCAGTATCAGCATATACCATGCCCGACAGGATACTTATCAGGAACAATACCATGCTTATTATGAGTCTCATGAGTGCTACTTTATCACGAAAACATAATGCAATCAAGGAAGGCGCAGCCCTGTGTCAAGCCAAAATAAAAATGCCCGGTAAGTGCCTCAGTTTATTGCCCCGCTTGCCGCGTGTTAGTTCATTGCCTGTTCTATCAAAAGCCTTATAATACTTTTCACTATCCTTCTGGTGTCGGTCGGTAAAAAGGCATCACTGAGTCTGTTTTTTGGGTTCTTCAGCATGTAGTATATTAACTTTTTGCTTCACCATAACTGCGGACTTACAATGCCCGGTTTAACGTGCGGCGTTAAGTACCCCTGTAGCAAAAAAGACGACAGACTTTTTGTAGAAAGCGTTACAAAGTAATTGTCGGTTCTGCGACAGACACGATTTAATCCTTCTGGTATTATAGTATAGATAATAGGTGGTTATCTCTGCTCTCCTTAGGATGTTGTTTTAAACTGAGGGTGAATTTTACATGAAAAAAACTAATAAAATGGTTGCTTTGATAACTGGAGCGGCGCTAATGCTTGCACTGTGGGGGCTGGTCTCGTTCCGGGCTTACAGACAGATCGAGCAAACCGCCGAGACACGCAGGCATACCCTCATCACATTAAATAAAGCGAACGAGTTGCTGTCTGAATTGAGAGATGCCGAGACCGGTCAGCGCGGCTATTTGCTAACCAGTGATGATGCCTTTCTGGAACCTTATTCGAGAACGGTCAATAACGTTTATGTCCATTTGAAAGAATTGCATCAATTTACCTTAAACGACACTGCCCATCAACACATAGAAGCAATAATTCCATTGGCTAAGGCAAAATTGGCGGAAATGTCGCATGTCATTGAATTGCATCGCAACCAGGGCATAACTGCCGCACAAGCGTTTATAGGTAGTGCTCACGGCAAGCGTTTGATGGATTCGATTCGTGCGAAGATGGGCAACTTAATCCAGATGCAGAAAGACGCTGTGGCGCAGCTCGATGTAAAGTTCCAATCGAGCATACGCCATATGTTTATCGTCATCATTATCACCTGTCTACTTATGCTGTTGTTTATACTTTCCTTTGCATACCTAATCATTCGGGAAACACGGTATCGGCTATTGGAAGTAGATAATATATCTAAAGATGAATCCCGTGAATACGCCGAGAGCATCATCGACACAGTACGCGAACCATTAATCGCTCTGGATCAAAATCTCAGGGTAGTCAAAGTCAGCCGCTCCTTCTATGAATTCTTCAAGGTAACCCCTGAAGAGACTGTGGGACAGCTTATCTATAATTTGGGCAACAAACAGTGGGATATTCCCAAGCTGCGGGAACTGCTGGAAACCATCCTGCCTAAGAAGGTGTCTTTTGATAACTATGAGGTTGAACACAACTTCTCTACCATCGGCAGGCGCACCATGCTTCTGAATGCCCGGCAGATTCAAGGAGCGTCGGGAAAAGAGCGGATCATCCTTCTGGCAATAGAAGACATCACCGAGCGCAAGGAGACAGAAGCAGGTCTGGAAAAGGCCCATGAAGAATTAAAGGAGTTGGCTACTGATTTAAAAAATACCGCTCAGTTAAAATCTGAATTTCTGGCCAACATGTCCCACGAGCTCAGGACTCCCCT
>PNOM01000083.1 GCA_013824835.1 Syntrophus sp. (in: bacteria) | reverse complement strand
GCAGGTCTGGATGACACTGAATTGATAAGGGCATTAATAAAGATATATCGAAAAAAAGTAATATTTATTTGAAGCACTGCAAACGGCCTATGTGTTTGGGTCGTTTTTTTGTTAATCGTAAAGTGCTTTTCGTGAAATGTAAAAGCCTCATAGAAGAATCTTTGTCGATACAAACTCTATTACATATTAGCATGCGATATCGTGTCGCACCTTAACATAGGTGACGAGCAAGGGGTTACATTATACTCCGATGAACCGTTTACCCATTTCAAAGGCCTTTTCGCAATCGAGAGGGAAAACCTCCGCTTTACCTTCTAATATAGTACCTTCCGAGGCCGGGAGCAACTTGTAAGGGGGCGGCCTGTCTGGGGGCGGCCGGACGTTGTAGGCAAGTAAGGCGCTCATTTAATTATGCAATTCAAGGAGAGTAAAATGCCAGGATAGAAAGGATTTTTTTTGATGTGAATCAAAAGATTATTTTTTGCCTCTGTTCATATCGCCCTTTGGATTGTATAATAGGACGGCATGTTGAGAATAATCGTTGATATTGACAATACCCTCTGGTCTTTTGCCCCGGTGCTTTACGAATACCTTTCCGATGCGGGTTTTTCTATCCCGTCTATTAAAGAATGGAACGAGTGGCAGTTCTGGGACAATGATATGAACAAAAAGACTTTTTATGGAATATTGAAGCAAATCCACATGAGGCAGGAGGAATTTGATCCCTATGAGGACGCGATATTCTTCCTGAATTCTCTTAAGGATAGGGGATTCTATATACTGATTGCGAGTCATAGAGAGCAGGAAACCTATGATCCAACCCTGCAATGGTTGCAAAAATATAAGCTTCCTTTTGATGAGCTTCACGTTCTCAACGATAAATCAATACTCTTTGACGGCGCCTTCGGTATTGTAGATGACAGCCCCATTACATTGGATAAGGCTCGAAGGGCAGGTATTGTAGCAACGGGTTTACTTTGTCCATGGAATAAAAACATGGGTCTCCCATTATTTGACGGCCTGCCGGAAGTCCTTTCCTATATTGATGGAGAGCTTGCAAAGATCCACTCTTTCGTCGAGGTTTAATTCCATTTCTAATTCAATAGTCTATTTTATGTCAGATGTCATTGCGGGCAAAGCGAAGCAATCTCAAGGCCTTAGATTGCCATGTCGCTACGTTCCTCCTAAGAAACCCTCTACCGTTTGTCATTGCGAACGACCATTGGGGAGTGCGGCAATCTATTCTTTAAATACGAGATCGCCACGTCGGCCCGGGCCTCCTCGCGATGACTGCCAAACAGTTTCTGTCATTGACAACACCCATGTGAAGCATGGGGGTAATTTGCTCGCAATGACTTGAATTAGAAATGGAATAAGAGGGTATCAATCCAGAAAAAACTGTAAGGAGCGCCACATGGATATGCGTGATATCGAATGTGTGGGGGGGGTATCACAAACACACTTTTCCATACAAACAGAACACTTTCTGTCATGTGCCGTCTGCACGGCATTACTGCACGCTTCGCTCCACCGGTGGAAGCCGGCACGATTTAATTGCGAAGCAACATCCAGCGAAAACACTGGATGCCGGATCAAGTCCGGAATGACGATGCTTAATATGTTTAATTGCCAATGTAATAGTAAACGAGCCAATCCGGAAATGGGCTGTTATGGCTCGATGCCCAACATTAATTTTCCTTGCAGCGTTTTCGCCCGTTCCTCAAACACTTGGGCTTCTTCCTTGCGCTTCGTCTGCTTATAGAGCTGTGCCATGAGACCAAGGAGGTTAGCCATGTCCAGATAAGCGGGCTCGGGGGCCTTTTCCATGATTGCAAGGGATTGTCTGTAGAACTCTTCTGCCTCAGTGTATTTGCCCTGACCATGATATACCGCCCCCAGACTGCCCGCCCTTCTCGCTACTTCAATATGATCAGGCCCGAGAGCCTTTTCCGTGATCGCAAGGGCACGCTGATAAAAGGGTTCTGCTTTTGTATATCTCCGCTGATAGTAATAGGCATGGCCGATATTGCTCAGTATGAGGGCTACGCCCGGATGGTCCGGCCCGAGCCTTTTTTCCTTTGCAGAGAGGGATCGTTGAAAAAGGGCTACGGCTTCATTGTAATTGCCCTGATAATAGCATGCTGCACCATACTCGTCGAGGGCCTTCTCCGTATCGGGGTGGTCCTTTCCCAACACCTTTTCCCTGATTGTCAGGGAGCGCTCAAAGAGCGATTCTGCCACATCATGTTTATTCTGGGCGCTGTATACCCGTCCCATATTAAAGAGGGATTCCGATACAAGGAGATGCTTTGAGCCATATATCTTTTTTCTTATCTTCATGGAGCCCCTGAAGAGTGTTTTTGCCTCCTCATATCTCCCCTGACTCAGATACTCTTCTGCAAGCCCGTCCTGAGCATTTGCCACGTCAGGATGTTTAGGCCCAAGGGCCTTTCTGGATATATCAAGGCCGCGCTTGAGATACTGTGCTGCTTCGTCGTGCTTCCTCTCATTATGATAGATTGTGCCGAGGCTGATTAAAGAGACGGCTGCTTCAAGATGATCGGCGCCGAAGTGCTTTTCCTTTATCCCAAGAGACCGTTTATAGACCTCTTCGGCTTCCCTGTATCTCCCCTGATAGTGATATATGATGCCAACGCCATCCAATGCCTTTGCCGTATCAGGATGATCAGGGCCGCACTCCATCTCTGTTTTCTGTAATAATTCCTCTGCCTTTGTAATGGATTCCCCGTCAAGAACCTGATTATTAATTATCCCCATATTACTGCTGAATCCATTTTGCAGCGGCCCCCCGGTTTCCTGATGGCGGGATGCCAGCCTGGATAAACCCCTCACAATTGCCTGTAGAATATTGGTCATGTTGCTATCTCCATTAACTGCGGTCAGTATGTTATTTCTCTTAAAAACAACCCCTTTGGAGGGGCGGTCGGGCCTGCCTTCTGCCGGTCGCAGGATTCCATAATCCCCAGAAACCCTTCCTTCGTCAGTTTTCCTGTGCCTGCCAGGACAAGTGTCCCCACAATATTTCTCACCATGTACCGCAAGAATCCCGTAGCTTCAAGGATCACGTATATAAAATCCTTTCTCTGCTTTACTCCTGCCCTTAAGACCTCCCTTACTGTACTATGATAGACTTCGTCCTTTTTCTTAAAGGCAGAAAAATCGTGTTTCCCCATAAGGCACTTAATAGCCTCATCCATGGGGGAAACATCAAGATTATAGGGAATGTGCCATGCATATCGTCCGTAAAAGGGTGAATTGTAAGTAGTAGTAAGAATGCAGTAAACATAAGCCTTGCTCTTTGCGGAGTAACGGGCGTGAAAATCATCGGGGACTTCAGATGCGGTTTTCACGCGAATATCAGGGGGAATAAGGCTGTTTATCCCCTTTGCAAGGCTTCTGAGGTCAATGGTGCTCTCAGAGTGGAAGTTGACTACCTGACCCTGGGCATGAACGCCTGCATCTGTCCTTGCCCCAGCATACATCTTGATCGGTTGGCTGGTGATTGTTTCGATTGCCCTTTGCAGGACTTCCTGAACGGTAATTCCATTCGGCTGACACTGCCATCCGTGATAGGAGGTCCCGTCATAGGAGACCAGGAGAGAAATATTTCTCATCGAGGTTTCTTTTTTTCGACCTCGGTTGCCTTAGGTTCTTCTTTGTTTGCTGCATTCAATTTTTCCGACTCTTTTACCTCTTTGCCGGCCTTGACGGCATCCCTTGCGGTCTCCCTTTCTTCCAGCTTTTTGTAAACCTCGTCAAGCTCTTTCTTTAAGACAATATTCTCGGCTTTCAGAAAGCTGTTCTCCTCTTTGATGATTTTCATCTCTTCTCTGAGGCCTTTGACCTCTTTGCCGCAGGAGGCGCAGCCGATAAAGACAGTCATGGA
Organism: Syntrophus sp. (in: bacteria); assembly: GCA_013824835.1. GTDB lineage: Bacteria > Desulfobacterota > Syntrophorhabdia > Syntrophorhabdales > Syntrophorhabdaceae > PNOM01. Next base: position 9,513 of record PNOM01000083.1, on the reverse strand, counting down.
TAGAAGAATATAAATGGCGTATTTCATATTTAATTATTCTCTACCATGCCTCTCTAATTGTCAACAGGTTATTATTTATGCTACAATGCAACAAGCGACGTTCTACGTTCAAGGTTCAATGTTCAATGTTCTTAAATCATTGATGAACCCTATAAACTTGATTTAGATTATTGCATTCATTGTTTTTGTCGTTTCTATTGCCTTAAACTTTGAACATAGAACATAGAACATTGAACGTAGAACAGATGTTAAGAAAGGGAGGATTTGAATGAATACCTCGGTAGTTACCATGCCTATAGAAGAAGAGATGAAAAGGTCCTATCTTGATTATGCCATGAGCATAATCATCGGGAGGGCTCTGCCGGACGTGAGAGATGGTCTGAAGCCGGTTCACAGAAGAATTCTTTATGCCATGTATGAACTGAACAACATGCACGACAAGCCTTATAAAAAATCCGCCAGGGTAGTCGGTGACGTCATCGGCAAGTTTCACCCCCACGGCGATCAGGCAGTATATGATGCAATTACGAGAATGGTTCAGGAGTTCTCCTTGAGATATCCCCTCATTGACGGACAGGGTAACTTCGGTTCCATAGATGGAGACTCGCCAGCAGCCATGAGGTATACGGAAGTCAGGCTTTCAAGGATAGCCGAGGAGATCCTGAAGGATATTGAGAAAGATACGGTTGGCTGGAAACCGAACTATGACGAGTCCCTTAAAGAACCGCTTGTAATGCCCTCACGGATTCCCAATCTGCTCGTTAATGGCTCCTCCGGTATTGCAGTCGGCATGGCAACCAACATCCCCCCTCATAATTTAAATGAAGTGGTAAACGGCATTATCGCGTACATAGATAACCCCGAGATTACGGTAACTGAGCTTCTGGAGAATATCTCGGGTCCTGATTTTCCCACCCAGGCCATCATCTACGGCAGGCAGGGCATCAGGGAGGCCTACGAAACAGGACGAGGGCATATAACACTCCGGGCGCGAACCGTCATAGAAAAGTCAAAAAAGGAAGGGCGCGAAGTAATCGTTGTTACGGAGATACCCTACCAGGTTAACAAGGCCAGGCTCATTGAGAATATTGTTGACCTGGTAAATACAAAAAAGATCGAAGGCATTGCAAACCTGAAGGATGAGTCGAACAGGGAAGGCATACGGGTTGTCATTGAGCTGAAGCGGGGAGAGATGGCAATCCCTATTCTCAACCAGCTTTACAAACATACCCAGCTTCAGACTACCTTCGGCATCATTTTTCTGGCCATCGTCAATAATGAACCGAGGGTGCTTACCCTGAAGGAGATGATCACCGAATTTGTCCTCTTCAGAAAAGAGGTGGTGACAAGGAGATCGACCTTTGAACTGAATAAGGCCCTGGACAGACTCCATATTTTGGAAGGTCTTAAAATTGCCCTTGAGCATATCGATGAGGTCATTGCCCTTATCAAACAGTCAAAGAATGCACAGGAAGCAAGAGTTTCCTTGATTGAACGGTTTGCCTTTTCTGAAAAACAGGCTACAAGCATCCTTGAAATGCGTCTCCAGCGCCTCACAAACCTTGAACAGGCAAAGATTCTCGATGATTATGAGGCTACGGCAAAAGAAATCGCGAGATTGCGGGAGATATTGGACAACGAGCGGCTCCTGATGGACCTTGTGAAGAGAGAACTTCTCGAAATGCAGGACAAATACGGCGATGACAGACAGACGGAAATCGTTGACCTTCTGCCGGATATCAGCATCGAAGATATGATCAAAGACGAGGAAGTCGTTGTTACCATTACGCACAAAGGCTATATCAAGCGGACACCCCTCGACCAGTACAGGGCGCAGCTGCGTGGAGGCAAGGGGAAGATAGGAATTGTGGTGAGAGATGAAGATTTTGTTGACCAGATCTACACTGCATCCACCCACTCCTATATCCTCTTTTTTACCAATGCCGGCAAGGCATACAGCATCAAGGTTTACGAAATTCCTGAAGCCACCATGTCTTCCAAGGGAAAACCGGTAATCAATCTGATTAATGCAGATAAAAACGAAAGGATTACCGCAATTACTTATATGAAGGAATTTGCCGAAGACATGTATCTTCTTCTTGTAACAAAGAGAGGCCAGGTAAAGAAGATGAGCCTCAGTCTCCTCAAACATATGAGATCTATGGGTCTCAGGGTAATAAGTCTGCCCGAAAATGATAGTCTCATGGGTATCCTTCAGACAGATGGTCATAACGAAGTGATGATCGCGACAAAAAAGGGTATGTCAGTCCGGTTCAACGAGGAAGACATAAGGCCTATGGGCAGGATCGCTTACGGAAACAGGGGTATCAGGTTAAGAAAAAGCGATGAGGTTGTGTCTGCTGAAATCGTTGATCAGGACTGCAAAGTTTTCACAGTTACAGAAAAGGGCTATGGCAAGGTCTCGCCCTGCTCAGGCTATAGAATCCAGACAAGAGGCGGGACAGGGATCATAAATGTCCGTTGCGGCGCCAAGAACGGCGATGTAGTTGGTCTCAAAAAGGTTGTTGAAACAAGCGAGATTATCCTTGTTACTGATACGGGAAGAACCATCCGGTTTAATGCGAAGGATATGCCGGTACAGAAGAGGGGCGGACTCGGCGTGAAGCTCATGGATCTTCAAGGAGACAAAACAATAAATGCAGTGGCAATAACGGGTGAAAGCGTAACAGATGAAAGCGATATCGTGAAGAGCGAAGAATAACAGGTACAGGCACAACAGGAGCGGGCAGCCGGGAGCAAAGGGTGTTATTGCAAGGTGATATGGTGACTCAATATGATGTGGGTGTAATAGGCGCAGGCGCTTGGGGCACAGCAGTTGCCATGCACCTTGCCCGGAAAGGGAACAGTGTACTCCTCTGGGTCTATGAAAAGCCCTTATATGAGACCCTCCTGACTGACAGGGAAAACAGGTTCTATCTCCCTTCTTTTGCACTCCCGGAAAAAATTGACTTCACGAATGACCTCAAGACCCTTGCAGCATCAGCAAAGGATATTGTCATTGCCACGCCGTCATTTGCGGTGCGGAGCACCATCAGGCCTGTGTCTGAAAAGCTCCCCGGCAAAAATATCCTTATGCTTACAAAAGGTTTTGAGACAGAGACCCTGCTCAGAATGAGCGAGGTAGCGGGGGAAGTTATCGGTAAAGACGCCGCTATCGCTGTGCTCTCAGGGCCGTCCTTTGCAAGGGAGTTGGCGGAAGAGGCATTCACCTCAGTAGTAATTGCTTCAAAGAACAAGGAACTCTCCCATTATTTTCAGCGAATGATCCATAATGATAATTTCAGGGTTTATACGAGTACGGATGTTATTGGTGTTGAATTAGGCGGGGCAATGAAAAATGTGATGGCCATCGGCGCCGGGATTATAGAGGGTTTGAAGTTCGGTACAAACACTCAGGCCGCCTTTATCACCCGTGCCCTTGCAGAGATCAAGCGCCTCGGGAAAGCCCTTGGTGCAAAGGAGACGACCTTTATGGGTCTCTCAGGAATAGGAGATCTGATGCTCACTGCTTACGGGAAATTAAGCAGGAACAGGAGCTTCGGGGTGGAGCTGGCAAAGGGGAGAAGCCCTGAAGACATTATACGGCTGCAGAAGACCGTTGTTGAAGGCTATTACACCATTAAGGCCGCCTATGATCTGGCCGGAAAATCAGGGATAGAAATGCCTATTACGGAAGAACTCTATAAAATCGTATATGAAGGCAAAAATTTGAAGACTTCCCTGAATGATATTACCACAAGGGTATTGAAGGAAGAAGATGCCTGATATTCAGTTTGCCCTGACACGCTATTGACAAAAATATTAGTATCGGGTAATCTATAACAAAAAAAGCGGGCCCATAGCTCAGTTGGTAGAGCCACCGGCTCATAACCGGTAGGCCCCTGGTTCGAGCCCAGGTGGGCCCAAAAAAAGAGCATATGGTCATACTGTATTCCAAAACATATAACAATTCTCAAAGGGGGTGCAACCAATAAGGTTCACCCCCTTTAACTTTATGGAGGTCATACATTGGAGCAACAATTAAAAACCATATACGAGGCTCAGCAAATCTATACCAAGATAAGGGAGAATGAGAAAAAAGCCCAGCTGGCACCCAAAATGATGAGAGAGATGGATGGTGCGGTTGAGTCGTTAAGGGACAGGGCTACACGGGGAAAGGCTGTTGTTGATGAGCTTGAAAAGGAGAGACGGAAGAAGGAGAAGGAGCTTGAAACCGATAAGGAGAAGATAAAAAAGTTTGAATCAAAACTCTATGAGGTAAAAACAAATAAAGAATACCAGGCGCTTCTTAAAGAAATCGAGTCTGCAAAGAAAACAAATGATACAGTAGAGGAAGAAGTCCTTATACTGATGGACAAAGTAGAAGGGTTCAAAAAAGACTATGAAAGTGCGGTAAAAGAGCTGACAATAAAGGAATCTGAAGCAGAAGCTGAAAAGCGAAAACTGGAACAGGAACTCCAATCCATCGATGCCGTGGTGACAGATCTCAAGAAAACAAGGGATACACTGCTCAGCATAATCGACGAGGAGTTAAAGACAACCTACAGCACCCTCATAGAGAGGAGGGACGGGCTGGCAGTGGTAAATGTAAAGAATGGCGTCTGCCTGGGATGTTTTATGAATATTCCCCCCCAGCTTTTCATCGAGGTGACAAGAAACAAACAAGTCGTCCTGTGCCCAAGCTGTAGCAGGATATTCTACTTTATTGACGAAGAATGATTGAATGGCATGTCTATATTGACGGCGCTTCTTCGGGTAATCCCGGAGAGTCAGGGGCCGGTATGGTTGCCTTGAATGGCAGCAGGATGGAGCTCTTCAGGGAAAGTATATACCTTGGATCGATGACGAATAATATGGCAGAGTATGAGGCCCTTATCCGCGCTCTCGAAAAGGCCGCAGAATCACATGTTGACAATCTTTCCGTGTATACTGATTCTCTTCTTATTGCAAATCAGATCAATGGAATTTATAAGGTAAAAAATGCCTGCTTGCAGGGCTATGTTGAAAAGGCACACCGTATTATATCAGGTTTCGATATCTTTACGATACGACATATACCGCGAGAGGAAAACGCAATTGCGGACAAGCTTGCAAAAAAGGGCGTAAAAAAAGGGGTAAACGGGTGATCGCAGATATCATATCTGAGGAAAGTCCGGGCATCAAAGGGCGGAATGATCCCTAACGGGGATTGGGGGCAACCCTAAGGAAAGTGCAACAGAAAAGATACCGTCCTGCGCGAGCGGGATAAGGGTGAAATGGCGAGGTAAGAGCTCACCGGCACTTAGGCGACTAAGTGGCTTTGCAAACCCCATTCGATGCAAGGCCAAACAGGGGGCTGCCTTATGGCAGCGAGGATGGCCCGTCCTTCGACCCAGGTAGGCCGCAAGAGTTCCAGGGCAACCTGGATTCGAGAGAAATGGTCACCAGCCGGCTTGCCGGCTACAGAACCCGGCTTATAGTTTACCCCTTTTTTTATTACCCCGGAAGTTGCGAATTAAGGAGATGAGATGATACTATTTGTTGTTGTGGGTATGCCCGCATCAGGTAAAAACATAGCCAGAGAATATGCAGAATCAACTATTAATACGGGCTCCATGGAGGATGCGGTCAATAGCCTTGACAGTATGGTTCAAAAATATACTGGTGACTATACTGCCCGGAAATAATGATGAGATGGCTGGTCCTCCTTCTATGCCTCATCTGTTCTGTTCTCTTTCTTTATAATATCCAGTCAAGAGATTTCTGGGCTCCCGACGAAGGTGATTTTGCAGAAATATCACGGGAACTTGACAATGATCTTATTGTCCCTCATCTAAACAACAAACCTTACGGGGAAAAACCACCCCTTTTCTATTACATCACTTATGGTTCTCACAAAATCCTCTCACCTTTCAAGGATGAGCTTGCCATGAGGATCCCCACGGCCCTTTCTGCAATGGGATGGGCAGTATTTTTCTTTATCACCATCGCGAGATTCTTTACCAGAAAGGAGGCGATACTCGCTACCGCAATCCTTATCACTGCGCCCCTTTATTACTGGCAGGCGCGGTACCTTCAGGTTGATATGGTGTTCGCCGCCCTTACGGCATGCAGCATGCTTTCCTTTTTCCGGTTTACCCAGGGGGGGCGAAGGGTCTTTTATTATCTGTTTTTTGTGTTCGCCGGTCTCGCCTTTATGACCAAGGGGCCTCTTTCGGTGGTCCTTATATTTCCCGCAGTTTTTATATACCTTGTAACAGAAAAGGACTTCTCCCTTTTCAGGAAAAAAGAAACTGTCCTTGGATGCATAGTCTTTGCGGCAATTATACTCCCCTGGTACCTGGCGATCTATTTTAGGGAAGGTTTTCCTTATCTCTATGAGAATGTATTCCGTCAGAACTTCATCAGATTCTTCGATGCCTGGAGCCATAAACGGCCTTTCTACTACTATCTCATGACGCTGCCCCTCGATTTCTTCCCCTGGAGCCTCTTCCTGCCTGTGGGCATCTATGCTGCCTTCACGAGATTAAAGGAAGACCCGAAGATAAGATTTTTCCTCATCTGGGCTGCCTGGATGTTTCTCTTTTTTTCCCTTTCTTCCGGCAAGATCAGCAAATATATGCTGCCTCTGCTGCCACCCCTCGCATTGCTTTCCTCAACGGTTTTTCTGGCAGACAAGAGCACCTACAGGAATGTTGTGTTCATCATCCTCTCAGTCCTCTTTTTTATCCTTGGGGGTATGCTCTTTTTTTATAAAACAGATACATACGTTCAATTTTATGCACACCGCCTTGTAATAGGTGCTTTCGCTGTGGCCCTCTCCGGGGCAATTATCATCTTTTTGCGGGGGAAAAGACCCCTCTATGTCTTTGCTGCACTTTTACTGTTTATGGGTGCTACCTACACGGCCGCAAATACATCAGTCTATAAGACTTGGAACCCTTACAAGTCTCCTAAGGCATTGGCAGAGCGGATAAAACCCCTGATTAAGGACGGAACCCCCTGGGTCTATTATGGAAGTATGAGAGGGGTTTATATATACTATGTAGGCACATATGCAACCCATGTGGATGAACACGATACCGAGGCATTAAGAGCACTGACAAAAAATATGAATGTTTTTTATATTCTTGCGAGAAAAAGGGATATGAAGGAGGCGGCTGACGTGCTCCCCGGTTTAGAGCTGGTCTTCGAAGAGAAGATAGGGGATACCCCGATGGTCCTCTTAAAATATGGAGGGAATAGCGCCCTGTGACTGCTGCTGAGAGAAATCCCATCAATTTCAAACATATTATCGCCCTACTTCTCCTTGCGTACATCTTCTTCTTTCATGGCCTGGGCGGCTACTCCTTAAAGGAGCCCGATGAGGGCAGGTACGCGGAAATACCGAGGGAAATGGTAGAGATGAATGACTACGTCGTCCCTCACCTCAATTATACCCGGTATTTTGAGAAACCGCCCCTGTTTTACTGGGCAGTAGCGCTCTCTTATAAGACATTCGGTGTCAATGAGTGGTCCTTCAGATTCCCCAATGCCCTTTCTGCCTTTCTCTGTGTCATGGCTCTTTATTTCTGTGGGAGACGATGGTTTCACGAGGAGGTTGCTTTCCTCTCTTCAGTCATACTCATGTCATCCCTTGGTTTTTTTGCTATGTCGCGGGTCGTTACCCTTGATATGTTTCTGAGTCTCTGGCTTTTTCTTTCCCTGATCTTTTTTTACGGGTATTACCAGGAGAAAAAGCCCCTTTTCATCTATCTCTTTTATGGTGCAATGGGATTTGCAACCCTTGCAAAAGGCCCGGTTGGCGTTATCCTTGCGGGGATAACCATAGTAATTTTCCTCATAACTGAAAAAAGGCTCTCTTTCTTGAAGGAGCTGAAATGGTTTCAGGGGATTCTTATTTATCTGGCGGTCACGCTGCCCTGGCTTATCGCAGTTTCACTGCGAGAGAAGGAGTTTCTCTATTTTTTCTTTATGGATCAGCATATACTCAGGTTCTTTACCTCGAAACATAAGAGAACAGGCTCACTCTTCTACTTCTTACCTGTACTCTTCGGCGGCATGCTGCCCTGGTCCCTCTTCATTCCAAGGGCCTTTATGACCCTCTGGAGCAAAAAGGAATTGAGACTTTTTTTTATCTGGACCCTCGTAATCTTCACCTTCTTTTCTATATCGAAATCAAAGCTGCCTCCCTATATCCTGCCCGTCTTTCCCGCTCTTTCCCTTATTCTTGGTTCCCTATTCCATGAAAAATGGGGGAGCCGTGTAAGTAAACCCGAGATTATTGCCTGCATAGGGTTTTTTGCCATACTGTCCTTGTCTGTATTCCTCTATGGAAACAATGCCTTTGTATCCTCAATCGGCGCCATATCAGGCGAGGCAGGGCAAATCCTGAAGGAATTAAGGGGATTTTCAATAGCCCTTTCCTCGGTCTCAATTGTTTTTATTCTTCTTCTTCTATTCAGGGGACCGAACAGATTTTCATCCCTTTTTCCCGTCCTTACCCTTTTCGCCGGTTTTGTTGTCATTGCCCTGCTGCTTCAAGGTGATACAATAGACAGACTTAATACCACAAAGAGGTTAAGCGCCATCATCAACAGGCAAACCCCTGTGCCGCACTACCTTATAAATTATGCTGCATTAGACCATACAATGCCCTTTTACACAAAAAGACGTGTCATAATTGCCTCATACAAGGGCGAGCTGGAAATGGGTGCAAAATATGAAGACGCAAAGCCATTCTTCATAAGTGAAGATGATTTCCTGAAACTTTTCAATTCCGACAACAGAACCGTGGTGATACTCAAGGAAAAAAAGCTGAAGCGGCTTCGCGAGATATTGCTGGATCGAATGAGAGTGATCGACTGCAGGAGCGAGCGATGTCTTATCACGAACTATTGAGTGCAATGGGCAATCAAGCCAACTCAAGGGAAGAGGAAAATATTCCTCTCCGCTCTCCGGCACTACGCCTTTGACCGGACTAAAGGACTTGTTCATTGAAATGGGCGAATTCGGCCTTACGGCCTACGCCCATTTCCCCTTCGGGCCATTCACTGCGCCCGAGTCCGGTTCGCAAAGGCTACGTGATGTTCGCTCCGGGGAATATTTTCCTCTGAGGAATTGGGCAATTTTGATTACCCATTGGAATTAGCAGGCTTGGGATGCCTTTATCCCTTACCTCCTTCCTGCTTTTAATATCAAGCAAGAGAAGATAAGGGATATGTTATTTTTCCCTGTTGAAGCCGAAGTATTGCCATATGGAGCCCTCACCAGCCTGATTGGCTGCAAAAACACCGCGGCCAAGCAACTCTGAACCACTTGTGGACCATCCGCCGCTTTCCCGCGTGACCACCTGATTGTTGGTATAGGTGGTCTTTGTCCATGAAACCGAAAGCCATCATTTCATCCAGAGTTCATAAAGAAAGTCAGCTCTGTCCGGTTACGTTTTTGCATATAAACCGTCTCCTTCGTTATAACCGGCATCCTCAGTATCACATTGATCGTCTTCATCCA
>PNOM01000082.1 GCA_013824835.1 Syntrophus sp. (in: bacteria) | reverse complement strand
ACAAATTTGCATTATGCTCAGTAGATAACATATTTGTCGGCATCTTTAATTTGGAACCTATGATCAACATGGAACTAACCGACATTACAGCACAATAAAAAATAATAATAAAAACACTTGACAATTTACCCGGTGTTTTGTGTACTATATGTACCGGTCGGTACAATGGTAAACTTGGAAGAAATGCAAACGATGAACACAGAACAATTAATTCTAACGGCTATACAGCACCAGCTGAATAGATTACTGCTTACCGGTAAAAAACATAGATGCGCAAAGGCGAATCCTGACAGACGGCTGCCTGACGAGGCAGATAGATTTGTTCCCGGAGATGGATCGCTGCAGAAAAAGGAAAGGAGGTATAACCATGAAAGATTTCAACTATTCTGCTCCAAAAACGGTTAAGGAAGCAATCTCCTTGCTTGGCTCATTGCAAGGGGAAGTAAAGGTGTTGTGCGGCGGGCAGTCAATGCTTGTGCTTATGAAGCAGGGAATGCTTGCCCCCGAACACATCGTAGACATCAAAGGTATTTCAGAGCTCGATTACATACGGTTTAGCGAGGAGAAAGGCCTCACAATCGGTGCCCTCGCGACTCACGGTGCAGTGGAGAAATCCCCGATCGTGAAGGAGAAGTATCCTGTACTGGCTGAGATGGAGGATAACCTCGCTGTGGTGCAGACAAGAACCTGGGGTACCATCGGCGGAAACGTCTGCCATGGCGATCCTGCTGCCGATCCCCCCGCAGTCTTCATAGCCTTAAGTAGCAAGTATAAGCTCATGGGCAAAAAGGAGCGAATTGTGAATGCAGAAGACTTCTACAAGGACCTCCTTGAAGTTGACCTCGAACACGGCGAATTGCTCGTTGAGGTTCAGGTCCCCCCCATGCCGGCCAATTCAGGTGTAGCCCAAGAGAAGCTCATGGTCCAGAAAGGGGACATGGGCATAGTGGGGGCAGCGGCGTTTGTCACGGTGAATCCTTCCACCGGCATATGCGAAGATGCCCGTATCGTGTTGACCAATGTAGCCTCAATCCCTTTCAGGGCCAAAGGCTCGGAGAAAGTGCTCATCGGCAAAAAAATAGATGAGAAGCTTCTCGAAGAAGCGGGGCAAATTGCATCCGAAGAGGTAGACCCCCCTGCCGACACTCACGGCTCGGAAGAATACCGCAGGGACATGGCGCGGGTATTCCTGAAGCGAGCCACTGCCAAGGCTCTTCAAAGAGCACAACAAAAGAATTAAGCCCTCATGGAGGTATATATGAGCAATAAATTAATAGATCTAAAATTCAAGGTAAATGGAAAAGAAGTGGAGCTTAAAGTAAACCCCAAAACGCTCCTTCTTGAAGTGCTCAGGGAAGAACTTAAGCTTACCGGCACCAGGCAATCGTGCGAAGTAAGCGCCTGCGGTGCATGCACTGTTAACATCGATGGAAAGGCGGCGCGTGCTTGCTCGATCCTTGCAGTCCAGTTAAACGGTCACGAGGTGGTCACCATCGAAGGCGTTGCAGACGGCAAAACGCTTCATCCGATACAGGAAAAAATGGTGAGCCATGGCGCAATAGAATGCGGTTGGTGCACTTCGGGAATGGTCATGTCGGCGAGAGCCCTCCTTCTTGAGAATCTGAAACCCACAAGAGACGACATAAAGAAGGCGCTTCAAGGTAACCTCTGCGCCGATAGCGGCTATGTGAAATATGTTGAGGCCATAGAGATGGCAGCAGAAGTAATGCAGGGAAACAAATAGGGAGGTCCATATGGAAGAGATCAAAAATAAATATTCTATACTTGGAAAGCGTATACCCAGGGTCGACGCCCCGCTGAAGGTTCAGGGCCAGGCCAAATACGCGGCGGATTATGAAATGGCCGGTATGCTCTGGGGCAAGATCAAACGGGCTCCTTATGCCCACGCCATAATTAAAAGCATCGATACGAGCAAAGCCGAGATGCTGCCGGGAGTCAAAGGCATAGTAACAGGTAAGGATTTCGGCGGCTTCAAATGGGGATGGCAGGGCTACACCCGCGATGAGACTCCTCTTGCCGTAGACAGGGTCAAATACATGTATGAAGGTGTTGCCGCCGTTGCAGCAATCGACAAAGACATTGCAGAGGAAGCCTGTGATCTCATCGACGTCGAGTATGAAGAGCTGCCTGCAGTCTTCGATCCCTTCGAGGCGATGAAGGAAGGCGCCCCGCTCCTGCACCCCGAGAGAAAGACCAATATTCTCGTTGAATATCACTGGGATTTCGGCAATGTGGATAAGGCATTCGACGAGTCCTATCTTGTAATGGAAGAGACGTTTCAGACTCCCAAGAGCGCGAAAGGTTATCTGGAGCCGCCATCTGTCCTTGCATGGTGGGAACATGACACGCTCCATTACGTCGGGGCAAAGGGAAGCCCCTACATGATCTGGAGGATCCTGGGCAGGGCCTTCGATCTGCCCTTAAGCAAGGTACGCGTCATATCCCCAATTATCGGATGCGATTTCGGTGGGACAAAGAATGACGGCCATGCCCTTGATTTCTCGGCTTGCCTTCTTGCAAAAAAGACAGGGCGACCCGTAAAGATCGTGTACAGCCAGTGGGAGGAACTGACAACCTGCCTGAGAAGACATTCGATGGCCGTCAGGTGCAAGATGGGCATGACGAGAGACGGATACCTCACGGGTTTGTACACGAACTGTGTGGCCGACGGCGGAGCCTATGCACGAATGAGTGTTGTCAGCATGTATCTGGCAAACGGATTCAACACCGTGCCCTATAAACTGGAGAATTTCAGGACCGACACGTGGTGTGTCTATACCAATAACCCGATTGCAGCAGCAATGAGAGGGCACGGCAGATACCACACCCAGTATGCAATGGACGGGGTGATGGATATGATGGCCAAAAAACTCGGCATTGATCCGTTAGAGCTAAGGATTAAAAATTCCATACCCAATCCGAAGCCCGGCGAAACATATTATACGGTAAACCAGGTGAGGATTGGTTCATGCGGCGTAAAAGAGTGTCTCGAGAAGAGCGGCGAACTCTTCGGGTGGGATGGTTATAAGAAGGAGAATAAAGTCGATGGTCCCATCGCCCGTGGTGCCGGCGTTTCTGCGTCAGGCTTCCTGAGCGGTGCAAGACTTACGGGCCATAACTCCTGCTCAGCAGTAGTGCGTATCAACGAGGACGGAGCCGTGAACGTGCTGACCGGTGCAACGGATGTGGGCATGGGTTCCGATACCGCGATGTGTATGATTGCAGCAGAGGTCCTGGGGCTCGACATGAGCGACATGGAAATCAAAAGGGTGGATACCGCTTACACCTACCCGGATCCGGGCTCATACGGAAGCAGGGTGACCATATATGCAGGAGAGGCCACAATGCACGCGGCGGAGGAAGCAAAGCAGCAAATCCTTAGTGCCGCCGCAAAAGAGATGGATGTAGCACCCGATGAACTGGATATCAAGAACCGCAGGATCTTCATGAAGAGTGATGAGACCAGATTCATGCCATGGCTGCAGGCGGTAAGACTTGCCTGCTATCAGGGCAACGGTAATGTCATTGTGGGAAAGGGCGTTTCGAGAAGAGGCGTAAAACCAGCAGTTCAGGCATTCGAAAAGGGAATAGGTGATACAGGCACCAACTACGGATTTGCTGCCCAGATCAACGAGGTTGAGGTAGACCTCGAGACGGGCGTGGCAAGGTGTACCGAAAGAAGCTCCATGGGCGATGACTGCGGATTTCCCCTCAACCCGACTATCGTGGAGACTCAGGGCATCGGCGGATCGTACCATCAGGGCATCGCTTGCGGACTTTATGAAGAGTTCATCATGGAGAATGGGAATACGCTCAATCCGAATTTCGTTGATTACAAGCGGCCCCGCGTATACGAGGCGCCTTTCCCGAAATTCCACCACGCGATCACGCAAGATCCTTTCGGTCCTTATGGAGTGAAGGAGTGCAGCGAGGCGACCACATCTACTGGAGCGCCTGCGGTAATAAGCGCAATCTATGACGCCACGGGCGTGATGATAAAGAATATGCCTGCCACGCCTGAGAAGATATGGCGGGCCTTGAAAGAGAAGAAAGCGCAAGAGAACAAGTAGGGAATTACCCCTTCAGGCCCGTGCCATGAAGGCAGGGCCTGAAGAATGACATCCGTCACCCGAGGAGGACACACATGGAAGGAAGGTGTAAAGACTGCACTCTCGACGAGAGGCTGAAGAAATTGCAGGTCCTGAGGTTTATCAGACCTGCCCGGAGAGATGAATGCCGGATGACGGAAAACGAAGGCGACTGCACCCTCTATGACAGGAGAAAGATCGACCGACACGGATAAACAGGACAATATAGAAGGAGGATGTAATGCTTATAGAAGGAAATTTTACCGTAAAGGCACCAATACAAAAGTTGTGGGATATGCTTCTTGAGCCCGAGACCCTGGGTTCCTGTCTGCCTGGCGCTGAGAAGATAGAGAAGATCGATGACAAGACTTATGACGCGGTCATAAAACAGAAGGTGGGCCCTATTAAGGTAAAGCTCTCCTTCCGTAATCGCCTCACAAAAATAGAAGCCCCGACACACCTGGAACTGGAAGGTGAGGGGGAAGACGTGACAAAGCTGGGCCACATGAAACAGAAGACAGCAGTTGACCTCAAAGATATGGGAAATGGCGACGTGCAGGTGAGCTACAAGTCTGATGTGGCTATTGTGGGAAAACTTGCCATGTTCGGGGACAGAGTCATGAAGAGCAAGGCAAAGGACGTGGAAAAGGAGTTTACGAAGAATCTGCAGGAAAAGCTGAAGGCCCTGTGATCAGGAAAGGAACGTCTCTTGAAAATTAAGGTGACCACTAATGTCTTTATTCCTGAAAAATCCCCGGAAAAGGGCGAATTGGAAATAGAATCGGAGGAAACACTGGGCGCCGTGCTTCTCAAGCTTTCCAGGGGCACTGATCTGGAGACGGTGGTAGTGGTTGGTGATGGAAAGGACGAAACGATCACCATAGACGATATGTGGGAAGTACGGGTCAACGGAAGGGCGTGCTATAGCTTTCCCGATGACCTCGAAATCCACTTGAACTCCGGCGATGTAGTCACCCTCTGGCTGACCCCGTTGGGAGGCGGATAGAAGTGGTGGTTGTGAAAAAAAGCAAATGGGAGGAAATATCGATGGAGATCAAGATCGAACCCAACATAGAACTGTCAGAAATACCTTTGTCCATAAGCCTGAAGGAGGGGGCCTGTTTGCGCGATGCCCTTTTAATGGCCACTCCCCAGGTAATTAACAAGGAAACCGGAGAATATATCGACGATCCTGATTTTTGGGACATCCGCCTCAATGAAGTGGCCATTTATCACCTTAAGGCAGGCCTGGATACGAAGATGAACGGAGGCGATGTTATCCGGTTGAAAATTCTTTACCATTTATCCTGATACTGTATCGGGCGGTGTGGATGATGAGGAGAGAAAATTTAGAAACATGACAAATAATCAAAAAAGGAGCAGAGCGTTATGGAAACCTTTCCGTGGTGGTCGGAAGATCAGAAAAAACTGGCAAAAGAGATAAAAGCATTTACCGAAGAAGTGCTGCCCCGCGACGTGGAGGCGAGATGGAAACGGGAATTCCCCTGGGATATTTTTAAAAAGGTAGCAGAAAAGGGATATACCGGGGTAGCCGTTCCCAAGGAATACGGTGGGATGGGCTTGGGGGCAACGGGGGCATGCATTGTTGTCGAGGCGATGTGTCGTATGCCCGGATCGGGCAGAACCCAGGTGGGAAACATGATAGGCGGCCTGAGACAAATCATAGAATTCGGTTCTGAAGAACAGAAGAAACGGTTTCTTCCGAGGATTGCAAAGGGCGAGCTGGGGGCTGTGGTCATTACTGAGCCGGTGGCAGGAACCGACGCTGCTGCCATAGAGATGACGGCGAAACGGAATGGAGACGCATATATTCTGAACGGAAAGAAACGTTTCATTGTCGCGGCAGGGGTGGCAAATCGGTATTTCGTGTACGCAAGAACAAGCAATAATCCCGATGATGTGGCAAAGTACCGGCATCTCAGCGCATTTGTGGTTGAGCGGGGAGCGCCAGGTTTCAGCGTAGAGAAGATCAATGAAATTATTGGTTTTGAAAATATCCAGAACGGGGTCCTCGATTTTGATGATGTGTCGGTTCCCCTTGCAGACAGGATCGGAGAAGAAGGAGACGGATGGAAGATTATGACGGCGGGGCTCAATTTTGAGAGAACCTTGATCTGCGCTATGACCCTGGGCTGGCAGACAGAATTATTGAAGAATGCCGTGCCCTACGCCCAGAGGAGGGTCCAGTTTTCCAAACCTACCATCGATATCCCCGCCAATCAGGCGAAGATTGCCGATCTCATAATCAGACTCAGACTCTCAAGGATCGCTACTTATTATACCGCATACCTCTGGGATCTGGGATGGGATATTACCCTGGAATCAAATTCGACAAAGGTATTTTGTGCGGAGAGCGCACAGAAGTCGAGCCTCGAAGCCATTCAGGTGATGGGTGGCGACGGGGTCACCCCCTTCTACACTCCTCAGGCATTCATGCAGGTCGCGAAGGTTGAACACATCGCCGGTGGTACCATGGAGGCATGCAGGCAGGTAATTTTCAAGAGCGGCCTCAGGATTATGGCAGAAGACCTCACGATGCCACGACGGGTTATCCACAAAGACCTTGGTGTACCGGTGCCTGCTGCAGGACCGGTTGAGAAGCAATCCAACATCAGCGAGGAAAAGGTCCTTGCCCTGCTCGCAGAGGACTATCGTATAAACCCCGGGCTCTATATGTCCAGGGGGGATCTGTCAGAACACTTTACCGACAGTGCAGCATTGGATAATGTCCTTATTGCCCTGGAGGAAAAAAGTCTTGCCAAGGTCTATCGTACCAAGAAAGGTATAGAGCTGGCCAAGGCAACCTATGAGGGTTTGAAAAAGGCACATCCTAAGGAATATTACAGATGGTTCCCGGAATGGGTGGATGGTGACAGGAAGTTTTAGATGGAGGCAAAAAATGCAAATTAAAATCAGGCCTAATATCGAGATGCCTGAAATACCATCAATTATAGAAATCGGAGATGAAGCATCTCTTCGGGAAGCGCTCTTGGTTGTCACGCCCCAGCTTGTAGATCCGGCTACCGGGAAACTGAGAGACGACCCGGATATATGGGCGGTCAGACATAACGGCGTAAACATACATTCTCTCAGGGATGGCCTGGATACGAAGATGCATGAAGGTGATGTTATAGCGCTGGAATTGATACTGATGGCAGGCGGATGACACCGGAACGCTACTTCTTATGATGGAAGACACATCTTCTTCAAAGGAAAAGGAGTCAAAAAAACATAGAAACGTAAAAAAACAAAGGAGGGTATACTGATGAGTACCATGAAGGGCACAAAGAAGCTGATTGGATTGGTTATGATGGTTTCACTTTTTCTATTCTGCGGCCTGGTAATCGCCGAGGCAGCAGAAAAACAGATCCTGTTAAAGGTGTCGACCTTTTTTTCCCCCCAGGATGAGATTGCCATCACCCTGGGCAACTGGTGCAAAGAAGTAGAGAAAAGAACAAATGGGCGGATAAAAACACGCTTTTTTCCCGGCGCAACCCTCGCTTCCCCACCGCAACAATATGACGCCGTAGTCAAGGGAATCGCAGATGTGAGCCAGCACGTACTTGGTTACACCATGGGGAGATTCCCTCTTTCAGAGGTAATGGATCTTCCCCTCGGCATCCCCAACGGGGTGGCGGCATCTAAAATGATGAATGAATACTTCAAGAAGTTCAATCCAAAAGAGTTTGATGAGATTAAGGTGCTCTGGATGCACGGCCAGGGGCCGGGATATGTCTGCACAAGAAACAAGCCTGTCAATAAGATGGCTGACCTCAAGGGTATGCGGTTGAGAACATATGGAGGAAATGCAAAGTTTCTCACGGCCCTCGGAGGAGCGCCCGTTGCAATGCCCATGACTGAGGTCTATGACGCCCTGTCACGTGGGATGGTTGACGGTTTACTCTCAGGGATCGGACCGCTCTATGGCTTTAGAACGGGCGAGCACATCAAGTACGTAACTCTGAATAAACTTACATCATATACAGCGGCCCAGGCGGTAATCATGAACAAGAAGGTCTGGTCATCCCTTTCTCCGGACATCCAGAAGATTCTGGACGACTTGAGCGCGGAGTATATTGAGAAATTCGGACAGGCATGGGATAAACAGGATGAGGTTGCATTAGCCAAATTTAAAAGTACCCTTACCTTCATACCTCTGCCCAAAGATGAGGATCAGCGCTGGGCAGACATGGGTGCGAAACCCCTTTATGATGACTATGTCAAGAGGATGAAGGAGAAGGGATTGCCTGGAGATCAGTCCCTCGCATTCATACAGAACTACCTGAAGCAATATCGATAGACTGTAGTTTTGGCCGTGAGGTGTGGGACAGAGAGCCCGGACCTCTTTTAGCGAGCCACGATTCTGCTTGTGGCTCGCTAAGGCGGTAACATGATCAGGAGGAGAGGAGAATGGTAAATTCTGATTCACGTATAGCGGTTTTAACCCGGCTGATGCACGGGATCGGCGGGGTCGGTTTGGTGCTTATGATGTTTTTCACTGTTTTTGACGTGCTGTTCCGATATATGGGACGACCCATGGTAGGCTCCTACGACGTCATCTCCCTCATGGGACTGATTGTCCTTGGCCTTGCTATTCCGGAAACGACAAGGATAGAGGGTCATGTCTTTGTTGATGCGGTAATTGAAAAGGTGGGGCCTCGAACAAAAAGGACAGTCGGGGTTATTACACGGATCCTGTCAATAGGCCTGTTTGTGCTGCTTTTTGCGGGCAGCGTGTTTAAGGGTCTTGAATTCCAGAGTAAAGGGGAGGTATCTCAAACGCTCCATATACCTCTGTGCGGGGCTATATATGCTTTTGCGTTTTGCGGTCTTATGCAGTGTGTAATTATTCTTCTGGAAATGGTGCAGCTCATAAAAGGAGGGACGGAAAATGAGTGAGATGACTCTGATTTTAATGAGCGTGGTGCTCTTGTTTGTTCTCTTCTTTACGGGAATGCCCATGGCCTTCGCTATGGCTATCGTGGGGGTCCTCGGTGTTTCATATCTTACCTCCTTTCAAACCGCTATGGGCATGCTGGCAAATGATTTCACCGACACCTTTATGTCTTATGGCCTGACCGTTATCCCCCTCTTCGTACTTATGGGCCAGATAGCGAACCATTCGGGTATTGCGAGAAGCCTCTACATTGCTGCCGATAAAATGATCGGCCGTATTCCCGGAAGCCTCGCTATTGCAACCATAGTGGGGGCAACAATCTTCAAGTCGGTGTGCGGCTCGTTGGCTGCTACAGCAGCCACATTCACCAACATAGCCATACCCGAAATGAACCGGTACAAATACGACAAGTCATTTTCAACGGGCGTTGTTGCCGTCTCGGGTACCCTTGGTTCCCTCCTGCCTCCAAGCGTCACCTTGATTATTTTCGGGATACTGACGGAAATCTCCATAGGGAAGCTTTTTATGGCGGCATTGATTCCGGGCCTCATGATTTCATTTTTTTTCATCCTTATTGCGTACCTACGGGCAAAGATGAATCCGGCTATAGCGCCCTTGGGTCCCACGTACCCGCTGAGAGAAAAGCTTTCAGCCATCACCGAGATCATTTGGCCCGTAATAATCATCGCCTTCCTCATATACGGGCTTTCAGGGGGGATTTTTACACCCACTGAGGCAGGTGCCATAGGCACATTTGTTCTGATCGTGCTCAGCATAATCAAAACGCGCACTAAATTCAAAGCCTTCAGCAATGCCACCACCGAGTCGCTCACCACAGGGTGTATGGTGCTTATGCTTATTGCCGCATCAGGCGTACTCGGTCACCTGCTCACCATGGTGGATCTCCCCAATACGGTGAGCGGGCTTATATCCTCGCTTTCCCTGAATCGGCACATAATAATGATCATTATTATGTTTGTGTATCTCCTCGGTGGTTCTGTGGTGGACGACCTGGCATTCATGATTCTGGCTACGCCCGTATTTTACACAGCTATGATAAACCTCGGTTACGATCCCTTATGGATAGGCATTGCCATTGCAATTACAGTGGGCGTTGGTGCGGCAATTCCTCCCGTTGCTATGTGTGTGTTCATAGTAGCAAAAATGGCGAAGGTGCCCATGGGCACCGTATACAGGGGCGCAGCACCGTTCCTTGCGGCCCAGGTGGTCTGCATGGCCTTATTGTTTATATTTCCGCAGCTCGTTCTGTTTTTGCCAAACCTGTTGATGAAGTGACGGAAAAGATTTATGCCGAAGACAGGAACCCCTCCCTTTATTAAATGGAGGCCGGGAGGGATTCTTGACGGACGTAGTACTATTGTGAAACAGTCAATAATCTAAGGAGGTTAATGTGTAATGAGTAAGATCAAAATTTTGCAGGAGTTGAACCGCTACAAGATAGGTACTTGCGCGGAAATGGTATACAGAAACGCTTTATTCTACCCGGACCAAGAGTGTCTCATCTTTGGCGACGAAAGAATGACCTTCAGCGCCTTTAATAACAGGGTAAACCGGTTAGTGAACGCCTTGATGGCCATGGGCCTAAAGAAAGGGGATGTTATCGGTGTCCTGTCCTGGAACAGCGCCAAATATCTTGAAGTCTCCGGTGCAGCCATGAAGGGCGGTTTTATTCTCTCTCCCTTTAATGCGAGACTTAATGAGAAGGAACTCAGGTATCTAGTAAACTACTCCCAGGCGAAGGTCCTGTTTGTAGGTGAAGAACATATGGATATGGCCCGAACATTGAGGGACATGGGCCTATGCGCTGAAAAGTACATATCCATGGACGTGAATGATACGGAAATGATTTCTTATGATGAGCTTCTGAACAGCAATTTTTCAGAAAGCGAACCGAATGTGTCTATAGAAGAGGACGATCCTCTTTTGATCATATACACGAGCGGCACCACCGGTTTGCCCCGAGGGGCTCTCTACAACCACCGGAGGTTTATAGAAGATACGAAGACCTACGTGATGATGACGGGGATCCAACCCGAGGATAAATATGTCATGATCATGCCTTTGTTCCACATAGGAGGAACAAAGGTAATGTGGAGCTACTTTTATGTGGGGGGCAGCATTGTCCTGCTGCCAACCTTTGATTCTGAGGCGACTCTGAAGGCTATTGAAAAGGAGAAGGCAACAGACATCCATATTGTACCTACCCACCTCTCTTCGTTCTTTGCCCTTCCGAACTTCAAAAAGTATGACCTCACGAGCATGAAGAGGATGTGGTACGCCGCATCGCCCATGCCTCTGGAAATGCTTAAGCAGGGCCTCGATCTATGGGGACCTGTTTTCATACAGGGGTACGGGAGCACAGAAACAGGACCGAATGCCTGCTGTCTCAGGAATGAGGAACACAAGGTTACGGGGCTTTCGGAAGAAGAACAGAAAAGACTTATGTCGTGCGGAAGGCCGAATCTGGGCGTCCACGTAAGGATCGTAAACAACACCGGAGAAGACATAGACCCCTACCAAGTGGGTGAGATAATAATTTCGGGCAATACAATGATCGGATTCTGGCAGAAGCCTGAGGACACGGCGGAGCGCGTTAAAGATGGTTTTGTATATACGGGCGACATGGGCTACTACGATGATAAGGGCTATATCTACATAGTGGATAGGAAGAACGATATGATCATCACAGGCGGGGAGAATGTGTTCCCCCGTGAAGTGGAGGAGGTCCTCTACGGACACCCCGCAGTGAGGGAAGCTGCCGTAATCGGCATACCTGATGATTATTGGGTGGAAAGGGTTCACGCGGTAGTGGTGTGCAAAGATGGTATTGAGGTTACGGATAAGGAACTCGTTGCCTTTTGCCGGGAAAGGCTGGCAAAGTACAAAGCACCCAAGACCGTGGAATTCATGGAATCTCTCCCTAAGAATCCTGCAGGAAAGATACTGAAAAGGGAACTGCGGGAGAAATACCGGCAAAAATAATAATGGTAGGAACGGACCGGGCTAACGAAAAAAGAGAATAATGGTTGTTATGCGTTCGGATACATGTAAGGATGGCAAAACAATAGATCGGGAAGTTGGTAGATGGGGAGATAGGAGATTAAAAGGAATAAAAGATGAGAAATTTGAGAATAGCTATAAAAGGTGGGGGCGAGATGGCGACCGGGATAGCAATCAGGCTTTTCATGGCGAACCTGAGAAGCATAGTCATGTTGGAGACGCCCCGACCGCTTAGCATAAGAAGGAGTGTATTGTTCTCCGAGGCGGTTATCGAAGGAGACATGGAGGTAGAGGGCATAAAGGCAGTGCTCATACAGGACTTGAAGGAACTTCCCTACCTATGGGAGCAAAAACAGATCGGGGTGATAATCGACCCTGGGTGGAGGGCTATTGCAGCACTCAAACCTGATGTGGTAATCGATGCCATTATGGCGAAAAGAAACCTGGGAACAAGCACTGCGGAGGCGCGTTTTGTTGTCGGCGTAGGGCCAGGCTTCAGTGCCCCCGAAGACGTGCATGCTGTGATCGAGAGCAATAGAGGACACAACCTCGGCAGAGCGATCTATAAAGGTTCTGCGGAGCAATATACGGGCATACCGGGTTCTATCATGGGATTCGGCATAGAGAGGGTCTTGAGGTCACCCCGGGCAGGCATCATAAGACACATGTGCCGACTTGGAGATAATGTACAGAAAGGAGATATCGTTCTTTATGTAAATGAAACCCCTGTTGCAGCAGAGATTGACGGCGTGCTGAGGGGTCTTATACGGGAAATGAATGTCCGGGAAAATGAGAAAATAGCAGATATAGATCCGAGAGGTATGAGGGAGTATTGCAATACGGTCGCCGACAAGGCAAGGGCCATTGGGGGCGGCGTGCTTGAGGCAGTAATGGAACGTTATAACAGTTAATGGCCGACTGGGAGACGGGTAGCAATGGCACTCCGTGCCGAACGGCAAGGACAAGGCAATCGCGGAGATTAATAATCCTCGCAGTCAATTTGTCAAAGGGGATCTGTACGTGGTTCTCGATACATACGATGGTACCCACCTGGCGGATGGGGGCAACCCTAAACTTGTAGGGAGGAATATGCTTGAAGTAAAGGATGCAAATGGAAAACCCTTGATGAAAGAAATGATCGAAGTGTCAAAAACAAAGGGAAGTGGTTGGGTGGAGTGTAGCTGGACTCACCCTGCCACCGAAAAAATACAGAAGAAATCAACCTACGTCAAGAGGTTAGAAGGCGCGGATAAACACTTCCATCAGGTGAGACAGGATAAAAAGAGAGTTATATCCTTCTTCGCGACACCGTCAGCCAACTGCAGGAGCAGGATCTGGCAGATAAGGAGAGTCAAGTCGTCACCAGCGCTTTTTATACTCGGTAT
>PNOM01000081.1 GCA_013824835.1 Syntrophus sp. (in: bacteria) | reverse complement strand
CCCAAGACCCGCGACCGCGACGGAAAGCATGAGCCCTGAATTGATCATTGGAGGCGTGAGAAAACGCTTATAGGTCTCAATAAAGATAAAGATTGCAATGACCACGAGACTCGAACCGTTTATCAGGGCAGCAAGAATACCGATCCTCTGGTATCCGTAGGTTGCCCTGAAATCCGAGGGCCATTTCATGATGAGGGCTGCAATAAGGCTGAAGACAAGGGCAAAAAGATCGGTGAAGACATGGCCCGCATCACTCAAGAGGGCAAGGCTGTTACTTAAGAAACCGCCGATTATTTCCCCTGCAAAGACAATCAGGGTAACAATAATGCTCCAGACAAGCCGTTTTTCCTTGCTGCCCTGCACGATTCTACCTTTTAATTACAGCTCCAGCCATGAATCTGAGTAGAGTTTCTGCCCCATGAGCACCTTCGTTGTTTTGACGTAAGCAGCCCCTTCCTCCGGGAGATTCGGCAGATCAACCGTCTCTCCGTCCATAACTTTATGCACAAGGGTTTCAAGGTCAGGTCTTCTCCCCTTGGCAATCTCTCTCAGTTCCCTGTCAAAGGCATCCACTATGGCGGAATACATGCCGTATCTTTTGAGCATGATCATATAGGTCCTGTTCAAAATGCCCCTCAGATGGGTTGGCGTCCCGTTTGAAACATTGGAAAGTCCACACGTTGACTTGCAGTTCTGAAAAAGCTCAGGGAGCATCATGACAAACTCCGTACATCCCTGCACCTGGATCTGCTGGGAATTTATGGGAAGGGTAATGGGATCAAGCCATATATCTTCTTCCAATATCCCGTAGCCGGCTGCAGCGGCAAGCATCTCGGCAGCAAGGAGCCCCCGTTCGTTCGCATCCCTTGGAATGCCTTCCACGCCCATGGTCAGGCCGATGAAGGACGCATTATATTTTTTTGCCAGAGGCATGAGGGCCTCCATCCTTTCAGGCCTCGCTGAGATGGAATTTATAAGGGCCTTATTCTTACAGACCTGCAACCCTGCCTCCATGGCTTCAATACTCGTAGTATCAAGAGAAAGGGGGAGATCCGTCACTTCCTGTACGGTTTTTACTACCCATGCCATTACTTCCGGACCTGCCTTTCGTAGCGGTCCAAGGTTAATATCGATCAGGTCTACGCCCGCCTCTGCCTCGGCAACAGCCATCTCCCTGATGGGCCCGGGATCCATTTCCTTTAAGGCCTTTCCTATCTTCACCGCCATTACGTTAAGGTTTTCGCCTATCAATTTCATGGGATCACTCCTTTGTCTTTAACTTACTTATCCCTATTTATCGGGATTATGGCGCTCATCTTCCTTAACCTGCCTTCCACATTTTCAAATAGGCCGGTATGTGCGCCGCTTCCCGCGGCCCCACAAGGACCTCCAGGCCGGGAAGTTCCTCTTCAAGGTCTCCAAGGATTGCGGCAGCATAGCCGGGAATGATCAGTTTTTTATGGGTAATCTTATCCGTTATTCCGCTCTTCTTGATAAAGGCCCCCACAGTATCTCCCACGAATTTTCCTGCTGCCCAGGCAGTCATGACTGATAACCCCTCCGTATCCATGACCGCAAGCCACACAGGTACCCTTGAATTCTCAATTTCACCACTCACAATAAAGTAGGTGAGGGAAAAATTGCA
Organism: Syntrophus sp. (in: bacteria); assembly: GCA_013824835.1. Classification (GTDB taxonomy): domain Bacteria; phylum Desulfobacterota; class Syntrophorhabdia; order Syntrophorhabdales; family Syntrophorhabdaceae; genus PNOM01. The sequence continues at coordinate 11,831 of PNOM01000081.1, read as the reverse complement.
CGTTATGAGCACCGGTGATGTTTCGTCAGGATTATTGATGGGGTAAATCCCTTCCTGGGTGGTCATGGGCCTCTGGGGATCCGTGTAGATATTGAGTCTCTGGAGGAGGAGCGGGAAGAGGGACTCGCCCTGAAAATCGCTCATCACAATGATACCCGCATATTTCGCCACATAGGCAGATGCAATAAGGGTCTCTTTCATCAGATCATCCGCCATCTCACAGGGAAAGGTGATAGTCGGAAATCCGAGGGCTTTAACTTTGGACAGGAGCGCTGCCCGCCGTATAATGACCTGTTCTTCAAAACCCTCTTTTACGGTGCGGGTAGAGGCATCAATAACCATGTCTTTTATGCCCATGGCAGCCAGCTTTTCCGTGAGGTCTGTTACCTCATCGAGACCCGCCCCTTTTACTGCGAGGGGGCAAGCATACTCCTTTGCGAGGGCCCCGAATGCCTCATAATTGTCTATCGTTGCTCCATATATGAGGGGCTTTTTATCTTTTCCTATGTCGAGGGCCTCCTTCATAATAGAAGGATCAGCGGACATGAGTATTATGCTGTAAGGGTGCGCGCAGGCCTGTTTCACGAGACCGAGGAATTTCTCCTTGTTTCCCGTTTCTTTCAAGGCAACCATTTCCGCCCGGAGCATCAGACCTACCCGCTCATACTGGAACAGGGAAAGGCTTCCAAAGCGTCTCTCAATCTCCCCGCTGTCCATGGTATCCGTAATAAGTATGGCAAGGCCCGGTTTATTGAAAAAGGTCTTTTCATGCCTGAACAGGACTGTTTCACCGCCGATCTTCACCTCATAATCCCCGGTTCCTATGGTCACTGGCCTGATCGGAGGGGCGCTCGCATCGGAAAGCTGTTCCTGCGCCTCTGCGCTCACATGAGGACACAAGGCCAGTTCGGTTTTTGCGCCCGCAAGGGCCATGGCAAAAGCAAGGCAGGTCGGGTACTTACACTCCCCGCAGTTTGTCTTCGGCAAAAGCTTGAAAATCTGTATTCCTGTCAATCCCATATTATTCTCCTTAATGAGGCAGTCGTTAGTCGATAGTCGTTAGTCGTTAGTATAAGAGCAGTCGTTAGTCGATAGTCGTTAGTGAAAAGAATAAAAAAAGCAGAAAATATAGAGGCAGTTGATAGTGAAATGTATAAGGTCATAGGCATTTTATTAGACCCATGGTCATCTTGCTGATATCGCTGATTGTGGCCTGAAGTTCGCCGCTCTTATTGTTGTCTATAAATCCTAACTGCTCGGAAATAATTACCTGGGTTTCAAGTTCAGCAAGGGAACCGAGAGAGATATACAAAAATTGTGCATATTCCCTATTACCCTTTCTCATAAAACCCTCCGCTATATTTGAAGGCACTGATACAGCAGAACGCCGCATCTGGCTCACAATTCCATAAGTTTCTTTTGAAGGAAATAAACTTGTAATCTCATATACGGCTTTTGCCAATTCCATCCCTCTCTGCCATATCTTCAAATCCTTGAAGCTCGCTATCTTCTCCACGCCAATCTCTGCCTTTGCATCTTCACTCTAACGACTATCGACTAACGACTGCCTTTAAAACAAAGCCTCCATAGTCAGGCAGGGGTGTCCTTTTGCGGTGAGAAATTCAAGCACCTCGTCCTCCGTGGTTCCCACTGTCTCATCTGCGATCATATCAGGGAAATCGGGAATGCCAAGTTCTTCCCCTCTCTTCTTCAGCCGCTCGTGCAGCTCCTCTTTCAGACGCTTCGGCATCCATGCAATCCTGAGCAATCCACCGTCTCCTGTGAGGAATTTCCTCTGGGTAATATTGTATTTGCTGTGACCGAGAAAACCGGGGCTTTGGGCGCCGCCGCCCACCGACCCTGCAAGTGTCGTAAACTTCATGCCGCAGGGCGTCATATCGATAAAGTCTCTGTCAACGGTCATGATTGCATTGCACATGGGCAGCACCGCTGCAATACACTCGCAGCACCCGCATGTGGTCATGGGGTCCACCATGAGACTGTAAAAACTGACGTTCTCGACCTTCTGCCGTGATGCCTTCTTTATATACTCATTGCACCCCTTGAATTGACCAAGACGCGCATCAATCACTTCGCCCTTCTGCACAGGCTGGTTAGGCCCTTCAGGGCTTATCTCATTGGCTGCGCGGCAGTCAAGCCAGTTATAGGCACCGCAAAGGCCCGTTCTCTCAGGGCTTACAACACAGACATGGTTTGGAGCAAAGGACTGGCAGAGGATGCATGAGTAGAAGGTGTCCGTATCTTCATCGGTCATTCCCTCGACCCTTGCGTCTCTGTATTCATAGGACGCCCTCGCCTGTTCAAGTATCTCCCTTACCTTCGCCTCTTCCGTATAGATCCTTATCTGCACCTTGTCAAAAATGGCGCCAAAGTCCTGATGGTATTTGGCGTGGATGATCCTGCCGATATGCTCAAGCTTGAAACCCTTTTCCACTGCCTGTTTCGATATGCGTATCCATGCAATATCCCTCTGGCCTATGTGCATGACCCCCTGGGCCTGGTTTATCAGGTGGTGGTTCTGTCTTTCAAGTATAGGCTCGAAATCCTCCTGGAAATTACGGCCTGCAACCTCTGCAACCATGGCAAAATAGAGGCGGGTCCCGGCCTGTATATCCTTGACATCAGGGCCTATTACCTCCACCTTTCCATCCTCTACCTCTTCCATCCTCTTTGAGGTGGTCCATTCCACTGCCGCGGTCCTTCCGCCGCCCATTTCAAGAAAGATATCCTCGCCGCGCACCCTCTCGCCCTCGAATGCAGGACCATAGGAAACAGGGATAGGCACCTTCGCTACCTGCACCTTGAGCCCCCTCACTTCAACGGCCTTCTGAACAATCTGGTCATGGGGAATGTTGGAAACAACGTGTTCATAGGTGCATATGCCTGTAGGCAGCACCTCCGGTATGGGCGTGTCGGCGATGACCGGGAAACCCCAGTTGATCGCCCCTGCCGCGTTTGCATACCATTCATCGGTCACATCCCCGAGGGCAAGGACAAAGGCGTATGTCCTGTCTTTATTGTAGATGAGGTTCCGCCTGAAATCGCCGGGCTTAATGCCGCCGAAAGCCATGGCGACACGGCATGCAAAACCTATGGCAAATACGGCCTGGTATATGTCGGGGCCAAAGGATACAAGCCGTGTGGGCCATCCGATCTGGACCCCTGCTTCAACAAGCTGTTCTGAAAATCTTTTTCCCCTGTGCTCACCGCACATGAATACATAGAGATTCTTTTCCTGGAGTTCAAGGGCAATCCGTGCCGCAGTCTGAGGGTCCGGGGCTGCGCCCACAATGGCGGCAAAACCCGGGGCGGTCCCGTCCACAAATTCGACCCCCCTCTTTCTGAAAACCACGTCGTTAGCCGCACCGAGCCATAGTGTCTTCTCTGTCGGGTCTTCGCCGTTTGCGACATAGACATCCGGTTCCTCAAGGTATCTGATCGCTTCAATCATCTCCTCGGCAAAGAACGTTGCCATACCTGCGTCAAGGGCAGGGGCAAGATAGGGAAGGGCCACGTGCTCCCGCACGGGCGGAGGGATCAATCTCCTGCAAATATCGAGGACCCGCTTCATATCTTCAATCTTTGCAACACCGATACCGGTCATTGCGTAGATAATGGGGAGATAATAGGCAGTATTGGGAAAACCGACCTCCTGCTGGGGTCCGAATTTCTCTAAGGCCTCATTGTACTTCTCTTCCGCTTTCAGGAATATCTTATGTGCTCCTCTAATTGCCGCTGATGCGATTATTTTAGACATGGTTAATCACCTCGATTATTATAATAGCACCGGAAATAACCTGCCAGTCACTATTGTTCCCTTTCTCTCTTAATTTTCATTAATTTTTGCCACATACTACCAACTTTTTCCTTTTTTAATAAGAAATATATATCTTTAATTTCTCAACCACTTATATCTAAAACTCAGATTCATCTATACCAGCGATCTTCATAATTGCCTTCAACATGCCTGCCTTCAAATCCTTATTCCCATGTACCGGAATACTTATCCTCTCATTTCTTTCTGCTTTCATATATACATGGTGGCTACCGTGAATAGTTTTCAGCAGCCAACCATTCTTCTCAAGGACTTTACAAAGTTCTTTCCCTGATATGCTCTTCATACTGCTATTTCAAGAACCTTATCTTCCGGGTTTGTCTGTACAGGCGCTACATCCACTGAAAGACAGGCTTCAACTGCTTCATATACGTTTTGGAGCAGTTCATCCCATGTATCGCCCTGAGTCATACACCCAGGTATAGCTGGAACTTCTGCCCAGTAACCGCCTTCTTCCGCATTATGAATAACTACTTTAAATTTCATTCCTGCCCACCTCCGTTTTAGAGCACCGCAAAGCTTTTATACTGCCCCCTAATTATTACGCTAATTCCCTTCTCATAGCCATATCGAACAATACCCGTTCCCGTGCCTTTTCGAGGCCGAGGGCCTTTCTCTTCTTATCGATATGATCAATCATAAGCCAGGCCGCTTTCACCGGATCGTTTTCAAAGGCCCACTTACCCTTATACATCTCCTCATACTCCTCAAAAAGATGACGGGTCACCTTCTCGCTCCCTGTTGTAGGCCATGTGGTGCCGAATACGGTAAATACGCCGGAGGCTACAAAATATTGCCCTATGGCAAGGGCCTTTTCACTCATCCATTCAGGCGCAGCGCCTGCAACAGGGAGATCAGACAGATCATCGCCAAGGCCACCCTCTTTTACCATAGCAGTGGCTGCAACCAGGATTCTTGAATTGTCAACACATGCACCCATATGGAGCACCGGGGGAATACCTACGGCCTCGCATACCTCTGCAAGCCCTTCCCCGGCATATTCCCGCGCAGCTTCAGGCGTAAGGAGCCCTGCCTTGCCGCAGGCCATTGCCGAGCACCCTGTAGTCAGCACAAGGACATCATTCTTTATAAGCTCTTTTATCATGGCAATGTGGGCTGCATCGTGTGTAGTTCTTACATTGTTGCACCCTACCACGCCCGCGACACCCCTGATCCTGCCATTAATGATATTGTCATTCAGAGGCTTATAACTTGCCCTGAAAAGGCCTCCAAGGAGATAGTTTATTGTTTCGTGGCTGAAACCTGCCACGATATCCCGGGAATGGTGAGGAATATAGACCGGACCACGCCTGTTGGGATAATTCTCTATGGCGAGCCTCAGTATCTTCTTTGCGGTATCGAGTCCTGTTTCAGGATGAAATTCCATGTGCGCAGCGCCTTCTATCTTCGCCCTGTCCGATGTAGAGACAAGCTTTGTGTGGAAACAGGCGGACACGTCCTGGAGGCCCTGCATCTGGCATTGGACATCTACGGTCATAAGCTCTACTGCCCCTGTCACCAATGCAAGTTCCTGCTGCAGGAAATTTCCCGCACAGGGTATACCGTGCCTCATGAGGACTTCATTGGCAGAACAGCACATGCCGGCAAGATTAATGCCCTTGGCACCCACCTTTTCCGTAAGCCTTTTGATCTCAGGATCGCGGCTTGCCGTTACAAGGAGCTCAGGGAGGAGGGGCTCATGACCGTGAACGATAACATTCACTTCATCTTCCTTCAGGACCCCGAGGTTTATGGTGCCGAGAACAGGCACGGGGGTTCCGAACATGATATCCTGCAAGTCAGTGGATATCATGGAGCCGCCCCATCCGTCAGCCAGGGCGCAGCGTGTTGCCTGCTGGAGAATATGTACATAATCCTGGTCAACCCCCATATGGGTCCTGTGCATAATCTCCACCACTTCCCGATCAATGCCCCTCGGGGTAACACCGAACTTTTTCCAGATCTCCTGTCTCTTGAGGGGCGCCTTGCTGATATAAACAAGCTGACCGTGCTGTTTTCCGAATTCCTGAAGGGCCTTTTCCCCTAACTCAATGGCAATATCTTTAATGCTCCTCTCTTCAATGGTAATCCCGAAATCAAGGGCCACTTCAAGGAGCTTGATCTCATCCTTTATGGCAAAACCCTGGGCCTCTCCCCGGGCTGCCTTAAGAAAGGTCTCGGTAACCTCCCGGGCATGGTCTGAATGGGATGCAGTGCCTGCGGCGATCTTCCTCGCAAAGTTCCTCGCCACCACCGTGTCGATAGTAGCCCCGCACACGCCTTTTCTTACCTTTCCTTCATCCTTCTTTGACCGGGGAAGCCTGCACGGCCCCATGGCACATATCTTACAGCAACTTTCCTCAACCCCAATGGGGCAGGGCTTCATTTCATCGGCCCTGGAAAAAACCGTACTGATCTGTTCCTTCTGGGCCTTTTCGAGCATCTCAACCGTTGCAATGTCTATGCTTTGTATCCTTTTTTCATCCATCATAACCCCCTTAACCCATCAATTCCCGGATCATATCCTTAACAAGGGCAATCCCGTCAGGGTGTCTCATTACAAGTATATCCGCCCCTGCAAAGAGTAAACTCATTGCAGTGATTGATTCCATGAGTATGGCCCTTTTCTTCTCATCCCCGAGTTTCGGATCGTCCTCTTCCTTCGTACGCGCCTCCCTGGTCTTCCAGACTTCATTGGCAAGATTGCAGACTATCGGATACTGAAGCTTCAAGTCCTCCTGGGTAAGGGCTGCCATTCTGTCCCTTTCCATTACAGAGTACGTATATTCGAGACCGTATCCAAGTCCACCCGTAGTGGGATCAACAATGATCTTTTCATCGGTTACGCCAAGATTCCCGAGGAGAATATTTAACTGTTTCGCCAGGTTCACGTCTATAGGTGAAGACGCTGCGACAACCTGGCTGTATCCTATAGCCATAGCACCTACCGGCTTGTAATTCTTCTCAACAACCGGGGCAATAGCCACGTTCCGCCCTTCGCACACCTCTGCCACCCGCCGGAGGAGTATTGCATCCTTTTCATCATTCACAGATCCCCACACAATGAGGGGCACGTCTATTGCTTTCGAAACTCTTTCCACAACGGTAATTACATCCTCTACAGCCCTGTCCATACCATTGGGATCAGCGCTCTTCAGCAAAAGGGCAATCATCTCGGCTCCATAGACATCGATAGACTTCCGCGCCCAGGCAACCGGATCATGAATGACATCCTTAAAGGGCTCAACTGCCCACTCAGGCCATTCCTCCGGTTCATAATCCCATACCTCAAAGGCAATCCTGGGGGGATTGGGCATCTCTCCCTCAAAGAGGTAGAAGGGATAGCACGTTTCGCCGCCCACCTTTACCAGCTTCGGTCCTGCGCCTATCTCCACTTCCCTGATACGCCCGGTATATGTTATCTTAGGAATCTGAAATGTCATGGTCTCCCTCCTTTTTATGCCTCTTTCTTCCTCTTTTCACTGCCAAACCATTCTTTACTATACCAATAGCGGAGGGCCGTTCTCAGATAGTCCATTGCCCCTTCCCTGCTGTCAATCTTTTCGGTCCAGTCCTGCTTCCCCTCAGGCTTCCCCTTCTCGTAGGTCGGCCCCAGAACCCTGACCTTCTGTCCGTCAAAACCTTCCTTTTCTTCATAGGTATATTCACTCATACAGCCTCCTTATCGCCCCCCACAAATATATTCCTCCACGCAATCTCCACCTTTTGAAGATATGCTACTTCTCAAAAGAAACCATTACCAGGACAGACTTTATGGAATTTACAGGATGTTTAGATTGTCTATCGATTAAACCGAAAGGACTCCTGAACGAATTACGCCAGCAAGATCCATTTGTTACAGGGTACATCGTTTTACATATATCACTTTGCCCTCAACTTGTAAAGAAATATTTGGATGGCCAGGGCACACTAATGTGGAGGTGATGACACTGTCGGTGGGCAAAGATTACCTCCTGGAATGGATTCTCCAAATGTGTTTGTCCTGCTTATAATGGCCGTGGGATGAAATGATTTTTTCTCAGCCCCGTCACAAGTTCCTGATGATTTCCTGGCAGAACGATATAGATGCATTGCCCGAAGAAATGGTATCAGCGCTATGAGGGATGTTAAGGCAATTGTTAATTACTTAAGATGCCCCCTACATCCCGAGGGATGCCATGTAGCTCCTCGTCATGGGGAGTTCGTTATTGAGCCCTTTTGTAAACAGGATCTGGTAAAGGCGCAGCTCTCCCCAGCGGAAGCCGGCAGCACTGCCGTTCAAATACGTACGCCACATACGAACAAACCCATCGTCGAACATATTCCGAATGTCTTCTATGCGTGACTCGAATCGTTTCGCCCACTCATCGAGAGTTGCGGCATAGTGTAGACGGAGGTTTTCCACATCTATGGGAACGAGCCTCTTTTCCCCCATGGTCTTTATGATTGAATCAAGAGCCGGTATATAGGCTCCGGGAAAAATATACGTCATAGTCCACGGGTCGCTCGGGGTGTCAAGCTCTTTTCCGATGGTGTGGAGGAGCCCTGTCCCCCCCGCCCTTAGCAAATAATTTGCCTTTTCCATAAATGTGGTGATGTACTTCCGCCCCACGTGCTCAAACATGCCGATGGAAACAAACTTGTCAAACCGGCCTTGCAGATTGCGGTAGTCTTCAAGGAGTATCTCAATTCGTCCCTCCAGGCCCTCTTCCTTTATCCTTTGTCTTGCAAAACCGACCTGCTCTTGAGACAGCGTGCAGCCCGTGCCTTTGATCCCATAATGCTTTGCCGCGTAGATAAGCATACCACCCCAGCCGCACCCGATATCCACCAGGTTTTCTCCTTCTTTAAGCCGGAGTTTGCGGCAGATATGCTCATATTTCTGTTTTTGAGCCTGCTCAAGGGAGTCCTCAGGGGAACAAAAATAGGCGCACGAGTAGGTCATGGTTTCATCAAGATAAAGCCGGAAAAAATCGTTACCCCTGTCATAGTGGTGGGAAATGTTCTTGAGAGAATTCCTGGGCGTATTCATTGATTTCACGTATTGCCAGAAAATGGCAAGTTTTGCCCCAAAGGAAAGCTTCAGATCCTGGACATAAGGCGTGAATCCCAGACGCATCAATTCGTTGAAATCTCCCTCCACCTCAATAGTGCCTACGGTGTACTCCTCTCCAAATCCGAGAATGCCCTTGGTCAGAACCCGGCTGGCCGCCTTCGGGGATTTGACGCAGAGCTTAAACGAGGGTTCTCCCTTGCCGTAATTCTGCATATCTCCATCCCAGAACTGTACTGCGAAGGGGATATCTGGAGTATTTTCTGCGAGGGAGCTTATCAATTGCTGGAATGTCTTCTTCAAAGCCGGACCTCCTCAAACACGTATTGTAAAGAATCGACTGGCCCTGTATACAGGCTATAGTAGGAAAGCAAGTTATGTCAATAGGAACTTGCATATTATTTCACAAAGAGATAAAAAATTTGGCTGGAATAAATAAGGAAGGAATGTACGTGGAAGAACTTGGGGTCTTATTTTTTGCAGCCATGGTGCTTTTAGGGACGATTTGGGTTAAGTAAATCCGCCAAATGGTTATTTTCACGAATGCAATGACGTACAAACCATTGTCCGAAAATCCCCCAATCTCTTTTTTCCGAAAGAACAAACCAGGACGTCCCCATTTTTCCATGCCAGGGAAGGGCTGCATTGCCTCATCCGTTATTATGCACTTTGAGAAACAACGTTCTCACCGCCTACAAGCTGCCCCTGGAGTAAGGGTGTAAATTTATTTGGTCAAACGAAGTTTTCCTTTCTTATCATAGAGCTCAACCTTCGCCGTTTTCCCTTTACTATCATAGTATTCTACACTCTTTACTATCCCATCCTTCTTGATCCGCTCATTGGTGTAGTATGACTCAACCTTCGTCGGTTTTTCGTTGGTGTTTAAGTAGGCGATCTCCTTCGCCGTCCCTTGCTTCCTGGCAGCCTCCTCGGTGAAAAAGGACTCGATCTTCATTTGCTTTTTATTGCCGTTAAGGTAGGTTATGTCTTTTGCCGTCCCTTTCTTGTATTCCCCATCACCTGGAGAATAAGTGAGCATTATCGTTTCCCCGCCATACTCATTTTTTTCGCTTATTGTTTTCATAGTTTCAGCAAACACATATGTTGAAACACCGACAAACAACATGCACAATACACAGATAAGTCTTTTCATTTCTCCTCCTTAAGTTAACTTTGGGCTTTGGATATCTGGAACAGAGTATAAACAAAAAAATATGTCAGGTAAACCTCAAATAGAACATCCTATGAATTGAAATAGTGGCGGGCGCAGGGGACATCCCAACAGCTATTTACTTATTTACGGATATCCCTCAAGGTTCCATGTTATGATTTGGGTTTCTTTGTTATCCATTTGCGGTCTGTTTTATGTACATGTAAACGGATGATGCTCCCGCATGATGTGCATATATCCGCATAGATAGGTTCTGTCCCGGTGATGAACTTGCTATAGGACAATCCAACATCACCGATTTCGTTGGTTAACCCAACATGGACATCATGGACTAAATCAGATTCACCGCAATAGATACATCTGTTTTCAAATTTATGTTCTTTCATGTTACTGTCTGCTCATAGCAAAAAGGTCAGCCAGAGGCGAGCGCCTTTTTTCGCCGATTGGCTGCACCGCCTCGCTGGGCCTTCGAGTTCGTGTGCACCACTTCTGCACGCAAGCCTAAACCGAGTGCACCTATTACTTTCAGAACTGTATCAAAGCCGGGGCTTCTCTCTCCAGATAGCGCTTTATAAAGGCTTTCACGAGACAAGCCAGCATCCCGTGCTACTTGAGACATGCCTTTAGCACGGGCAATGTCTCCAAGGGCTTTGGCTATGAAGGTGGCGTCACCCTTTGCCTCCTCAATACAAGCTTCGAGATAAGCGGCCATTTCCTCGGGGGTACGAAGGTGTTCGGCAACATCGTATTTAGTAGTAATGGTCTTTGTCATGATATGCTCCTATAGATTTCTTGCCAAGCGCAAGGCGGTTTTGATGTCCTTGGCTTGGGTGCTTTTATCACCGCCAGCCAACAAAATTACCAGAGATTGGCCATGCTGCTTGTAATAGACCCGGTAGCCAGGTCCATAGTCAACTCGCAATTCCGAGACCCCTTCGCCTACCGGCCCTACGTCACCGGGATTTCCCTCCACCAATCGTTCAATCCTTACCAGTATACGCGCACGTGCGCGTATGTCGGGCAGGCCATCAAGCCAGTCAACGAAGGCTTCAGTCTTGCGAATTTCAGTCATAGTTTAAATTGTAGCCCCAAGGCTACATTTTGTCAAGCTATACGTGCGGTACCGCTTCAGAGGCCCAACGCCTGCATAACCGGGAGTGGCCCGACAGGACCGCGATCCGGCGCAGCGACTCGTTGGGCAATCATTATAACGTCTTAGATTCATCACATTTCAACATTTCAAGAGCGTCCCACCGTTCCCCCAGCACTTTTTTGTTTCCGAAGAAGCTTCAAAAAGTCGGCTGGTGAAATCACCTTAACTCCTTGGCATAAGTTGGAGGGAAAATGGGCATGATTCCCAGTAACTAAACACTCTGCGCTACCCGTAATAGCTACCTCAAGGAATGGTTCATCGTCAGGATCGGGTAAAGAAGTGAGAAGTGGAGAAGATGCTACGGTTTGGCCATTACGTTCAACATAGTCAAGGATGGTGACAATCTTATCTTCCTCAAACTGAAGCTTGGGACGCCTTAATACCTCATGGTATTCGGACAAGATACGGGCATCAACACACAAAGTCAGGTTGCCGGAGGAAATCATCCGAACAATGTCACCACATGCACCGAACGGCGATAGAAGACCTGCAACCAGCACATTCGTATCGAGGACGATCTTCATCGTTGCCGTTTTTCCCTCACTGTCTTGATTTCGGCATCGATCTCCTCCATAGTAATTCTGTCTGTACCCTGCAC
>PNOM01000080.1 GCA_013824835.1 Syntrophus sp. (in: bacteria) | reverse complement strand
GTTGGGTTAAGGAAAAGGAAGATACTTCACAATCTGAAACCCTGCACAGCTCTCATAGGTAATATAGGTTGCATTGGCAATGAAATCGCCTGTATTTAAATAGATCCTTTGTTTACCTCCTGGTTCAGTTTCCACCTTATCCGGCATATGGGAATGGGCCAATATTACCACATCATACCCTTCGTCGAACTTTCTTCCGGCATAGTCCCGAAATCTGTCAAAGGCCCTTTTGTTATAAGGCTTTTCCTTCTTCGATAAAACAACCCGGGCTGCCATGGCAACTGCCCATGTAAAGCGGGGACCTAAACAATCCATCACCCAGGCGGCAAGACGTGACTTCAGCATGGCCCTTACAGGGCCTCCCACAAACTTGTCTCCGTGGGATACGAATACCCTTTTCCCCTCAATATCCATTGCCACTTCATTCACACATACTGCACCTGTGTAGGACTGAAAGTAACGGCCCATACCAAATTCGTGATTACCTTCAATATAATAGACCGACTTTCCCCGTTTTGTAACCCCTCTCAGTGCATCGGCAATCCCCTGGTACCATGGATATATGTACCCTTTATATCCATGGTAAAATTCAAATATATCACCAACGAGGAATACCATGTCCGCCCCTGCACAGACATTTTTGATAAAGGTTTCCACCGCATGTGTTCTTTCAGTAAAATCCTTGCAGAGGTGAGTATCAGAGAAAAAGATTATCTTCATTATTGATTGCCGATGTATTCCTGTAACGCCTCCTGCCAGGTCCTCATGGTCACCCCTATCTCTCTTTGGATCTTTGAACAGTCAAAAACCGCATATCGCGGCCTTTTTGCCTTTCTGTCAAGGAGTGAGGATGGGATGGGCGCAAGGGGGACATCAATATTGAGGCAGGAGAATATTTCTTTCGTAAATTCATACCAACTACAGGAACCACTGTTTGCAATATGGTATATGCCCGGCTTACCCGTCTCAACGAGGCGTCTGATGGGCTCTGCCAGATCCCTGGCATAGGTAGGCGCACCCCACTGATCGTTCACTACCCGGGCAGCGCCTGTCTCCTGTGCTATCCGGGTAACCTTTGATATAAAATTATCCCCTCCATGACCATAGATCCACTGGGCCCTTATGATGATCGACAGGGGGTGAATCTCCTGTATGCGCCTCTCCCCTGACAGCTTTGTTGCCCCGTATACTGACATTGGATGGGGCATATCCTCTTCGGTATAGGGGAATGCTTTCTCGCCGTCAAATACATAGTCTGTGCTGAAATGGATAAGGGGTATATGAAACATTTTGCAGAGTTCCGCAACCGTGGCAGGACCATCGCTATTGATCTTCTGCGCCATCTCCTGCCGGTCTTCGCATCCATCCACATCGGTCATGGCAGCAAGGTTGATGATAAACTGAGGCTTATGGTTCAGGAGGATATACTCTCCAGCATTTCTATCCGTAATATCCCACTCTTCGATATCAAGGGGAACGATGTCAAAATGGCTGCTCAGAGCGGGTATTATGTTTGTACCCACAAGGCCGTGACATCCGGTAATCAGGAGTTTCATACGAACACAACCTCGCTATCTGTTTTTATACATTCTTTCATAATATGCAAGATATTCCCCGCTTTTGATCCTCTCCCACCATGATTTATGCTCCAGGTACCATTGTACCGTCTCTTCCATCCCCTTTTTAAAACTCATCTTTGTCTCAAAACCCAGGGAATTCTTGACTTTGGTTGAATCGATCGCATACCTTCGGTCATGACCGGGCCTGTCTTTTACGTATTTTATAAGGGTCTCCGGTTTCCCGAGAATGCTGAGGATAAGCTTCACGATCTCAATATTGGCCCTTTCATTCTCTCCGCCTATGTTGTATACATTACCCGTCTCCCCTTTATGAAAGACCACATCAATAGCCGCACAGTGGTCAAGGACGTGTATCCAATCCCTCACATTCATCCCGTCGCCATACACAGGCAATTCAATATCTGCAAGGGCATTTGTAATAATAAGGGGGATTAATTTTTCCGGAAACTGGTAGGGACCATAGTTGTTGGAGCACCTCGTTATAATAATAGGAGTTCCATATGTCTTGTAATATGCCATGGCAAGGAGGTCTGAAGATGTCTTCGATGCAGAATAGGGGCTGTTTGGCGCAAGGGGGGTATCCTCCCGGAATTTTCCCTCCTTCCCGAGAGAACCGTATACCTCATCAGTGGAGATTTGAACAAACCTCTTTATGCCTCTCTTTTTTGCCTCTTCAAGAAGATTAAAGGTGCCGGAAATATTCGTCTTTATGAAGGCATCAGGGTTCATGATACTTCTGTCAACATGTGATTCCGCCGCAAAGTTGATTATTGCACCCACATCCCGTTCCAATACCTTCTCCACGTCCTCTTTTTCGGCAATATCCCCTTTAATGAATGTGTATCTCGGATCATCTTCGATCTCTTTCAGATTTTCAAGGTTTCCCGCATAGGTAAGACTGTCAAAGTTGATGATATGGTATGGATGCCTGGAAAGCATATACCGTATGAAGTTGCTCCCTATAAAACCGCATCCGCCGGTAACGAGAATATTCATGTTATCCATCCTTCCTCTCCCACGTATAGGGTATATTGTTTTCATGAGGATCAAGCCTGAATTCGTCCGGGTTCTGTCTGTCGTAAGGCTCAGTGGGAACATTGACTATAAGGGCCTCTTCTTCACTGATACATTTCCAGCCATGATAGATCAATCTCGGCACCTTTACTACCATGGGGTTATAATCGCCGATAAAAAACTGGTTCACCTCTCCGCGGGTTGAAGAACCCTCCCTGTCGTCGAAGAGAACGAGCTTCAGCATACCTTTTATACAGGTGATAAAATCATCCTGTTTTTTGTGAAAATGCCATGCCTTTACTACCTGGGGGTATGTTGTGGTAACATAGACCTGGCCGAACTGAACAAAGAGATCCTCATCGTTTCTCAATATCTCCATCAGCCTTCCCCTTTCGTCAGGGATAAACCTCATCTGCTTTGTAATCACGCCGTTAATCATAATTCCTCCTGATCAACATTATTTGCCCCTGTCTGGGATACAAGAATGTTTGCCCTGAGCAGAGACTCAAAGGTGCCTGCGTCTGTCCACCACCCCTGAAGCATTTCCCATGTCATTGTCCCTTCTTGTACATATGCATTATTCACATCTGTGATCTCAAACTCGCCTCTCTCAGAGGGCTTCAGGGTCTTTACTATGTCAAATACCCGGCCATCATACATATAGATACCGATCACTGCGAGGTTACTCCTTGGCTCTGCCGGCTTTTCAACGATGTTGACAAGGGTCTCTCCTGCGATTTCAGCTACCCCGAATCTCTCAGGATCAGGCACTTCCTTGAGGAGTATTTTAGCCCCTCCCCCCTGGGTCTTGAAGTCCTTCACAGCCTTGACGATGTTCCGCTCAATAATATTATCCCCGAGGACAACGCATATTGCGTCCCCTTCTGCAAAATATTCAGCGAGGGAAAGGGCGTCTGCAATACCCCCCTCTCCTTCCTGATAGGTGTAATTGATATGTTTCAGACCGAATTCCCTTCCGTTTCCCAAAAGCCTCAGGAAATCGCCAGCATGGCTTCCCCCGGTAACAATCATGATATCCGTTATGCCCGCCCGGATCAGTGTCTCAATGGGATAGAATATCATGGGTTTGCCATATATGGGCAAAAGGTGTTTGTTAGTAATCTTCGTGAGCGGACTAAGCCGCGAGCCAAGGCCGCCTGCCAGTATTACGCCTTTCATGGAGTACCTCCTCCTAATTGATTTGTGGTAATTCCTGCAAGATCAATACCTATCCGAAAGGTCGTATCATTCGGCCTTTTCGACTGTACCAGCGTCAGCGTAAGAGCCCAGCATTTGGGACGGTACACAAGCTGGTAGAGGGTATCTATCCAGTCCTGATCCTTGAAAGAATAACGCATGTACATGCGTCCTTCAAACATTTTGTATTGCCCGCCCACGATGAAAAGTGTTTCGTTGGCCAGGCCCTGCGTATAGTTGTGGGTTAGATTGATAAAATAACTTTTCTGCTTTGTATAGGCAAAGGTATTCCTCATGGTCGTAAGACCCAGCCCTGAGACATTCCATGCAGTCTGATTTGTATAGGACAGATCTTTTAAAGGATGGAGGGTCAGTCTCGCATTCACATCCGAGAACCGGCTGCCGGAACTCGTAGTGGCCGGAAGTGTCCCGTACGCGGTATAACCTGAGAGTCCGGTTAACTGCTGCTGTACACCAAGGCTATTATAGGCCACAGCAGAGGGAAGGGGCCCTGAGAGTCCATAGGTCTGCTCTATCTCAAAAATGGAAAGTTCACGTACCGCCGAGGGAGTGAAAACATTGAGATAGTGGCTGAAGGAATAGGTAACTGCATTGGTCTGGGAAATCCTGTCGTAAGGATCTGCATAAGGGATATCGCTGGGTGAGGAATTCGGGACAAAGGTGTACTTCAGTTGTGGTTTTATTACACTCTGCATCTCCCCGAGCTTGAGAAAACCGGCCTGATAATTTCTCATGAGCTGAATATTTGCATCCCCCTCCAATTTAAGGGTCTGACGGTTTTTTGTTGTACTTCCCTCCGTATCTCTTCTATTTATAAGGTATGCTGTTTCATAGAAGGTGGAACTGAGAAGAAAATTTACCCCCTTCCATGAATAGGGCACCCTGATTCTCGGTTCCAGCCCCAGCCTCGTGAACGTATCCCCTGCCGGCCTGGTAAATGCGGTGAGGTTAGTCTGGAGGTCGATAAAAAAACGTCCTTTCATAACCGGGATGGATTCTGTAAAAAAGGTCGCATGAGGCAGATACTGAAAGGTACGGTCATTGTCGCGGACAATAAGATTCCTGAAGTAGGCTGCCTCCACAGTCATGAGTGATTTAGCGAAAGGCTTTTCCACGTAGGCAGTCGATTTCAGCACGTTCTCACTTCTTAGAACAACGGTAGGGGCAAAATCCTTAATAAAATCTTTATCAGAAACATAGTCGATATTCGTCTTAAAAGTAAAATCCTGCCCGATTACCTGTTCATGTCTGCCCTTTATCTGATACCTCGTTCCATTATAATCCCTGTCGGAAATAATTTGGGCCTGCCAGCCGCCCTTCAAATCCTCCCTGAGGGCATATCTGAATTCCCCGCCAAACATGAAGCCCCGGTTCTGTATATAATGAGTAAAAAACGTGGCATCCTTATCCTTGGAAATTGCCCAATAATAAGATTGCTTTATCTTGATGCCATCCCTGCTCGATGTCACAAGCTCAGGCATGAGGAGACCGGACTGCCTTTCTGTTTTAACGGGAAAAGCGCCATAGGGGAGGTAGAAAACCGGATAGTCAAGGATATAGAAACGGGTGCCCTTGGTCTTCCCGTAACCGTTCACGGTGATCCCTATATCTCTGGCAGAAAATTTCCAGGCAGGCTTTTCCAAATCACAGGTGGTGAATTCTCCGTTTGTAATCGCATATTCGTTTTCTCCCACCTTTTTAATCTGATCACCCGTTACATTGAAGTTGCCCTGTTTGATAAATATCCTGCCCTTTTCTATAGTACCCTTTTTATCAAAAAGATTCAGATACATTTTTTCGGAATGAACCACATCCCCCTGGTCCTGAAAGATTACGTTGCCTTCGGCATACACGTCCTCTGTCTCTTTGTTGTACCGAACGTAATCAGCGGTAAGCTTCCTTAAACCCTCTTTTATCTCTACCTGTCCTCTCGCAATATATACATTCTCTTGTTTGTTATATTCAAGAATTAGAGCATAAATATCCACAGGAGTAGAACCAACGCCCTTAATCTCACCCATTTTGCCCATTTTGCCCACTTGACCATGAACAGACAGGGGCATCAGGAAAACCCAGACAATAATAAGCAGGAAGAAACTTTTAAAAAATATCTTCAATGATCGATTTTGCCTCTCCGATTGTATATAGCGAGCCGGTAATAAGAATCAGGTCTTCTTCCCGGGCAATCCTCCGGGCCTCTCGCAAAGCACCTTCTATGGTTTCACTTACTATCGCCCCTTCTCGATATTTCTCCAGGCATTGGGGGAGAAGTCCCCTCTCTATGCCCGGTTTTGTGAGAATTACTGCATCGATTAAAGGCAGCAACTCTTTAAGCATTACCTCATAATCTTTATCCTTCATAACACCGAAAACAAGTATTTTTCGTTTGTCCTTATAATGACTCTTTATATATTCCGAAAGGGCACGGACGCCGTGGGGGTTGTGTGCGCCATCAATCAGGATTGTCGGCCTTTCTCTTACTATCTCTAATCTTCCCGGCCATTCAGTCCGCGACAACCCCTTTCGCATAGATTCTTCTTCTAAAGGAAAACCGGCAGAGGAAAGGTATTCTGCGGCACAGAGGGCAATTGCACTGTTGGCAAACTGATGATCACCTCTAAGGCTTACAAAAACATCATCAAGCCTCATCCCGATACCCCTATAGGACATGCGCTGATCCATCTCCTTCTCATAGAAAAAATCCCTGTTAAGGGCATATACAAGGCTTTTTTTTGCCTTTGCAATGTCATCCACGATACCCATAGGCAGGCCCTCAGCCCCTGTGATTACAGGTATCATCTCCTTGATAATGCCCGCCTTTTCCCGTGCAATATCCTGGATGGCGCCTCCCAGGTAGTCCATGTGGTCATAATCAACATTTGTAATAATGCTCACGAGAGGCTCAATCACATTAGTCGAATCAAGCCTCCCTCCAAGACCCACTTCTATAATGGCGATATCTACCTCTTTTCTGAAAAAATACTCGAATGCGAGGGCAGAAGTAAAATCAAAAAAGGTGAAGAATCTCTTTTCGTCTATTGCCTCAATATTCGCCTTTATCTTTTCGGCGAGGAGTACGATCTCTTCCTCTTCAATCGCCGCCTCGTTTACAACAATACGTTCTGTAAAGGAAAGAAGGTGGGGCGAGGTATACTTCCCTACCTTGTATCCCGCCTCCTGCAGCATTGAGGAGAGCATGGATGCCGTAGATCCCTTGCCGTTGGTTCCCCCTATGTGGACTGTTTTTATAAAACGTTGTGGATTACCTATGCTGTTGAGTATCCACTCTATATTCTCAAGGCCGAATACGATCCCGAACCTTTCGAGACCATAAAGGTACTCCAGGGTATCAGCATAACCCTTCATGTAAACAGGGAAAGCATGGTGTGGAGCTTTTGCTTCATCTCTTTTCTGGGTATTATCATATCGACCATACCATGTTCGAGAAGATATTCAGCCCTCTGGAATCCTTTGGGCAGTTCTTCCTTTATTGTGTCTTTGATAACCCGCGGGCCCGCAAAACCAATCATTGCCTTCGGCTCTGCAATAATGACATCACCCAGCATTCCCATGCTCGCAGTAACACCGCCCAGGGTAGGATCGGTAAGGACAGAAATAAAGGGAACACCCCTGGATTTCAGACGGTGGATTGCCCCGGTTACTTTTGACATCTGCATGAGAGACATAATACCCTCCTGCATCCGTGCGCCGCCCGAGGAACAGAAGATGATGACAGGTATCTTCTTGTCTGCCCCTTCTTCGAGAATTCGCGTTATCTTTTCCCCGGCCACTGATCCCAAGCTTCCGCCCATAAAGGTAAAATCAAATATTGCCGCCAGGGCATCGATACCCCCTATCTTCCCTCTCCCACAGTACATGGAATCCTTTTTCTTTGTTGATTCCTGTGTCTCCTGCAACCTGGCCTTATAGGGTTTTGTATCCTTAAACTTCAAAAAATCAACGGGTTCAATATTCTTAAAGAGTTCAACAAAAGTTCCTTTGTCAAAAGTAAGGGCTACCCTGTTCTCAACAGTAACAGGGAAGTGATAGAAACATTTTAAACATACATTCTTGTTTCGTTCTACCTCTTTCTTATAAAGCAGCTCCTGGCAAGAACTGCATTTTATCCAGAGGGATTCTTCTTTCTCTGCCCTCTTAATTTCTTTAAGGATGTCGATTTCCTTGTGGGGCTTCACTTCATTGTCTTTCTTCTTGGTAAACAAACCCATTATAAATTCCTGTTGATATTTTCATAGAAAACTACCAAAATAAGTATGGCATGTCAATAAAAAGGGTCACCATACCATCTGTCCATATGCTTGAGGCTCTTCTGAGGGAAGGAGGGAAAAATGCCGGCGTGGTAATATGTCATCCTCACCCCCTTTATGGCGGGGATATGTACAGCAATGTGGTGGAGGCTATAGAAACAGGTTTTTCTGCAATAAGTTTCACCACCCTGAGGTTCAACTTCAGGGGCGTAGGGGGAAGCGGGGGTTTTTATGATGAGGGCGAAGGCGAGGTGGACGATCTGCTGGCTGCCCTCCGATTTCTGAAGGGCAGCCTTAACAGGGATGCATATGTAATACTTGCCGGTTATTCCTTTGGCGCGTGGATATGCAGCAAGGCAGCCTGTAAAGGAGGAAACATAGACGGCCTCTTCATTGTGGCATATCCTTTCTCCGTCTATAAAACCGATGAATTAAGCACCTTCAGGGGCACGATCTGCTTTGTCGGCGGATCCTTTGACGAAATAGGCCCCATGGATGCACTCCTCGATTTCTATACTAATCTTCCCCTGGTCGATAAACATTTGAAGATTATACCCACCTCGCACTTCTTCCCAGGGAAAGAGGCCGAAATAATCGATTTCATAAAAGAACGGGCAGATTCACTCAGCCATACAGGCTCGGCGCCTAAAAAAGAATGAAACATTCTGAGCCTCGCTTGAGGGCCGTGGTAGAACTTCTCGTAGCAAAAGGGGTGGAAGAACTGCTGCCGGACAGTCTCTATCTCCTTTCCCGCACCGGCACATGGATTGAAGAGAAAGATAATTCCGTTGTCATAAGGTTCTATCCGGAAAATACCGACCTGTTCCTCGCTGCCCTGAGAAAATCGGCCATCCCGATACAGGAGATTCGCGTCACCGAAGAGGAAGAAAAAGACTACAGCGAGATGACGAGACGTTATTTCCGACCCATCAGGGTAGAGGGACTTACCATCCTGCCCCCCTGGAGCAAAAACCGCCCCAAGGGCCCGTCCATTATCATAGAACCCGGCATGGCTTTTGGCACAGGGAGACATGAGTCAACAAGACTGATGATAAAAATCATGAAATTGGTCGATTTAAAAGGCAAAACAATACTCGATCTCGGGTGCGGTTCCGGCATTCTGTCTCTCTACGCCCGTCTTCTTGGGGCAAAAAGCGTTGTTGCCGTTGACATTGATCTCGATACCGTCCTCAATGCCCGAAAAAATGTTACCCTCAACAAAAGTGATACTATCTACATCCTGTGCGCTGACCTCGCAGACATTGGCGGTTCCTATGACATCATTCTTGCCAATATTGACATTCGGACCTTTACCTCCCATTCAAAAAAGGTTCAGAGCCTCGCAAAACCCGGGGGTCAGATTATTGTCTCCGGCATCCTCGGAAGAGACCGAAAGCATTTATTATCCCTCTTTGAACCTCACGCCTTGATACTGACAGAGCAGAAAAATTCCTGGCGGGGATTCCTGTTCCAAATTGACAACGTCAAAGGTTTAAGGTAATATAGTGCCATGATTGAACGATATACCTTAAAACGCATGGCTGATATATGGACTGACGAAAACCGGTTTCAAAAGTGGCTTCAAATTGAGGTCCTCATCTGCGAGGCCTACGGTGAACTCTCCGTAATACCGCCCGAAGACGTCAGGACTATCCGGGAAAAGGCGCAATTCGACACTGCCCGGATTCTTGAGATAGAGAAAAGGACCAAGCATGATGTGGTGGCCTTTATTGAAAACCTTTCGGAGTATGTGGGCTCCTCATCAAGGTACATCCACATGGGCGTCACCTCATCGGACATCCTTGATACATCCTTCGCCTGCCTCCTGAAAGAGGCATCTGACATTCTCATCGAAGACGTAATAAATTTCATGGCTGTCCTCAAGGAAAACGCATTAAAGTATAAAGAAATTCCCATGATAGGACGAACCCACGGCATCCATGCAGAACCCGTTACCTTCGGTCTTAAAATGGCGCATTTTTATGACGAGATGAGGAGAAACCTTGAAAGACTGAATGCGGCCCGTGAACGGATCACTTACGCAAAGATATCAGGCGCAGTGGGCACCTTTGCCCATGTCCCGCCCTTTGTTGAAGAATATGTATGCACAAAGATGGGTCTAAAACCAGCCCCTATTTCGACCCAGATAGTGCCCAGGGATTACCATGCGGAATTCTTCACTACCCTCGCTATCATTGCCTCCTCGATTGAAAAGATGTCCCTTGAAATCAGACATCTCCAGAGAACGGAAGTGGGCGAAGCAGAAGAATTTTTTCAGAAAGGACAGACCGGCTCATCTGCCATGCCTCACAAGAGAAACCCCATTGCCTCCGAGAACCTCTGCGGCCTGGCCCGCCTGATCCGCGGATACGCCGTCTCTGCCCTTGAGAATATCCCCCTCTGGCATGAAAGGGATATCAGCCATTCCTCTGTAGAACGGGTGATCGCCCCTGATGGAACAATCCTCCTCGACTATATGCTTGAGCGGATCAAGAACATGTATAAAAACCTCATGGTATACCCCGACAGAATGGCGCAGAACATGGAAATGTCGAAAGGCCTCCACCATTCGGAAGCGATCCTTTTGAGCCTTATCCGTAAAGGGCTCACGAGACAGGAGGCATACAAGCTAACCCAGAAGGTTGCCATGTCCTGCTATGAACAGGGTCTCAACTTCACCGCTGAACTGGAGAAGGATGCCGACATCAGGCGTTATCTGACTGTAGAAGAGATCATAAGTACCACCAACAACGAACACTACTTCCAGCACGTGAATACCATCTTTAAGAGGGTATTCGGCTAAAAACAAACCGCTTGCCTATCAGCAAAATCTTTTTAGTCCTTTCCTGGCGCTAATCAGGAGGTACAGAGCTTTACTATTATTATCCTGTCCGATTGCATTCCGGAAAAGTTGTGCTATACTTATTTTATAGCTTGCTGCAGGCCAGCTACCCAGCGTTTGCTTTTCGAGGCGTAGAGGTTCCCTGAGATACCGGCAAGCTTTTCCATAGAGGCTGGTCCGTTGCTTGCCATGAGGTTCATTGCCTACTCCTCACGCTCAAGCAACCACCGGCCTCTTCCTTTCTCCGCTTTTCACCACACTAAAAACGTGTTACTATTTTTTGATCATTGGAGGTGTATTACCCTTATGAATCCCTTAAAACAGGTAAGTCGGAGGTTATGAAATTGGTATTTCGGAACCACGAGGAGAGTCTTTATATCAATCACAGGCTTTGTTATTGTATGCATTCTTGCGTTTTCAAATCCTATTGCATAGGGGGCAGCAACTAATATCACTCCATCGGCAGTACTCGACCACCAGCCGGCAGCAACTGAATCAATTCGCGCCGGCGACATTGATATAAGCTACCGGATAATGGGCGATGGCCACCCGCTACTGCTCATTACAGGTTACAGCGCAACTATGGAACTGTGGGACCCCCTTCTGATCAGCACACTTTCATCCCGGTATAAGGTGGTGCAATACGTGACCCTTGACACGTGTCGTAAGGCTATGGTTAAGTTACCCGGAATAAATACACAAAAATGGTGCATGTATGCGTGACCAGCAATTTGCAAATATCGTTGAATTCTTGCCAGACGCCACCTTTGTAATAGACCGGGATAAAAAGATAATTGCATGGAACAAGGCTATCGAAAAGATGACCGGCCTGAAAAAGGAAGACATGATCGGCAAAGGAAATTATGAATACGCATTGCCCTTTTATCATTTCAGGAGACCAATTTTGATCGACCTGATATGGCAGGGCGATAACGAAATGGAATCACAGTATAATTATATCGAACGAGACGAAGAGACTCTATTTGCGGAATCGTTCTTTGCATCCCTGGGCAACAGGCAGAACATATATGTCTGGGGGAAAGCCTCACCCCTGCGCGATGGAAATGGGAACATTGTCGGCGCTATTGAGTCTATACGGGATATTACCGCCTGGAAAAGGATGGAAGAGGGGCTTCAAAAAGCACGGGAAGAACTCGAAGCAACGGTACATGAAAGGACGCTGGAACTCAGGAAGGCAAATGAAACACTGCTCAATGAGACAGCAGACCGGTGGCACACGGAAGATGCCTTAGTAAAAGCAGAAAAAAGGTATTTGAGTATTTTTGAACATGCCGTAGAAGGTATTTTCCAGACTTCACCGGACGGTCGTTTCATCGATGCCAATCCCACCGCAGCGCGGATCTTTGGGTATAGTTCTCCCTATGAGCTTATACATACGGTCAACGACATAGAGACTCAGATTTATGTCGACCACGGGCGTCGCTCAGAATACACGAGGTTATTGAGGGAAAACAACACCGCCCAGCATTTTGAAACACAGTGTTACCGGAAGGATGGCAGCATTATCTGGGTATCGATCAGCTCACGGGCTGTACGTGACGAAAAAGACGAAATATTGTATTTTGAGGGTTTTTTTGAAGATATTACTGAACACAAGAAGGCAGAGGAAGCGCTGAAAGAGTCAGAAGAACGTTATCGGATAGCGATTGAGTATTCAAACGACGGCGTTGCCATAATCAAAAACAATACCCATATATATGTCAATCAGAAATTCCTGGAAATATTCGGCTTTAATGATATAAGTCAAATAGTCGGAAAATCAACAACTGAAACAATCCATCCGGATGATCAAAAAATCGTTATCGAATACGCAAGAAAGAGAATTAAGGGTGAGCAAGCCCCGTCAAGGTATGCATTCAGGGCCATTAAAGGCGATGGAACGCTGATCTATATTGAAATCTCAATTGCAGCGATTCTTTACAAGGGACAAAGAGCGATTCTTTGCTATCTTCACGACGTTACGGATCAAATAAAAATGGAAGAAGAATTGTTGAAAACGAAAAAACTTGAATCCATAGGGATACTCGCCGGTGGAATCGCCCATGACTTTAATAATATGCTTGCAGCGATACTTGGCTATATATCCCTCGCAAAGCTTCGAGTAGACCCTGAGAACAGGATTTTCAATATTTTACAGAATGCAGAAAAAGCATCGATGCAGGCAAGCGGTTTAACAAAAAAACTTATTACCTTTTCAAAGGGCGGCGCACCAATCAAAAAGGAAACCGACATCATTGCCCTCATTAAAAAGACCGCTGAACATGCCTTGCATGGCTCAAACATTCAATGCATCTACTCTATCAAAAAGAACCCATACTTCATTCCCTTGGATGAAGGCCAGATGAAACAGGTAATCCATAATATCATTCTCAACGCCAGGGAAGCCATGTCAGATAGCGGTGAGATACATATTTCGACTACAGACATCACCTTTGATGCAGAAAACTGCTTTTC
The DNA here is from genome assembly GCA_013824835.1 of Syntrophus sp. (in: bacteria). Classification (GTDB taxonomy): domain Bacteria; phylum Desulfobacterota; class Syntrophorhabdia; order Syntrophorhabdales; family Syntrophorhabdaceae; genus PNOM01. Next base: position 223 of record PNOM01000080.1, on the reverse strand, counting down.
TCTCCATCCCGGAGATTATATAAACATTTCGATTAACGATCAGGGTATTGGCATCCCGGAGGAAAACATAGCCAAAATTTTTGACCCTTATTTTACAACAAAAGACATGGGGACACAAAAAGGCATGGGTCTTTGTCAAGCCAAAGTAGAAATGTCCGGTTTTTACCAAAGTAGAAATGTCCGGTTTGATCTTTGCTTTTTCTTTCTGCTTCATTGTTCACTT
>PNOM01000079.1 GCA_013824835.1 Syntrophus sp. (in: bacteria) | reverse complement strand
AAAGCTGACTATTTACTATCGACTGCTCTTTAACTAACGACTATCGACTGCTCTTTTTCTATTAAATGCCTTTTAGGCAAAGGGCCAAGATACTGGTAATAGTAGCATCTGATATCGCCGTTAAAGAGCTTTCTGTTTTTGTCCGCCCTTCTGCCATAAAACCTCTGGAATTGGGGATGTGCGGAAAGAATAAAACATGACCATCCGTCAAGGTCTGCGAAGACTTTGCCCATAGTCTTGTAGAGACTTTCTATCTCTGTTGAATCCCCGATCCTTTCTCCGTAAGGGGGATTACAGACAATACAGCCGTATTTTTTTCGGGAACGGAACTCCTCAACAGACAGTTTCTGAAATGCCACATAATCATCTACCCCTGCCCTGACAGCATTATCCCGGGCCTTTTTAAGCACTTCCCCATCGCTATCGGAGGCAAGTATCCTGAATGTTGCATCATTCATCCGGGCAGCAGCATCCCCGCGTATTTCACTCCAAATCTCTTTCGGTATCTGCGCCCATTCCTCAGAAACAAAGGACCTTTTTAAACCAGGGGCAATATTCCTGCCGATCAGGGCTGCCTCTACGGGAATAGTGCCTGAACCGCAAAAAGGATCCGCAAATATCCTCTCAGGGGTCCATCGGCTCAAGAGAACAAGAGCTGCCGCAAGGGTCTCCCGCAACGGGGCCTCTCCAGTCTGTTCCCTGTACCCCCGCTTATGAAGTCCGGGGCCGGAGGTATCAATTGTGAGGGTCGCCCTGTCTTTCAGCATCGCTATCTCAATCTTGTATACAGGACCGTTTTCTTCAAACCAGTCAGTCCGGTATTTCCGCTTCATAGCCTCCACAACCGCCTTTTTTACAATGGCCTGACAGTCTTTTACGCTGAAGAGCTTCGATTTTACGGATTTTCCCACAATGTGCATCTTCCCGTTTTGAGGGATAATATCTTCCCATCTAATGCGTAGGGTTCCCTGAAAAAGCTCTTCAAAATCAGTTGCCTCGAATTCCGCAACCTTAATGAGTACCCTGTCCGCGGTCCTGAGCCAGATATTACATTGGGCAATATCGCGCTCATCCCCTGCAAAGGTCACCTTCCCGTTCTCTGTCGTCAGGTTATCATATCCGAGGGCCTTTAATTCCAGCGCCACCATAGATTCAAGACCGAATGTAGAGGTTGCTATTATCGTATATTGAGCCATATTTACTCCGTTATTTTACCGGCAATTTCCTGGAATCAACCTCAACTGCCTGTCAGGCATTACCTTTGACCTGCTTTACGATACTATACCATTTTATCGCTCATAACGCAGTAGCAACATGAATAGGTGAATAGCTATCCATTGCCGTGTTGCACACCGGTTTAATTTTTACGATGTGTGAGTATATTATTGATAGACGGTTAAAAGAATCAGGATTTCATAGCTACCAAAAAAACAAAGATTACTTTTTCTCTCATCCCCGTCTTTTGTGCTCCATCTCAGGGCAGTCGCTGTCGTACTCTGGCAAATTCGGACTATTATAGACGATGTTGTCGCAACATAACCCTATCCATCCGTTCCCGTATTGGATGGGTTTGACCTTTTTGCCGCAATAAGGACATTTAATCATACCCCCATGCCCCCTTTTTCTGTCATCCGTTAAGCGATAATACCTCGGCTTAGAACTTTTTACTTCCATTACGTTCATGCATACACCCCCCGCGCTTCCCCTCGCCCCTTATTTACCTGAATTTTATTGAGAAGTTTTGATTAGTGTACACGAATAAAACAAAAAAGCAACTTTGTTTTATTGCGGTATTACTATGGTACTAAATACCCTATTATATAAGCGATTGAAGATAGGACTGCAAGTTGACCCTTTGGTTGTTTAAACCGAGTTTAATTCTGATATTATTTCTGTGGGAATCAATGGCGCTGAGGGCCACCCCCATGATCTCCGCAATTTCCTTGGTTGCTTTGCCATCCTTTATGAGGGCGGCAACCTGGATCTCTTTGGGGGTAAAATTGTACTGTCCAATGGAGTGGAGAAATGGGGATACGATTTCATTGAGATTTTTATCAATGATACCAAGAAAAGAGCGCTGCTGGGCGTCCAGATGGCTATTTTTCACCTTTTCAACATAGGGCAGGACAAGTCTTTTTACATTTGTTGCAAACCGATCCTCGAGGTCCTTCTTGTCCTTCACCCTTTGCTGCAGGAGCACCTTCAAGGCAGTATTGAGCTCCTCAAGGTTCTTGTTGTTAATTTCAAGCTCCTCTTTGCTGTTTTCCAGTTCCGTTGTCCTCTCCTTCACTAAACCCTCAAGGTGCTCCTGATATCGTTTTAATTTTTCTTCCGTCTCTTTACGAGAGGTAATATCACGGACAATTGTCCACCTTGCCGCCGGATTACCCTTTTCGTCCCTGATAAGGTAGGTTCTTAATTCCACAGGAAATATTGTGCCGTCTTTTCTTATATACTCCTTCTCATAGATTTCTGAGTAGCCCCTCCGCATCACCTGATCTGCGATAATATTACTCACGGGGACATGCCATTTTTCCGGGGTAATTTCACGGCAGGCGAGGGCACGGAGTTCTTTGTCTGTGTATCCGACCATCTCCCGATACACACTATTTGTTTCAACGATTCTCCCGTCCATTGTAACTGCAAGAAATCCGTCACGGATGTTCTCGTGGAGCTGGCGGTACCTTGTTTCAGACTTCACCAATGCCTCTTCAGTCTGCTTACGTGCTGTAATGTCCTGACCGGTACCTTCATGGTATAGAATATTGCCCTCTTCATCACGAACAAGGCGGAAGTTAAGCAAGACCCAGCCTATACTTCCATCTTTCTTGCGCCACTGCACCTCGAAATTTTTGAGAACACCATCCCTTTTCAGCAGACTGATCGCTTTATTCCGGTCCTCCGGGTATAGATAAAGCTGGGCACTCACGTCTGTGATTAAACTAATCAACTCCTCCGGGGACTCATACCCGAGTAAACGTGCAGCAGCGGGGTTGGCGCTTATGAATCGTCCCCCGGGGGTTACCTGGCATATTCCATCCATGGCATTCTCAAAAATATTGCGGTATTTCTCTTCGCTCTTTTGCAGAAGCAGCTCTGTCTTTTTTTGTTCTTCCTCGATACGCTTCTCTTTTGTAATATCCCTCCCGCAGCCGACAGTGCCGATCATATTGCCCTTATCATCTAAAAATGGGGCTTTATACACATCGAGAAAAAGGAATTCCCCTTGCACATTGCCGAACTCATCAAACCTTTGAGGTCTTCTGGTTTCCATCACAACAGCATCAGAGTCAGTGCATATCTCTCCAAAGGTATGCCAGAGAGGATTATCGGGACGGGATTGTCTCTCCCGCTCTGCAAAGAACATATCGGTCTTCCCTATAGGTTCATCAACATCATTAGCGTTGAGTAGTTTCGTGCATACTGCCCTGTTGGCAAAGATAAACCTTTTTTCCAGGTCTTTTGCCCATATGAGGTCAGGCACATTGTCACACATGAGCCGCACCATTGTATACATGGATTTTATCAATGAAATGACATCACCCTTCCCCTTAAACCCTTTCCAATCTACATTATCATGCTATTTCAGCAAAGATTCAAGTGATTTATAAAATCGCTCATTTTTTACCTTGACAAATTAATACTCTTGTTTTAAATATATGTTTAAATCAATTGTTTTAATTATGAGCTGACATGGAAAAATATAGCGACAATCCTTTAGACACCAAGCGGCGTATTCTTGAAGCAGCGGGTAAAATCTTTGCAGCCCGAGGATTTCAGGGCACAACGGTACGGGATATATGCAGTGAGGCCGATGTAAACATTGCAGCAGTCAGCTACCATTTTCGGGACAAAAAGAATCTCTATTTTGATACCCTGAAATACTGGCAGGCGGCTGCCTTTCAGAAATACCCCCATATCCGGGAAACCGATGCCTCCCTCCCCCCGGAAGATCGTCTCAGGGCATTCGTATTTCAGTTCGTAAGCAGGATGCTCAATGATGGCAATGCCTCGTGGTTCGGAAAACTCATGGCAAAAGAGGTAATAGAGCCTACCGAGGCGCTCGATATTGTTGTGGAGGAGGCGGTCCGACCCTCCTTTGAAATCCTCCGTTCCATCGTCACCGAGCTTATCGGGAATGTTTCTGACGAAAGGACGATCCGCCTTTGCTGCGCAAGCATTATCGGCCAATCCCTCTACTTCTTCTATTCCCAGCCCGTTATCGCGAAACTATTCTCCGGCAACACGCCGGGTTTTACTGAGCCAGAGTTGATTGCAGACCATGTGGCCCGGTTTTCTGTCAACGCAATCAAAGCATTCGCCATTCAAATGAAAGGAGACACTCCATGAATCCGCGTTATTGCACAAAGCATCCGGGAATGGGGAGACTCACCATTCTTCTTCTTTCTTTCGTCATCACCCTAATTCCTTTTATATCCAAGGCCAACGAGGGTTTACGCCAAATCCAGCCGGAACGGAACGATACAACATATACCCTCCCCACTATTATCCGCTACAGCATCAAGAATAACCCGAATCTCAGAATATCGGGCAAGGATATCGAGTCTCAAACCTATTGGATCGACTCGGCGAAGGCAGACAGGATGCCCAAAATAGATCTCGGCGGCGGTCTCACGCGGTACAGGTATGACATGCCTCTCACGCCTATCGTTATTACCCCACCACTTGGCGGGCCTGGCACAGAGATACCGGAGTTCAAAAGGACCATCTGGGACACAGGTGTTTCCTTCAAGCTTCCCCTCTTCAAAGGCGGCAGACTTTACAGGGGTGTAAAAGTGGCGGAGATGCAGAAGGCCATTGCCCAGGATCACTATAGCTTCACCAAACAGGAACTGATCTACAACCTGTCCAGCGTCTATTACAAAATAGCTCAGCTCGAGAAACTCCTCATTGCAAACGATGCATCGGTACAACAACTTGAGGTCCATAAGGGGAATGTGGATCTCTTCCTGAAGACAGGAACCGCGCCCCAGCTCGACCTCCTGAAAACCAACGTCGATCTCGCCCACGCCATTGAAAATAAGCTTCTCGTAAAGAACAACCTGCAAAGTACCTACGAATTCCTGAAGACCCTCATGGGCATGGACGATATGGCAACCAATATTGTCATTGCCCATGAGAAAGAATCGAAAAAAACATTCTCCTCTCTCGATGAGAGCATGGCATGGGCATTCTCCCGGAGACCCGATTATATGGCAGCAGCCAAGAAGGTGAAGATAGGTGAGGAACGGGTCAAGATCGCCCAGGGGAAGAGGTATCCCGATATCTATGCTGCAGGCCAATACGGAGGCCAAGCAGGTAACGAATTCGCTTTCAAGGAAAACTACTACTTCGGCATGAAATTTGTCGTGCCCCTCTTCGATGGCGGGCTCATCACCTCTGAAATCAACAAAGAGAAAGCAGGATTGGAAAAAGCAAGGGAGGAAGAGCGTGCCTTGAAGCTCTCCATAACCCGTGAAGTGAGGGATGCCCACCTCAATATCGCCAACGCAACTGAGCGGATCACGGTCACTGAAAAGGCAATTACGAGTGCCAGGGAAAATTTGCGGGTGGAGATGCTCAAATACGATACAGGCGCCGGTACGAGTCAGGACGTGATTGATGCACGGACAGCCCTTTTGAGAACGGAAACAGACTTTTATCAGGGCCTTTTCGACAGGAATGTTGCCATAGCCTATCTGGCAAAAGCAACCGGGGAAGCCGAGTACGACGGGGAGGTGGAGAAATGAAAAAAAGGATTATCATAGTCAGCATTGTCATCGTCATAGGAGTTGCCGTTTTCCTCATAACCAGCCTGAGAAAACAGAGGGACGACGGGACCATGCTCCTCTCCGGCAATATTGAGATAACAGAGACAAATGTGGGATTCAAGATACCCGGGAGAGTTGTGGAACGCCTCGTGGATGAAGGCAATCAGGTCAAACCGGGTGATATTATTGCCCGCCTCGACAGCGCAGAGCTTTCCGCTGTAGTGGCCCAGAACAGGGCGGCCCTCAAAGAATCGGCAACGAGGCTTGCCGAGCTTAAGGCAGGTTCCCGGCCCCAGGAGATAGGCCAGGCAAGGGCCAATGTGAGGGCTCAGGAGGCGGACCTCGAAAAGGTGAGGAAGGACTTCGAAAGGGCAGAGGTGCTCTATAAAAACGGCGCCATATCGGCCACCCAGTTCGATGCGTCGAAAAGCGCCTACGAATCACGGTCTGCACAACTCAGGAATGCAGGAGAGACCCTGAGTCTCGTAAAAGAGGGGCCAAGAAAAGAGGACATACAGATAGCCGCCCATAGGGTTGAGCAGGCAAGCGCCGCCGTAGCCGCCTCGGAAGAAAGGCTTAAGGATACGGCGATCTATTCGCCAACTGACGGTATAGTACTCCGAAAAAATGTGGAACCCGGAGAGACCATTGCCGCCGGCACTCCCATAGTAACCATAGGCGATCTTGCGCAACCGTGGGTCAAGGTCTATGTGAAGGAGGACAAGATGGGCCTTGTAAAGCTCGGACAGAAGGCAACTATCACGGTGGATACCTATAAAGGCAAGACCTATGACGGCACAGTCTCCTATATCTCCTCGGAAGCAGAATTCACCCCCAAGACCGTCCAGACCCCGGAAGAGCGGGTAAAACTTGTGTTCGGCGTAAAGGTTAAGGTGAAGAACGAGAAAGGCGAGTTAAAGCCAAGCATGCCGGCAGATGTGCGGCTGGTTATAAAGCCGTGATGCGTAGATGCGTGACGGGTAAGCGATAGAGGTTTGACTGATGACCAATACACTATATTGTGCTCGATCAACGACTGTTTTTGTTATGAGTGTTCACCAATCCCAAATCTCCCCCGCCCCTCTTTTGCTAAAGAGGGGAAGAACCTCTACAAAGACCATACGGGAGAAGAAACTACGGAAAGTTATCGCGGAAAAATTGGTGCATAATTATTCAATTAACCCCCTTTGTCAAAGGGGGAAAGGGGGATTTGAGTAGTCCTTATGTTACAATATAACAAAAGTTTGAAAGCATATTCCCGTGAACTGAGAAAGAACATGACCGATGCGGAAAGTCTTGTGTGGTCTCGAATTAGGATGAAACAGTTGAAGGGTTCGCAGTTCTACCGGCAGAAAATAGTCGGCAATTACATAGTTGATTTCTATTGCCCACGGGCAGGACTTGTCATAGAACTTGACGGCGGCCAACATTATTCTGAAGCAGGCAAAGAAAAGGATATCATCCGAGATCGCTTCTTACTTAGCCTTGGCTTAAAAGTACTAAGATTTTCGGACCGGGAAGTACTCCAAAACATTGACGGGGTAATGGAAAACATATGGGAGAATCTATGATTGAGAAAATCCCCCCTACCCCCCTTTCAATAAAGGGGGAGGTGAAAAAGAGACACTTACCAATAGAGGCGAGCAGCATGCCTTTCAACCAAGAGGGCGACTCCTCCCTTTCAATAAAGGGGGAGGTGAAAAAGAGACACTTACCAATAGAGGCGAGCAGCATGCCTTTCAACCAAGAGGGCGACTCCTCCCTTTCAATAAAAAGTGGAGAAATGTGCTTTTCAACAAAAGGAGTAACTCCTCCCTTTCAATAAAAAGTGGAGAAATGTGCCTTTCAACCAAGAGGGCGACTCCTCCCTTTCAATAAAAAGTGGAGAAATGTGCTTTTCAACAAAAGGAGTAACTCCTCCCTTTGAAGAAAGGGAGGTGGGGAGGGATTGGATACAGACTATTATGAGACGGTTCATTATTGGAAATCATCATGAATAGCAGTGAAACAAACGTAGCCATCAAAACCCAAAACCTCCGCAAGGTCTTCGGTGATAACGTTGCCGTTGTGGGGCTTGATCTTGAGGTGAAAAAAGGGGAGCTCTTTGGACTTGTGGGACCGGATGGGGCGGGCAAAACAACTATCATGCGACTTCTCACCGCCATTATGACACCCACTTCCGGTGACGCATGGATTGCTGGACACTCGATACTCAATGAGGGGGAAGCGATTAAAGAACGGATCGGCTATATGTCTCAGCGATTCGGCCTCTACGAGGACTTGACTGTCATGGAAAATATCAGTTTTTATGCGGACCTTTACGGGGTGTCTGCCAGGGAACGACCTGCGCGCTTTGAAAGACTCCTCGGGTTCAGCAACCTTACACCCTTCAAGGAGCGTCTCGCAGGTAACCTCTCCGGCGGGATGAAACAGAAGCTGGGCCTCGCGTGTGCCCTTATCCATACACCGGAAATACTCTTTCTCGATGAACCCACCGGGGGCGTTGATCCTGTATCGAGGAGGGATTTTTGGCGCATACTCTATGACCTCTTGAAAGATCAAATAACGATCTTCATTTCCACCGCCTACCTCGATGAGGCGGAGCGGTGCACGCGAATCGGCCTTATCCACCGTGGCGCCATACTTATGACCGACGAACCCTCCAGGATCAAGGAGACCCTCGGCACACCCATGATAGAGATATCAACCCCGGATGCGCGGGAGGCAAGGGAATTTGTGAGCACCCTTGCAGGCGTCCGCTCCGTCAACATGTACGGCGACAGGCTCCACATAGCAATCGAAAAAGAAGACCTTGCAGGAGCGATCATGGACAGTCTTAAGACAAAAGGCTTTTCCATAGAGGGCGAACGGGCCATCATCCCCTCCCTTGAAGACGTATTCATCGCCACCGTGAAGAGACAGGAAGATGGGACGGTGAGAGGATGAAGAAACAAGATGGTAATAATGTTGGTTCTGTTACGCATCACGCATCACGCTTCACGCATCGCGCATCACGCATCACAGGGTCCGACATCGCCGTCAAGATCGAGAATATGCGCCGGACCTTCGGTGCCTTCGTTGCCGTGGACAACATAAGCCTGGAAATAAAAAAGGGCGAGATATTCGGCTTTCTCGGGCCCAACGGAGCGGGAAAATCGACGACCATCCGTATGCTCTGCGGCCTCCTCATGCCCTCAGGCGGAAGCGGCACCGTAGGCGGGCTGGACATCGCGAAAAACCCTGAGGGGATCAAAAGGATCGTGGGCTATATGTCTCAGAGGTTCTCTCTTTATGATGACCTTACCGTGGAAGAAAACATCAATTTCTTTTCCGGCGTCTACAACGTTCCGAAGGAGAAGAAACTGGAGCGAAAAGAGTGGGTCCTCGATATGGCAGGGATTGCCGATCGCAGGGGAAGCCTTACGCGGGATCTGGCCGGAGGTTTTAAACAGAGGCTTGCCCTCGGATGCGCCATCCTCCACGAACCCCCCATCCTTTTCCTCGACGAGCCCACCTCAGGGGTAGACCCTGTATCGAGGCGTAATTTCTGGCATCTTATCGACGATATGTCCCAGGCAGGACGGACGGTCTTTGTCACCACCCACTATATGGATGAGGCAGATTACTGCGACAGGCTCGCCCTTATCTACCGGGGCCGCATCATCGCCGAAGGGACGCCCTCGGAGCTTCGGCATGAGTATATGAAACGGGACGTACTGGAGCTGGAGGTCGATAGGGTTGTGGAGGCCATGGATGTGCTCTCGAAGTCGGGCATTGACGCGGCCATCTTCGGCAGCACCCTCCATATTACCGTGGAAAGCGAGTCAACAGGGAGGCAGCAGATAACAGCCGCCCTTGAAGCATCAGGCATAAAGGTCAAGGGGTGCGAAAAGATTGTCCCTTCCCTGGAAGATGTGTTCGTCACCCTCATCGAGGTATCCTGACGTGAGGCTCATACGGATAAAGGCTGTTACAAAAAAGGAGATCATCCAGATCCGCCGCGATCCCTTGAGCCTTGCCATGGCATTTCTCCTGCCTGCCCTCCTCATCTTTATCTACGGATATGCAGTCACCTTTGACGTGGACAAGATCACCACCGTGATCTATGACATGGATAAAAGTAGTGTGAGCCGGGAACTTATCGATCAAGTCAGCCAATCGGGCTACTTTGCCATCGTCGCCTATCTCGACCAACATGAAGAGATCGATGCCTACCTCGATAAGGGTAATGCCCAAGTAGCGATCGCCATACCCGTAGATTTTTCAAAACGTGTGCGCACGGGGAGGGACGCCCGGATAGAGGTAATTATCGACGGGAGCAATTCGAACACAGCTACCATTGCCCAGGGCTATATAAACGCCATTGCCGAGACATTCCCCCAGAGAATTTTGGGAAGCGGCAGCCGCATCACCCCTCTCATTGATTCCAGAAACAGGGTCTGGTACAACACGGAGTTGAAATCGCGGAATTTCATCATTCCCGGGCTTATTGCGGTCATTATGGCGGTGATCATAGCCCTCCTGACCTCTATGACCGTAGCGAGGGAATGGGACAGGGGCACCATGGAACAACTCATATCAACCCCCGTGAAGCCCGTGGAACTGGTTATCGGCAAGCTGATCCCCTATTTCATCATAGGCTTTGTGGATACTGTCCTCTCAATTCTTATAAGCGTCAACCTCTTCGGAGTCCCCTTGAGAGGAAGTTTTACGCTCCTTCTCGCCCTCTCGTCCATCTTCCTCTTCGGCGGCCTGAGCTTGGGCATCCTCATCTCCATAGTGGCCAGGAACCAGACCGTAGCCAGCCAGATGGCGATGCTCAGCTCCCTTCTTCCTGCTTTCCTCCTATCGGGTTTTCTTTTCAGCATCTCCAATATGCCCGGTCCCCTTCAGATCATTACCTACCTGATCCCTGCCCGATATTTCGTCACCATTCTGAAAGGTATTTTCCTGAAAGGCATCTCCATCCAATTTCTCCTCTGGGAGGCGGTTCTCCTCACCATTTACGGGATAGCCGTCTTCCTCCTGGCAGTGAAGAAGCTTCGGAAGAGGATAGACTGACATGTTCGAGCGAATCAGACACCTGATCATTAAGGAGTTCATACAGGCATTCCGGGATAATAGAACGGTCTTCCTGCTCTTCGTCACCCCCCTCATTCAGCTTTTCCTCTTCGGGTACGTAGCCACATTCGATGTCAATTCCATCTCTACAGCCTTCTATGACCTCGACAGATCATATGAGAGCAGGGAACTTGCCCGGAGACTCGAATCATCAGGATACTTTGCCATTAAGTACCGTCCTGAATCTCAACAGGAGATACAGGACCTCGTCGATAGAGGGCATGTTCTCTGTGCTATTCAGATCAACAGGGGGTTCGCCAAAGACTTGAAAAGGGGCACCCCTACACAGATCCAGGTGATTGTGGACGGCACCGACTCAAACACAGCGATGATCGCTATGGGCTATGTCAACACAGTTATTGCGGGATATGGAAAAGAGCGGATGAATTCGCTCATCAGGGCAAAGCTTTCAAAGATAGAGTTTCGGACCAGGGTCTGGTACAATCCAGACCTGAAGAGCAGGAATTACATGGTCCCCGGTGTAATCGCGGTTATTATCATGCTCACATGCCTTCTCGTTACATCCATGTCCGTGGTGCGGGAGAGGGAGCTGGGCACTATGGAGCAGATCATGGTAACCCCAATCCGGCCCATAGAGCTGATGCTCGGAAAGACCATCCCTTCTGCCATCATCGGTTTCTTCGACATGTCTCTCGTCACCGTGGTAGGTGTATTCTGGTTCGATGTGCCTATCAAGGGGGCCTTTCTCTTCCTTTTCCTCTGCACCGCCGTCTATCTCCTTCCAATACTCGGGATAGGACTTTTCATATCAACCATATCGAAAACCCAGCAACAGGCCATCATGGCCACCTTTTTCTTCTTTCAGCCGTCGATCCTCCTCTCAGGTTTCGCCACCCCCATAGAGAACATGCCCGATATCTTTCAATACGTCACATATCTCAATCCCTTGCGGTATTTCCTTGTTATAGTTCGGGGCATATTTCTCAAGGGAGTCGGGATTAATGTACTCTGGCCCGAGGTCCTCGCCCTTTTTGTTCTTGGAGTAACAATCCTGATCTTAAGCGCCCTGCGGTTCAAGAAGAGAATGACCTAAGCGCCCATCATCAAAAACAAGAACACCTGCGGCTTCGGGCGCCATATACCCCATCATTTCCGGACTCCTTTTTTCGCAGTCGGAATCTGTGACTCGCAGGGTACCTTTGTCTGGCAGAGTCCACATCCATATGTTTTATCCAAACCGAAATTCTTCTTTACATAGTCTGCTGTAACCGTATCAACGTAAGCTTGACACTTCATTTTGTTATGTCCCTCTTTCGTGATCGCCCCTGCAGGACAGCGCTCCATGCATTTTCCGCATGTGCCTTCAGTGAGGAAAAGACAATATTCAATATGTTTTTTGTAGGGCCTTGGAGTAGGCGGCACATCGATACAGGCTATCACGGAGCCGCACCGCATAGCCTTTCCCGCGGGAGTAATGAGGCCGTCGCAGAGCCCGAATGTTCCAAGGCCTGCGGCATAGGCCGCGTGACGCTCCGACCACGTGGAGCATAACCCATACTTTTCCGAGACCTTCATGCCCCACAATGGGGATAGTTGTGGGGCCAGGGCCTCATGACCGTTATTTCTCAGCATGGCCACCAGACGGGTCCGGAGCTTTACGTTGAACTCCTCACCGTACTTTCTGGATCGCGCCCATCGTTCAGAGGGAAACCGGGTCTCCTTCCGGTTGTCCAGTTTTGTTGCCTTTGTCTGGGGGAGTACCCAGGCGATCACGGCAAGCTCGCCTGAAGTTACGTTAAAATCAGGAAAAGTATCCCTGAATATGTCGAGGGGGGTCCAATAAAAAGGTCCTATTATTTTTTTAAGTTCGCCATACAGGGGATCATCTCCCCGCGAAAAACCCACAAGAGGCTCGTCCCATGCCGGCTCATCTATCTCGCTCCTCAGACTATTCTCCGGGGAACCAGCAAACTCCCTTATGATTTCGGCTATCCATTCGGCCTTAGATTCTTTTTCTGCCTTCTTCATGATGTTACTCTTCCCTTTCGGAGCAATCCCTATTTCTATTTCTCTCAGATATAGCTATAAAGCACCTTCCCCCCGGTTATGGTTAATCCGATCATTCTTGCAGTTTCTTAATAAGCCATGCCATGTTCTGTCCAAGGAGCCTCATGGTGGCTTTGCCTTCTTCATCCTTATCCACTTCCCCTATATCTCGCCCCACACCTACATTCCAGTAGTTTGAACCAGGGACAATCATCTGGCTGATAAAAAAGAAATGGTTCATGGAGTCAAATGTGTGGATCGCACCGGCTCTACGCACTGAGGTAACAGCAGCCCCCACTTTTCGGCGAAAGAGGTCACCATTTGCCCTGCCTACCATCCCGGCCCTTTCAATAAATCCTTTGATTCCAGCGGTAAGATCTGCAAAATAGACGGGCGATCCGAATACTATTCCATCTGCTCCCATCATCTTTTCAATGCAGTCGTTCATTATATCATTGTGAATCGCACATCTACGGTCTTTTAATTCAATACATTTATAGCAGGCAATACATCCGCGAATATTTTTTCCTGCAAACTGGACCAGTTCCGTTTCGATGCCTTCCCTCATCAGTTCATCGAGAACACAGTTGATGAGTATGGCCGTATTACCATTCTTCCGGGCGCTTCCATTGAATGCTACCACTTTCATATTCAGACCTCCTTTTCCTTTATCCCAGATTTTCCATTAAGATGAGCATCTGTGTCGGGATATTCCACGCAAACACGCTCATTGCGCTCCAGCGGCTTCAATCGCTCGCGTTCGGCTTCGGGCAATTACCGGGGCTTGCGTCGCCCCCTCCACCAGCAAAGCTGGCGGAGCCTCCCTCTCGCGCTCGCTTGTGCGAGCTAATCGAAATTTTTGCTTATGCAAAAGACCGAGCTTCCTCGCCTCACGACGGTTTGCTTAAGGATTATCCTGACACCATGCTCCAACTACTTATCCAGGTTTCTCGCTAAACTTACCACGCTTTACTAATTATCCGTCACAGGCCTTATCCGGCAACTCGTCCCATCGCCAAACGGCATATATATTCTCTCAAGGAATCTTTGAATTGTCTACGATTTTCTGCAATCGATGGGTTGAACGTATATTAAGGACTGTTCAGAATTGATCCATTATCTTCGAGGAATCAACTACCCCGCAGCAGAGCTGCGAGGTATCAGCGGAATGAGGAACATGATTATGCCCCCTCACCCTACCCTCTCCCGCGAGGGGCGAG
>PNOM01000078.1 GCA_013824835.1 Syntrophus sp. (in: bacteria) | reverse complement strand
ATCTTTTTGAATACATGAGATGTCGGGATGTGTACCATTTCTCATCTCACATAACCCGCTCAATGGGAGGAAGAGTTTTTTGAATTTCTTCCCTTCATATTTTTTCTCTCCCTGTGGTATAATTGCCGGACATGGATATAGGCGAACGGCAACAAATAAATACCCCAACTCACATCTCATCTTCAGACCATATTTCGTCGTGCCTCAATCGCAAAATCCTCGATGTAGAACGACTACGTCTGCGGTTTTGCTCAATCGACCCGGCAAAATCTGACCCAAATCTGAGCGCGGTTCGGAACATTTATTTGTTGCCGTTCGCCATAACCGCCATTCAGCCCGTTTTTGCATGGGAGGCCATGTAAATGCCTCCGAAGACACCTCCTCAGGAGAAAACCCGTGATGAACTGCTCTCCGACCTTGCAAAAGCAGAAAAAAAGATAGAACGCCTCAAAAAATTGGAACACAAGAGAAAACAGATTCAACACATGTTCGAAGAGATAACTTATGATCTCAGAGAACGGGTAAAAGAGCTGAACTGCCTTTATTCCATATCGAATATTGTGGAACGGCAGGGCATCTCCCTTGAAGAAGTCCTCCAGGGAACCGTTGATACTATCCCTGATGCCTGGCAATACCCTGAAATTACGTGCAGCCGCATCGTACTGAAAGACCGCATATACAGCACCGGTGATTTCAGGGAAACGATTTGGAAACAATCTCAGGCCATTGTAATCCACGGCACCGAGATAGGTGTCCTGGAAATCTTTTACCTTGAGGAAAGACCGGAAAAGGATGAAGGTCCTTTCCTCAAGGAGGAGAGAAGTCTTATCAAGGTGATCGCCGAGAGGATCGGCGAAATCATAGAGCGGAAGAAAGCGGAGGAAGCCCTTCAGGTAAGCGAGGCCCACAACAGGGCGCTCTTAAGCGCCATTCCAGACCTGATGTTTCAGATCGATAAAAAGGGCATTCTCCTTGGCTTTCACGAAGGCAAGTTCTCGGGCCTCAGATGGCTCTCAAAAGAACTAACGGGTTCACACGTGTATGCCCTGTCAGACGATAAAAGGATCATACCGCGACGGATCCTGGAACAAGGTATGATTTATATAGGCCGTGCCCTTACTACCGGAAAAACACAGGTCTTTGAACAGCATATCCCCCTGGGCGGGAAAGCACGGGACTTCGAGGTTCGTATTGTGGTAAGCAGAGAAAACGAAGTCCTCGGCATCGTCCGGGATATCACCCTCAGAAAACGTCTTGAAAGGGAGATCCTGGAGATAAGCGGAAGAGAGCAGAGGAGGATCGGCCAGGACCTCCACGACAGCCTCTGTCAGCATCTTGCGGGAATCGGTTTTCTGGGCAAGGCACTGGAGCGTAAACTGATCACCGGTGCGACGGTGAATGTCTCTGAAGCCGCTGATATTGTTGATCTTATTGACCAGGCAATTACCCTTACCCGCAGGTTCGCGAGGGGGCTTAATCCTGTAATGCTTGACGTGGATGGTTTCATGCACGCCCTTACAGAACTGGCGGCAAACACGGAAAGGCTTTTCGGCATCACCTGCCGGTTTGAACATACCACGCCAATCCTTGTTGATGATAATGCAACGGCCATTCACCTCTACCGGATTGTTCAGGAGGCCTTGAATAATGCAATAAAACATGGTAAGTCAGATAGAGTGCTGATTTCGTTCCGCAAAGAAGGGAATATGAACATCCTCACCGTCAAAGACAATGGTATCGGCCTCACAAACCCTGCACAACACAGCGGCGGAATGGGGCTCAACATCATGAATTACCGGGCATCCATGATCGGTGCCTCTCTCGATATCGGGAACAGTAAAGATGGCGGCGCCCAGGTGGTCTGCTTATTCCAGGAAAGAAATGCTATCCCGTAAAGAAGGTGATCTCTATGGAACCAGTGCGTAAAGAAATAGAACAGGGTCGTAAAAAGAAAATCCTTATTGTTGATGATCACCCAATACTTCGAAAAGGTCTTTCCATGCTCATTAACCAGGAACCTGACCTTATTGTGGAGGGTGAAGCAGAGGACGCACGGAAGGCAATGGAGCAGATCGAAGCTTTGAGCCCTGATATGGTAATCGTTGATATTTCGCTGCCGGGCATTGACGGTGTTGAGCTGATAAAAAACATCAGGCTCCGCTTTAATGATCTGCCTACTCTCGTCGTATCCATGCATGACGAATCCCTTTTTGCCGAACGGGCCCTTCGAGCCGGGGCACGGGGGTATATTATGAAGCAGGAGGCTGTAGAAAAGGTGCTGGTAGGGATCCGTCATGTCCTTGCCGGAGAAATATTTGTGAGTAACGCCACGGCTACAAAGATGCTGGAAAAATTTGTGGATGGCGACGGAGGAAAGGCGACCTCCCCCCTTGACCTTCTAAGTGATCGCGAACTTGCCGTATTCCAGTTGATCGGTCAGGGATTAGGGACCCGTCACATTGCGGAACAGCTTCACCTCAGCGTAAAAACAGTAGAATCCTACCGCTCCCATATTAAGGTAAAACTGAAGATTGACAGCGGGATGGATCTCCTTAAATACGCAATTCAATGGACCCACAACAACTCCTGAATCCTGGCATAAGGTAATCCACTATAGTCCATATAGTATAATACCCTACTTTTATTTCATCCCTTCCCTGATTGTTAAATCTACAATTATCTGGTTTTCTATATAGGTTTTTTACTCATACAAAAATCGCTCCAGCGGAGGGAAGGCTATGAAAAAAGAGATGGTAATCATAAGAAGCGACAAAGGCACATGTGAGGACACCGGAGCCATTGAAGAGATATTAAAGAAGAGCGGCTGGGATGTGGAAACCATAGGTCTTTCCAAAGGCGAACCTTTACCCAGGGGTCTTGAAAATGTCGGAGGATTACTGATTCTTGGCGACAATATGAATGTCTATGATCAGAATGCATACCCGTTTTTGAACGTCTATTTCAATATGTAAAAAACCGGATATACATACAAAACAATACGGGAGGTTAAAAGATGTCGATTATTGGTGATGTTATTGCGAAGGCAAAGGAACGTGATCCCTATGAATTTGAGTTTCATCAGGCTGCAGAGGAGGTCCTTGAAAGCCTTGAGACTACAACAAAAAAACACCCTGAGTTTGTAAAGGCGAAGATATATGAGCGTATCGTGGAGCCTGACAGGGTTATCATGTTCCGGGTACCCTGGGTGGATGATAAAGGACAGGTACAGGTCAACCGCGGCTTCCGGGTACAGTTTAATAACGCCATCGGACCCTATAAGGGCGGCCTCCGTTTCCACCCCTCAGTCAATCTCGGCATCCTGAAATTCCTTGGTTTTGAGCAGATCTTTAAGAATTCCCTTACCACCCTCCCCATGGGCGGTGCAAAAGGAGGGTCTGATTTTGATCCTAAAGGAAAATCGGACAACGAGGCAATGCGCTTCTGCCACTCCTTTATGAGAGAACTTTTCAGACACATCGGTCCTGACAGGGATGTGCCTGCCGGGGATATCGGGGTCGGCGGCCGGGAGATCGGCTATATGTACGGCTATTACAAAAAGATCATGAACGAACATACCGGGGTCCTCACCGGAAAAGGCCTTCCTTACGGGGGAAGCCTGATACGGCCTGAGGCAACGGGTTACGGATGCGTCTACTTTGCAGCAGAAATGCTCGCCACACGGGGCTTCACTTTTGCAGGCAAAAACGTGGCAATAAGCGGCTCCGGGAATGTTGCCCAATATGCAGTGGAAAAGGTCAATCAGTTGGGGGGCAAGGTAATCTCCCTCTGCGATTCCAGCTCTACCATAATCGACGAAGAGGGCATCAGCCCTGAGAAATGCGATTACATCATGGACCTGAAGAACGTGAGAAGGGGAAGGATCAGCGAGTATGCGGATCGCTACGCCAATGCCGTCTGCTATATCGGAAACAGTATCTGGGACGTAATTAAAGAGCAGGGCATCAAGGTTGATGTTGCACTCCCCTGCGCTACCCAGAATGAGGTTGATGAAGAACATGCAAATGCCCTCGTAAAGAATGGATGCATCTGTGTTTCCGAAGGCGCAAATATGCCTTCAACCCCTGAAGCAATAAAGGTTTACCAGCAGAACGGCCTTCTCTACGGACCAGGCAAGGCGGCAAATGCCGGCGGCGTAGCAACTTCAGGCCTTGAGATGTCTCAGAACAGCATGAGGCTGTCATGGGACAGGGAAGAGGTGGATCAGCGCCTTCTTACCATCATGAAGAATATCCATAGTTCGTGTCTCGATGCCGCAGAAGCATACGGAATGAAAGGCGATTACGTTGCAGGGGCAAATATTGCAGGCTTTCTCAAGGTTGCCAACGCTATGCTCGCCTATGGAGTTGTATAGTGGGCGAAATCACTACAAACAAGATTATGTTTACGATCCTTACCGTGCTGAACCGGCACGGTAAGGCCCTTTGTTCCGTTGACATTGCTGATAAACTGCGCATTCAGGGCATGGATCTTTCTGAAAGAACCGTTCGGTACTACCTCAAAATACTTGATGAAAACACCTTCACGGAAAAGGGTGAGAGAAAAGGGAGGCTAATTACAGAGGAAGGCAGAAAGGAGCTGAACCGGACATTCGTGTCAGAGAGGGTCGGCTTTATAATTAATAAAATCAATAATCTTTCCTTTTTAACTGATTTCAATATTGAGACCGGGAAGGGGCCAGTTGTCCTTAATGTCTCCTATGTATTGGAAGAAAAGATGGAGGAGGCGCTCAGGATTCTCACCATCGCCCTCAACTCCCCTTACAGTATGAGTAACAGAATCGTTATTGGAAGGGCCGGCGACCTTTTGGGGCACATGACCGTCCCCCGTGGCCATGTAGGGATCGGCACGGTATGCAGCATTACCCTGAACGGGGTATTCCTCAAGGCAGGGATACCCGTTTCGTCAAGGTTCGGAGGGGTCGTTGAGATCATCGACAATAAACCTACACGGTTTGTATCCGTTATAAGTTACGAGGGATCATCCGTTGCACCCCTCGAAGTCTTCATGAACAGCAGAATGACTGATGTCCTGGGCGCCCTGAAGCACGGCAGGGGAAACATCCTTGGAAGCTTCCGGGAGATACCCGAGATAAGCCTTGGAGACGCAAAAAGGCTCCATAACAGAATGAGCAATATGGGCTTCGGGGGCATTATCCTCTTCGGTCAGCCGGGAAAACCCCTTCTCGGGGTGTCTGCAGCCCCCGACAAAGTGGGTATTGTAGTGCTCGGAGGGCTAAACCCCATTGCAGCCCTTGAGGAGGCAGAGATTGCCACAGAAAGTCATGCCATGGCAGCCCTTTGCGATTATTCGTTATTAAGCCCTGTTGAAGTGCTTGAAAAGATGTACTTCCCGGAACCAAAACCAGAGAGGTCTTCAATGTTTGACCATCTCTACGCATCCAGGTGCATGGGAAAAACAAGTTATTGGTCTGTTTTTGAAGGGTTGAAACAGAGCACCATCTGAGTGACAATATCAGCCATGAGGTAAAGCCTTTCCTCTTCAATGTTCCAGACTTTTACTACATGTTCATACCGTCTCCCCTCGGGAAACTCTGAGGGGAGTTCGTTTTTCATCTTCTGTATCCATGACAGATTAAAAGCGACGTGCTCCCGTCCAGGGAAAAGGGCCACATAAAAGATATCGGTTTCCACAAGATCCTGAAAAAAATGCGTACCGAAGGAAAGTTCAGGCATCAGACTGCCGTTTGCATGTTCAATCTCCACTATGACGGAAATATTGCTGATCTCAGAGAACCGGACAGGCACGCCAAGGGAAGGTGTGGAGGTACCCCATCTGCCGGGACCCATGAGCATAGCAGGACACCGGCCCTTGTTTGTTATCAGCCTGTTCAGCTTTCCTATCAGGCGGGCAATATCATATTTCTCAGAGAGGGGCAGCCTGCTGTATTCATCAGGTTCAATATATATGATCCGCCTCACAGGCTGTATCACATTGCCCCCCATAAAAGCCCCTTTTGATTGGAAGAGTACCCGGTCAGGGGCAACATCTGCGGGTATTTCAACGCTTTTCCCCTCCCCTTTTGTCTGAAGGGGTCTGCACTGTACCAGGTTAATCTGAAAGGCCGTCGGGCCCGTGAAATTTACCGTAAATTCAATGTCCACCGGGTAGTGATAGACCAGTTCCAATCTTTTCAGCATGGCCTGCATGATACCAGGAAAAGGGGTCTCTGAGAGGAAGGCATCGAAGGTAAGAGTCCACACCTCGCGCTCCTTCATACCCCTTTCCTTCAAGTGGGCCGCAGCATCAAAATCCCTAACCCCTAAAAGGTCACGGGGAATACCCATTTTTTCAGTCATGAGCGCATCTACAGAGATGGTTTCCAGTTTGTTTTCTTCAATATTAAGCACATCTCCGTCGTGCTGAGAATACCTTCTTGTATCTCCCATGCCGGCGTGGGGCTTAAGAAGGGGCGCATCAAGGGCTACAATTCTTGGATAATCGTTCTCCGTGCGGTTTACTGCGCGGGTGCCAAGACCTAATACAAGGCGAATCATGCCTGCCTTCTGGTCCATATCCTCTTTCCACACAAAGGTATTATGGGAAATACCGACCCCGGCGAGATCAGGAAAAAAGTAGTGGTTCCGGTAGGACCCTGAAACCCTTTGAACAAGGAGGGCCATCTGTTCATCCTGCTTGTCAAGGCCCCTTTTAAGACGGTACGTAAGGGCGTCTTCACTCATGGTACTTGCATAGATCTGCCGTACACACTCGCTGAATTGTTTATATCGTTGTTCCGGGGTACCCTGATTGACACAGAATATGCTCTCATACTTCCCTGCAAAGGCATTCCCGAATGCGTCCTCCAGGAGGCTGCTCGAACGGACTATGATAGGCGATTGGCCGAAATATTCGATCACCTGCCAGAATTGCTCTTCGATTTCTTCAGGAAGAGAACCTGCGCGCATCTGCTCCCGTAAAAGGGGCGCCTTTTCAAAATAACCTTCTCTGGTCTTCTGTTCCATGCGAAGTTTCCAGAGACCGTTTTCTACAATGAATGTGTAAAATACATCGGAGCCTATAAAAAAGGAATCGTGTGGCTCAAGAAAGTCGGCCCATACAAATGATTTATCACGGTCAAGGATCTTCCTCGCAATCAGCATTCCTGCTGCCTTCCCTCCAATATAGCCCGTACCTATTAACCTTGCCTTTATCAGGAGAAGGTCTTCAAGGGAGAAGGTCTCCTTCGCGAGGGTCCGTATCCGCTTTTCCCGGCCGATCATGATCCTGCACAGACGATCGAGCACCCTTCCCTTCTCTGTTGCCTGTCCTTTCATATGCAGAAGCTCCTCTGCATTCAGGAAAAGGCGGTCCCAGTAGTCCAGATTCCGTTTGGCGTGTTCCGTTTCCCTCCCGGTAATGCAGGTCAGCAGCCGCGTAGCATCAACACTGCTCGTGAGGGGAATAAACCGTTCCCCCTCCCTTTTGTGAGGAAGAAACATGGTGGAGGAATGCCTCCCCCGCACCTTTAAGGGGTGAACATAGAGGTCGCTCCCCGTATTATAGATATCAAGGAGTACCTGGGTGGTCTCCCGGATTCGCGCCACGGTTTTAAAGGAATGGCCGTTACGGAGCAAGCCGAAGTATGCAATGGTGTTAAGCTGAAAGAGGTAGGGGCAGGTGATCCTGAAAAAATTTCCTACCATTAAATCCGTAGCCCATGCAGACTGAAGATCGGAAAGAGAATCAAATATGTAGTACCCACCCTCTCCTTCCCTGGTCAGGATACTGTGGACCTGGGTTGAAAAGGATTCAAAACCGCTTCGGGCATTCAGTTCATGCTCAACAATCCTCACGTCAGGATCGATGAGCCTTTTATGATGGGCAAACCTCATGTAGACGACCCTTTTCCCGTCCTTTACGGCCCTCCGTACAAAATGGGCGGCAAAGTACCCGTAGTCATCAATATTATCGACCTGCCACACCACATTGTCGCCAGTCCTCAAACCATCAACAACACTATCCAGGTTGTCGAGCCCTGTACTTGCCCGAACTGATAGTTTCACCCGTTCCTCCTCGTTACCCTTTCCCTGACAAACCGCCTCTCTTCTCTTTCATACCAGTGTATACTTAATACATCCTTTATGACCAAAAAACAAGGGTATGAGTAGCTGTTTACAATCTTTCACCTTCAATTTCTATATCATCCTCATAATACCATTTCTAATTCAATAGTGTATATTATATCAGATGTCATTGCGAGCAAAGCGAAGCAATCTCAATACCTTAGATTGCCACGTCGCTACGCTCCTCGCAATGACTTGAATTAGAAATGGAATAAGGGTCTCTCTGCGAAAAACCGTCCCGCAGGTCCGGACAATTAAAATCATGTTTCAAACCCCTTTTTTACTGATGCATAATCAACTACCCCGCAGCAGAGCTGCGAGGTATCAGCGGAATGAGGAACATGATTATACCCCCTCACCCCCGTATCAAGTACGGGGCAGGCTCTACCCTCTCCCGCGAGGGGCGAGGGAATATGGTTACCCCGAAGCAGAGCTTCGAGGAATCTATTAATTGAATATGCTGATTTTTTGCACTATCAGGTCTTTTTTTGTTAATAGATTCCCTCAAATAGCCGATAATAGTAATAGAATGAAAGTTAATAAAACCATGTCTCTTTCCCTCATGCTCTGCCTCATCTTTGCAGCATGTTTTGCCCTCTCCTGCAACAAGAAAGAACCTGAGCCGCCAAAGGCCCCTCAGTGGAGGGCTGAACCTTCGCCTCCTAAACCGACAGAACCTCCGCCGAAACCACCTGAACCACCCAAACAGGATGTGCCAGAAGTTAAAGATACTCCAAGACCAAGGGAAGCTGAAAAACCGATTCCGGAAAAACACGAAAAACGGATACTCAAGAAGAAAAAAAACCCCCAAAAGCCAGAAACACCCGTAGCGCCAACTGCCACATCTGCCCTTGTTTCGAAGAAACCCGTCCCTTCGCCGTTAGTCAATCTTGACAGGCTCAACCGCGAGTTTAAAACGTACCATCTGAACGTATGGGCTTCGGAATGGAGCAACAATGGAATTATTTTGAATGGTTATGTGAAAAACGAACGAGAGAGGGAGGATGCCCTGTCCCTGTCTCGGCGATACAACCCGAACGTCACCGACATGATCAACGTTGTTACCGTCTATGATAACAGTGCCCCAACTATGAAGTGAACTACCCCGACGCTTACTGCAAGGCAATAAGGTATTTCCCGTGTCCGTATCATCCTTAAGGAAAGTCAGAATCAGGAGTTTTCCCCTTTAGAATCAGGTATTTCCCAATATGAAGATTTATCGGGAAAGACTATTCTAAGTTAGAAGGTGCTCATTTGGTGGGGAGCATATGTTTTCACAACCAAAAGGGGGAACCATGTCTCACAAAAAACAGATAAAAATAACGGATACAACCTTCCGGGATGGCCATCAATCCCTTTTTGCCACGAGAATGACCACTGAAGATATGCTGCCCATCGCAGAGAAGATGGACAGCATAGGGTTTTACTCCATGGAAGTCTGGGGCGGCGCAACCTTTGATGTCGCCACGCGGTTTCTCAATGAGGATCCATGGGAGAGGATAAGCCTGCTCAAGGAAAGGATGCCGAACACCAGGCTTCAGATGCTCCTTCGGGGACAGAATCTGGTTGGATATCGTCACTATGCCGATGATGTTGTAGAGGCATTTGTGGAAAAGGCCGCTGAGACCGGCATCGATATATTCAGGGTATTCGATGCAGTGAACGACGAAAGAAACTTTATCACCACCTTCAAGAGCATCAAAAAAGCAGGCAAACATATTCAGGGCGGTCTCTCCTACGCATTGACAGAGAGAAGGCTTGGCGGCCCCATATACAACCTTGCATACTATATTGACAAGGCCCGCAGGATCGAAGATATGGGAGCAGACTCCTTTGTCATAAAGGACATGGCCGGCATTATATCGCCTTATGATGCCTTTGATCTTGTCTCAGCATTGAAACAGAGCATCACTATCCCGGTGCACCTTCACACACACTATACAAGCGGTATGGCCTCAATGGCCCTTCTTAAGGCAATTGAGGCGGGGGTAGACGGCGTTGACACCTCCGTCGCCGCCTTTTCAATGAGAAGTTCCCAGCCCTCTATTGAGCCTTTAATCGTCACCCTTCAGGATACGCCCTACGATCTCGGACTGGAACTTGAAAGCTTTACTGAGATCAACAAATACCTGGAGGGCATTATACCTGAATATATTCCTTTCGCCGACAACACACGTTTTTCAACTATCGACATCGGGGTGCTCATGCATCAGATACCGGGGGGCATGATCAGCAATCTCGTAGGCCAGCTCCTGCAGGCCAGGGCTCTCCACCGGATCAATGAGGTGTACGAGGAGATCCCCCGCACAAGAAAGGAGATGGGGTATCCTCCTCTTGTTACACCCACAAGTCAGATCATCGGGGTCCAGGCGGTCATGAATGTGCTGGCAGGCCGTTACAAGATGGTCTCAAGAGAGGTAAAGGATTACTTTTACGGCCTCTATGGGAAACCGCCCGCAGCAGTCGATGAAGAGGTAAGAAAGAAGGTTCTCAAGGGTTATGAACGGGGCGAGGAACCCATTAACACACGGCCCGCGGATATATTGGAACCGGAACTGCCGAAGGCACGGGAGGCCCTAAGGGGCATCTCCGACAGGATGGAAGATATCCTGATCTATGCCCTTTACCCCATGACAGGGCTTGATTTCATCAAAAAAAGCATAGAGGCACAAACCATTGCAGATTTGGAAAACCGGGCAGCATAAAGTTCCCTGAGTTCATTTTCGGATTCTGTTTATCCAACAAGGGCATAGGGCGGAAACTACATACCGTCCTGCTCCGCCGGAAGAGTTCGTTCGAGTGGGAATACAACTCGATGGGTCAATTATTTCACTTTAACCGTCTCATTAATATCCAGAAATGTCAGGACAATCCTTGCGAATTCAGTGGGTGCTTCGCTCATTAAACCGTGTGTTCCATTCTTGAATTGAACCAGCCATGCCCCCGAAATGGCCGAAGCCAAAGTTTTTGAACTTTCAATACCCACTATGGCATCGGAAGTTCCAACTATGAGCATAACCTGATTGGTAATGAAAGGCAGTTTTTCCAGGGGGGTCTTCCACTGGATTGTAGCTTCAATTTGTCGCAAAACGGTTTGTGGTATATTCTGTATTTTGCCCTTCATGGCCGCGGCAACACTGCTGCCATCTATGGAGGTGGCATAGATAATTGCCTTATTGAATCGCTGCGGATATTCCAGTAATAATTTTTGTGTGATCGCACTTCCCAAAGAGAACCCAAGAACATGGGTTTTTTCTACTTTAAGGGCATTAAGAAGGCCAATGACATCGTCGGCAAACAATTTATAGGTAAATGGAACATCATTGCCTGTGGTATAACCCATACCCCGATTATCCATGATAATCAGTTGATATGTTTTTGATAACGCTTCGATAAGCTCCTGGGGCCAACGATCCATTGTATTCCCTGTCCCTGCAATCATTACGAGTGGTTCACCTGAGCCAATCAATTTGTAGCCTATGTCTATTCCATTCACACGGACCTGGCAGATCACATTACCCTGCTTATCCGAGCCGATGGTTTTGCCTGATGGTTGTATGACTTGGGCCACTACACCGGAGACGCCGACGGTCAGTAAAATAAACAATGAAACAAATAGGACAGTGGTTTTTTTCATATGCATTCCCATTCCCTCCTTGATGGATCGAGCAATTAGTATACAGATATCTATAAGTTGCTACAATTCATTATCTTTCGATCCAAGTTTATTTTCAAGGAGAAAATATGGCTATAGTTTTCACGCCAACAAGCTTGTCATTCTCTTGAGAGGATGATACATTTCATTTATGTACTACCCCACATATCAAATAAATTATACGTTTTTTGTCTTTCCCGTAATCTTCAATTATGATATATCATGAGAGTAGAAATGCAGATCGTTCTTGGTTTACAGCGGATAAAGAAAGTGAACAATAAATTTTCCTTACTGGGGGATAAATAATGATACACATTACAAAAAAGCATGAAGGACCGTATTGGTCAGCATCTCACGGTATTTTCCTGATTATCCTCTGTACATGCCTATCGATGCTGATTCTTACCGCCTGCGGGAAGCACAAAGAAGCCGGACTCCATCCGCCGATAGTTGAGGTTGCGCAGGTAATACAAAAGGATGTGCCGGTCTACGGCGAGTGGGTTGGCACAACGGATGGTTTTGTTAACGCCGTAATTCGCGCGCAGGTTCAAGGTTACCTTATAAAACAGAACTACCGGGAGGGTGATGTCGTCAGGAAAGGACAGGTCCTTTTTGAGATCGACCCACGGCTTTTCGAGGCCGCATTGGAGCAGGCCAAGGCAAGCCTGGCTGGTTCCGAGGCACGGTGGACGGCAGCAAAGGCTGATCTTGCCCGCGTCAAACCCCTCGCTGCACAAAACGCAGTAAGCCAGAAAACCCTGGATGATACCATAAGCACCGAGCAATCCACACACGCATCAGTGCTCTCAGCCAAAGCAACAGTTGACAAGGCCGCCCTTGATCTCAGTTTTACAAAGGTTACATCCCTTATCAACGGTATTGCAGGCATTGCCAAGACTCAGATTGGAGACCTTGTAGGCCCTGGCCCGCAGGAGGAATTGACAACAGTCTCTACGGTAGATCCCATTAAGGTCTATATCAATATCAGCGAACAGGAATACCTGTATGCTGCAAAAACGAAGGATTCAGATTTTGAAAAAAGGAACCTCGAACTGATCCTTACTGACGGGACCATCTATCCCCATAAAGGTATGTTTTTTCTCGCCGATCGTCAGATTGACGTGAAGACCGGCACCATAAAGGTAGGTGCAATCTTCAAAAACCCTGCCCACCTCCTTCGTCCGGGACAGTTTGCCAAGGTAAAAGTGTTAATAACAATAAGAAAGGGTGCCCTTCTCGTACCTCAAAGGGCAGTTACTGAACTTCAGGGGAGCTACCAGGTGGCCGTAGTCGGACCGGACAACAAGGTGGATATACGGCCTGTAAAGGCAACGGATCGCGTAGATACCTTCTGGGTAATTGATGAAGGATTGAAACCAGGGGAGCACGTTATTGTGGAAGGCATACAGAAGGTCAAACAGGGTATGCCGGTAACCCCTAAGCCCTTCGGTGCTGTGGCCAAAACAAAACCCGAAGGACCTGCAAAGGCCGGGACAAAACCAGCGGCCCCATCAAAGGCTGAGAAAAGGTAGGCCTCAGTGACAAAGTTCTTTATTAACCGTCCCATTGTGGCTATGGTAATCTCCATTCTCATGGTCATTGTCGGTATTGTCGCCATGCTGAGTCTGCCTGTTGCCCAGTTCCCGAGCATCGTTCCCCCTGAGATACAGGTTCAGACAACCTTTCTCGGGGCTGATGCCCTTACTGTTGAACAGTCAGTAGCAACACCTCTTGAACAGCAGATTAACGGCGTGGATAATATGCTCTATATGTACTCCATCAACGCCAATAACGGACAGATGACGCTGCGGGTGGCATTTGATGTGGCAACAGACCCCAATATCGATCAGGTCCTTACACAAATGCGTCAGCAGCAGGCTCAGAGCCAGTTGCCCCAGAGCGTCCGGAATTATGGTATTACAAACCCGAAATCCTTGAGCAGCCCCCTTATGCTCGTTACCCTCTACTCACCGAAAGGTACTTACGATGCAACATTCCTTGCTAATTATGCCTATATCAATATAAATGATCCCCTGTCCCGAACTTCCGGCGTCGGCCAGGTACAGATGTTCGGCGCTGGTCAGTATGCCATGAGGCTCTGGCTAAAGCCCGACAAACTTGCCAAACTCCAGATTACCGCACCGGAAATCTGGGCAGCCCTCAACTCACAGAATAAAGTGAATCCTATTGGTCAGGTGGGCGCCGAACCGGTACCAAAGGGCCAGGAGTTTACCTATACCTTGAGGACCCAGGGACGGCTTGTGACTGAGGAAGAGTTCGGCGACATCATAGTCCGGGCCAAACCGGACGGCTCCATTGTACGGGTAAAGGATGTAGCCCGTGTTGAGCTCGGTGCGCAGATGTATAACATGATCGGCAGGATGAACGGGGCACCGGCAGCAATTCTTGCAGTCTATCAGCTCCCTGGTTCCAATGCCATCGAGGCTGCCAAAGGTGTGAAAAAGATGCTGGAGGAGATGAAAAAACGTTTCCCCCAGGACCTTGACTACCGTGTTTCTCTCGATACTACCCTTGCCGTCACAGAAGGCATCAAGGAAATTGTTCATACCCTGTGGGAGGCAGTACTCCTTGTCATTCTTGTTGTCTTTATCTTTCTCCAGGGCTGGCGGGCAACCCTCATCCCCCTGATTGCGGTTCCTGTCTCCCTTATCGGCACCTTTGCCGTCTTCCCTCTCCTTGGATTTTCTATC
>PNOM01000077.1 GCA_013824835.1 Syntrophus sp. (in: bacteria) | reverse complement strand
GGCTTTATATTGTATTCCTTTGCCTTGATGATGGTAACCACACGATCAATTGACCCGTTTTCTGCATGGAGCAATTATTCCACCTCAACCCTGAAGCGTCCTGCAGTTTCAATTGATCTGTGAAAAAATTCTCTCACCTCGTTCCCTGTAAAGACAAATACGATATCTGAAACAGCTTATATTTTAGAGGCACTATGACCTGTTCTCATTGAAGAATTGTTATTTACGCCCTATCTTCTTGTCAAGAAAAAAACAGGAACATGCAACCTGTAAACTATCTTGTTATTAAAGGTTGTTTGCTATCAGCAAAGAGAAATGATCTATCGGAGAATATATTAAACCTGTCCATATCTTCATGAAACAAGATTTTTCTTTTCTAAGCGGAAAAGACCGTAGCGACATTGAAATAACAGCCATTCCTCATGCAAATCCTCACGATATATCCTATATTTCAAGAAATGTTTTTTGAAAGAACCTAAAAATAGCTTGACATGAAAAATATGCTTTGCTAATATTGGTTGATAAAAGTTTCACATTCTTATTACATAAGGGGAGGAAGACTTATGGATTTTAAGTGGTCTGATGAATTGGAGTCAATGCGCAAAATGGCGTATGATTTTGCAGTAAAGAATATCAAACCCACCATGGAAGAAGACGAGAAGGAACACAAGTATCGTCCGGAGATGTTGAAAAAGATGGGTGATCAGGGCCTGTTTGCCTGCCTTGCCCCGGAGCAGTTTGGTGGACTCGGACTCGAAGAAGGAAACATGGCTGCCACGCTGATGGCAACTGAGGTTGCCAGAATCAGTCCGTCCTGGGGGCTTCCGTTTAACCTTCAGATGAACGGACCTCAGAATGTGTTGCTGAAGTTTGGAAGCGATACGCTGAAAGAACAGTTCCTGCCTGGATTGATTGCAGGTACGAGCGGTGGTTGCTTTGCCATCACTGAAGCAAACTCGGGTTCAGATGTTGCGAGCATGAAAACAACGGCAACAGAAGTAGATGACGGTTTTATCCTTAACGGGACGAAGACCTGGATATCAGGAGTACCCTTTTGCGGCTGCGGCGTTGTCTATGCAATGACCGATAAAGCAGCAAAACACAAAGGTATGTCCGCATTCTTTATCGATTTCAACACACCCGGTATTGTCCAGAGGGCTATCACCACAAAACTCGGATTACACTGCGCCCCCACAGGAGAGCTCTTCTTTGAGGAAGCAAAAATACCGAAGAGTGCTTTACTCGGCAAACTGGGCCAGGGTTTTAATATCTGTATGACTATGCTCAACTTCACAAGGTTAAGCTCAGCAGCGAGGGCAGTCGGCGTAGCACAGGCCTGTATCGATGAAGCGTGTAAGTACTCAAATGAGAGAGAACAGTTTGGTCAGCCTATCGGTCAGTTTCAGATGATTCAGGAACAGATCGGTAGAATGTCCGTAGAGCATGAAGCCGCAAAACTTCTTGTATTAAAGGCTGCATGGCAGAAAGATCAGGGCATGAACAATACCCTTGAGACCTCTATGGCAAAATACTATGCCGCAGAGTCAGCAAACTTCTGTGCTTCTGAGGCAGTAAAGATATTCGGTTCCTACGGTTTCTCCTCTGAATATCCTGTCGAAAGATATCTGAGGGATGCAAAGTCTTATCAGATCGTTGAAGGCACATCAAATGTCCAGAAGATGATCATTGCCCAGTTTGCACTGGGATATAGAAAGGCATAATAAGTCAACTTTAAGGAGGTTTCTATGGCTACAGAAGTTACAGTCCCAATGGTTGGAAAGATAATAAATGTTCTCGTGAAAGTTGGCGACAAGGTTGATGAAGATGATCAGATAGCAACCCTTGAGGCAATGAAGATGGAAATGCCTATTGTCGCTCCTTCAGCCGGCGTTGTAAAAGAAATATTTGTCTCTGCCGGTCAGGAAGTGGAAGCAGACACAGTTCTCGCTACATTAGAGTAGAGTTACGGTGATGCTATGTTAGTCGCCGGGATCGATATTGGCTCAATCACGACAGAAGCGCTTCTTTTTGACAAAGCAAAGGGAGTTGTCGGATATACCATACTTCAGACCGGAGCGGATTCAAAAAAAGCTGCCGAATTGGCGCTTAATACTGTTCTTGCCACTCCGGGAAAGAATATATCAGATTTAAATTATATAATCTCAACCGGTTGCGGGAGAAAACGAGCATCCTTTGCAAAACAATCAGTTACGGAAATCACGTGCATTGCAAAAGGCGTGAATTACCTGTTCCCCAATGCAAGAACAATTATTGACATTGGAGGACAGGACACCAAGGTAATCAGGATCGATGGAAGCGGTCGAGTATTGGAGTTCGAGATGAACGACAAGTGTGCTGCCGGTACAGGAAGGTTTATTGAAGTAATGGCAAAGGCACTCAATGTTGATCTCGATAAGGTAGGAGACATTTCTCTCGGTTATAAAAAGGATTTGACCATTAGCAGCATATGTACCGTTTTTGCAGAATCAGAAGTTATCTCCCTTGTTAGTGAAGGAGAGGAACTCGAGGATATTCTTTACGGAATCCATAAAGCAATTGCGGACAGGACCATGGGGTTAATCACCCGTACAGGCGGTATTGAAAATGAGGTTATTATGGCCGGTGGCGTTGCAAAGAATTCGGGAGTAGTCAAGGCCCTTGAAAAGGCAATAGGCGCCCCCCTGAAGATTCACGTGGAGCCCCAGATCGTAGGTGCCCTTGGAGCAGCTATAATAGCCCTCGAAAAATCTGTCTGATCATTTTTTCAGAACGTCAAAAGAGCCGGTTAACAGCCGGCTCTTTTTTTTAACTCTTTTTTATTTCTTGACAAAAAACCTTCTTGTTGCTAAGAAACAACGCATATGTTTATCTGGCTCTTCCATAGAATCAGCGGCGTTTCGTTGATAATTCTTGTTGGTACAAAAATACTTACCAGTTACTTTCTTTTTACAAAAGATAAGAAACCTGATTGGGCGCTGAGTCTTCACCGGCAGCCCGTCCTTGATGTGCTGCTATTGGTGCTTTTCACCTTTCACAGCATATACGGCCTCCGAACTATTGCCATTGATTTTGGCTACCGGAATGAAAAAAGGCTGTTCCTGGCGTCAAACATCATTGCTTCCATGATTTCGGCAGCATTGATCATGTTCTATTTCACCATGTCATAACTATTATGCATTATCACGATATTCTCATTGTAGGCGGAGGTCTCGCAGGGCTCAGGGCTGCAGTAGGTTTATGCGAGAGGTATGATGTAGGCCTCTTTTCCAAAGTCCACCCCATACGATCCCATTCCATTGCAGCCCAGGGGGGGATTAACGCTGCCCTTGCAAACAATCCGAACAGCAGAGATGACACGTGGGAAAAACATGCCTTTGATACTATAAAAGGTAGTGATTATCTCGCAGACCAGCATGCAGTCGAAATCATGTGCAAGGAAGCTCCGAATATTGTCTATGAAATGGAGCATTGGGGCTGTCCCTTCAGCCGCTTCCCCGATAGATCCATTGCCCAGCGACCATTCGGCGGCGCAGGCTATCCGAGGACCTGTTATTCAACTGATATTACCGGGCACGTGCTTCTCAATACCCTCTATGAAAGGACGGTATCAAAGGGGGTAAAGGTATATCCTGAATGGTTTGTCGTGGACCTTGTAATTGAAAATGGCCAGTGTCACGGGGTAATAGCCTTTGACCTTATAAACGGTAAAATTATTCCGATTCGCGCCAGGGCTACCCTGTTCGCCACAGGCGGATATGGAAGGGTCTATTTCTATTCCACGAACGCCCTTATCAACACAGGGAGCGGCATTGGGGTTGCGTACAAGGCCGGAGTGCCAATTAAGGATATGGAATTTGTCCAGTTCCATCCCACGGCCCTTATAGGCACCAACATACTCATGACCGAGGCGTGCAGGGGCGAAGGGGGCTACCTGATCAACAACAAAGGGGAGCGGTTTATGGAGAGGTATGTCCCCATTGCCATGGAACTCGCACCGAGGGACATCGTGTCTCGAAGTATTCAGACGGAAATTGACGAAGGAAGAGGTTTTGACCATCCCTTGGGTAAATATATAAACCTTGATTTGCGACACCTGGGAGAAAACAAGATACAGGAAAAACTGCCGGGCATCAGAAAGATATCTATTGATTTTATCGGCATCGATCCTGTTCATGATCCTATCCCCATCATGCCCAGTCAGCATTACTCCATGGGGGGCATTGATACAAACATACGTTGTGAAACTGAGATAAAGGGGTTTTATGGAGCCGGCGAATGCGCATGCGTGAGTGTCCATGGTGCAAACAGGCTTGGTGGAAATTCTTTGCTTGATACCATCGTCTTTGGTAAGCTGGCCTCATTCTCCATACCTGAGTACCTGGAAAGCGACGGTTTAACAACCCCTGATGAAAGTTTCCTTCTCCGCAAGAAAGAGGAGATAGAGAAGAAGATCAAACGCCTTACAAGTGAAGGCAGTGAAAGACCCTTCTCAATACAAATGGATCTGAGCAGGACCATGAGCGCCTGTGTCGGTATATTCAGAACGAAGGATGAATTAGAAAAGGCACTAGTTGATATTGCCGGGATAAAGGAAAGATACAAAAGGGTTAAGGTCTCATCTCCCAAGCTTCATATGAATTACGAGCTTATGAATACCCTGGAGCTTGAGTTCATGCTTGAAGTGGCCCATACCATAGCCCTTGGGGCCCTCCTCAGGGAGGAGAGCAGAGGCGCTCATTTCAGGAGGGATTTTCCCGCAAGAAATGATGCTGAATGGCTTAAACACACTATTGCCCGGATAGGCGCCGATGGCAAACCCGCCATCTCTTTCAAGGAGGTGGTAATCACCAATTACCAGCCCATGGAGAGGAAGTATTGATTATTGCGAATACATATACATTCAAAATTCTTCGATATGACGCAAAAGAGCCCGAAGAAACACCATCCTTTTCCTTTTATCAGATAAAGGTTCTGCCCGGCCTGACCGTCCTTGCCGTGCTCATGAGAATACGGGATGAAATAGATGGTACCCTTTCTTTCAGATCATCGTGCAGGTCAGCGGTCTGCGGTTCCTGTGCAATGGTGATTAACGGGAAGATAGACCTTGCATGCAGGACCCAGGTTGCTTCCTTCGGGGATGAAACCATTATTCTCGAACCTCTGCCCAATTTTGAGATCATTAAAGACCTGGTTGTAGATCTGACCCCCTTCTGGACCATGTACGAGAAGATCAAGCCATGGCTCTCAAGAAAACAACCTGATCCGGAAAAAGAGATACCCCAGAGCGAAGAAGAAAGAGACCGCATCGATCAGTTCGTAAACTGCATTCTATGCGCCTCCTGCTACGGCGCATGCCCTGTGCTGGCAAGGAACCCTGACTATATGGGCCCCCATGCCTTTGCAAAGCTGGAGCGGTTTATGCTCGATTCAAGGGATGAAAGATCCATGCGCTCACTGGAAGAGATTAACAATGAGAGGGGCGTGTGGGGCTGCGATACCCTTTTGAGGTGTATTGACGCCTGCCCCAAGGATGTGAGACCAACTGACTCCATAGTCGGACTTCGAAAGAAACTCTTGAAGTATAAACTCTTCGGGAAAAGAAACGATGAAGATTGATTATTCATGTGTCACGAGGCGAACTTTTCTTAATACCCTTCTTGGTGGGTGGATCCTTGCCTTCGGCTCCGGGACCCTCTATGCCCTGTGTAAATTCGCCTTTCCTACCCTCGGAAAAGAACCTGATTTTGTTATTCTCAAGGCATCTGATTATCTTGAGATACCCGTTAACTCAGTAAAGCCTTTTGCATGGGGCGGAAAGCTCGGTCTCTTCTTTAAAAATACAAAGGGTGACACTTTTGCCTTAAAAGGTGTCTGCACCCACATGGAATGCAATATCACCTACAAACCTGAAGCAATGAAGTTCTACTGTGCATGCCACAAGGGTTGGTTTGATGAAACAGGCAGGAACATCGAAGGCCCTCCCCCCAAACCGCTTGAGTTTTTCGATTCAGCCATTGAAGGGGAAAAACTGGTTATTTCGAGAAAGGGGGTAAAGATTGAACCGCCAAAGGCTTAGGAGATGGTTTGAGGAACGATATGACCTGACTGAAATAGGTCGACTTGCCGGATCGAAGCTTGTTCCCTCTCACCGATATGAGATATGGTACTATACAGGCGGCATCGCCCTCTTCCTTTTTGTGCTCCAATTCATCACAGGCATGGTCCTTGCCTTATATTATGTTCCCCACTTTGAATATGCCTATAAGAGCATAGCCGATATTGTCACAAAGCTGAATATGGGATGGTTCTTTCGTTCCCTCCATCACTGGGGGGCTCAACTTGCCATAGCAGCCCTTTTCGTTCACCTCTTCAGCGCCCTGCTCCTTAAGTCTTACAGAAAACCGAGAGAATTTCTCTGGCTTTCCGGTTTTATTCTCCTCGTTATATCCATATTCTTCGGTCTATCCGGTTATCTTCTTCTGTGGGATGAGAGGGCATTTGCCGCAGTAAAGGTTGCAACAGGAGGGGCGGGGAATCTTCCTGTTGCAGGGCATTGTATCAAGGCCTTCCTGAGAGGCGGTATTGATGTAACAGGTGAAACATTGACCCGTTTCTATGCATTCCATGTGTCGATTCTCCCTCTTGCCACCCTCTTTTTGATCGGGATACACGTTCTTCTTGTCCAGTATCACGGCTTAAGCGTACCCGTGTCCCTGGAGGGAAAATCGCGGAGGGAAATACCATTTTTCCCCAATCTGTTTTTGAAAGATCTGATGATATGGCTCATTATGCTGGGGATTGTCGTAACTTTGGCCACCCTTCTGCCCCCTGAAATAGGAAAAATAGCCGATCCCCTTGCTCCGGCCCCGGAGAACATCAAACCAGAATGGTATTTTCTCTTTCTCTTTCAAACCCTGAAGCTTTTCCCCGGCGAAATATTTGGGCTGAATGGTGAGACAGTGGCAATACTTTTAATCTCCTGCGGTATATGCTTTTTCTTCCTCATTCCTTTTTTTGACAGGAAGTCTGCCCACGGTCAGAGAAGCCCCTTTTTCACATGGATCGGCATATTCTATACCCTTTATTTCATTGTAATGACCTTTATAGGCTTTCTCAGTTAGACCGGAGGTAGAATGAAGCTCTTCATATTTATTATTCTTTTCATAATTTCTGCAAAAGGAATAACTTGGGCTCAGAATACAATTGAGGTATTTCCCTCTGCTTCTTATGACAGGTTTATCATATTTCAAACGCTGGCCCTCTTCTGGATCGGTATTATCGGCTGCGTAATAATCATTAAGATGAAACTGAGAGAAATCGAACGAACCCAAAAAATGGGGATATATAAAGAAGAAAAAACCATTCCTCTCCTTGACTAAAGAGGCGTAAACAGCTATTATTTCAAAATCATGACTCCCTTAATACTGAGAAATACCCTGCTCACAAAGAAAAGCATAGAAAGAATTCTCACCTTGCCGGAAGAAGAAGGTCTTTTCGGTTCCTTGCTCGATATACTCACAAGGTTTCAGGATATAAAAAAATTTGCAAGTGAGATCCATACGGAGATACATCTCGTAAAACCAATCCTCAAAACGCTCGGATATGCCTACGAATCTAAGCCTAAATATTTCGAGGAAAATGTAAAAGACCCTGATGTAGCACTCTTTGCCACCGAAGAAGAACGGGTAAAGGACTCCCCCCTCTGGGGTACCAAAGAATATTACAATAATACCCTCGGTATTGTGCTCCTTAAGAGATACGGAAGGAATCTCTACGAAGGCATAAGCGGTTTCTATCTGGAATTTGAAAACAAAATGCCTATATATCAGATGCTTTATCTCCTTAAAAAATCCAGAACACCATGGGGCATACTCACAAACGGAAAACACTGGACTCTCGTAAAAAGACCCATACATTTCGAAAAACGGATCATTGAGATAGACCTGGAAGGCGCTGTTTTTGAAGAAGAGAAGGAGGTCATACACCTCTTCTACCATATCTTTTCTTGCATGGGGTTGATAAAATTGCTTCCTAACATCATTGAAGGGGAAAGGAAAGTCCTCATAGATAAATTGACTGAAAAGAAGGCGGGGATCCAGAAAACGCTACAGGATTTGAAAAAAAAGGTCGATGTATACCCAATAATAATCGATGCCTACAGTCAATTTTTCCCCGGGTGGAAACTTCCCTGCGCTGAACTGTATCTGAATGAAAAGGGCGCAAAGATAAAAGAAAGAACCTATGCCAGAACAGATATTATCAATAATTACGATCATATGGACATCTTTTCCTATCTATTCAACAAAAAGGAAAATCCTTCAAGCCTGAATCTTGATGAAATTGTTTTAAGGGAAAAAGGCAGGAGGTTCACGAAAGAGGATATCTTCTCCCTGAAGATTCTTGATTTTACCCCTGGTTTCGGGAATATCACCACCCAGCTCGCAGACAGCCTTGCCTATACATCCTTCGTATTGCCCTATAAGGAAAAAAATACTTTCAGGGCTGAGTGGGAAGAGGAATCTGCCCTCAAGAAATGTATCGTTGATACTATTCTCTACGGCATAGAAAGATCACATATTGCCTTTGATATACTTCAAAATACTATCGGCAGCCGATTCGGTTGTCATGGAGGAAACTATCGGCTGGGCAACCCTTTGATCGGAATGTCCCTCAAAGATATTATCAATACCCTTGATTCAACCAATCAGATGGGGCTCTTCAACAAACATCCAAGGGAGATCATCCTTGATTTTAAAGAAATGTACAGGCACTTCTACTCCCTTTCAGACAAGATCAAGGAAGATGTGGAGATAAAAAACGAGATAAAGGCCAGGCTCAAAATCTATACGACAAGAATACGAGACGTAATGGATGTAATAACAGCAACCTATTTTACCAAAACCGTTGAAAACAGGAAGATTCAGGAGATGCTTTTCAATCTTGACAGCAACGAATCCGCATGGGATGCCCTTAGAGACGAGGATTGGTTTATTGAATCAAAGGAGATTGCAAAAATAAACGGTTTTTTTCATCTGGAGCTTGAGTTTCCCTTCCTCCTTAGTAATAATTTTGACTTTATCTTTGTACAAGCTGCCTTGAATTATTCATGGGAGGAGGAGCTGCCTGTCGTGGAAGCAACTAAGGCATATATTAAAAAAGGTATGACATACCTGAAACAGGATGGCAAGATGGTCATTATATCAAAGGATGCAATTGACCAGTTAATACCTGAGTTAAAAAAATCAAAACGATACGAAGTTGAATCGATTGAAGGAATCTGCATTTTAAAGAAGAAGATATAGACGTTTATATCTCTGTTTCAAGCCCGTCCTCCCCCATCAGGTACGGCAAATGGAGTACGCCTTTGAATGCCTTCCAGTCAGGATAAAGGTGGGAGAGGATAACCCTTCGGGGTTCTGCTTCGTCCACTACCCTGCTTAATGTATTCAGGTTCATGTGTCCCTTAACCTTCTTCTCAGGAAAGGCACAGTCGGCAATGAGGAGGTCCGTGTGTCGCGCAAGGCTGACAAGGTTCTTTGAATAATCCGTATCTCCGGAGAAGGTTATGCTTCCATTTCTGGCGATTCTGATCCCTATGCTCTCCCTGTTATGCCTGACCCTGTCCGTTTCAACACAAATATCCCCAATCTCTGCCCTGCCCTTTGGCATACTTTTTATAGTGAGGCAATAGGATTTAGGCAATAACCATGGGTACACGGCCAGCAGACCCCTGTAAAACCTGTTGATCCCCTGCCCTCCTATAATGAGTAGGTCCTTTTCCCGTTCAGCCATACCATAGTTGCATGCAAAGAGAAAGGTGGAGATATCTGCGGTGTGGTCTACATGAAAATGGGTTAGCATGATAATATCAATGTCATTGACCGTATAACCGAACTCAAGAAGCCTTCGGACAGTAGACGGTCCTGCATCAATAAGGATTTTGTAATCACCTGCAAAAACCAGATAGGCGGAAGAGCTTCTCTCTAATGACGGGATGGCAGTGCCTGTACCAAGGATCTTAAGCTTCATCCTTCAAGTACCATGCTACGGTTTCAAGCAACCCCTGCTGCACATTATACATGGGTTCCCATCCAAGCTCTTCCTTCGCCTTTGTGCCATTAAGGGTACTTACCCTTATGTCTCCCGGTCTTGCCATATCCCTTAAAGGTTCATTAAAGGCAGGGGGTACTGCAATCCCCTTTTCTCTCAAAGCTCGAACTGTCTGGTAATAAAGTTCCAGGGTGTAGGTGCCTATTCCTGTCCCGATATTAAACATATCACACTGCTCCCTTTCCGATGCAATGACATTAGCACGGGCAATATCCTTTACATAACAGTAATCCCGAATCATGCCCCGCTTCTCTTCAGGGAAATGATTGAGAACCGGATGCATGCCTGCAAGAAGCGCCTCAGTGAAGATTGCGACAACACCCGCCTCTCCGTGTGGAATCTGTCTTGGACCAAAGACATTGCTGTATCTGAGGATGGTATACTTAAGGCCGTAGTGCTTGAAAAAGAACCTGATATACTTTTCGCTCGCAAATTTTGCAATCGCATAGGGGGATTCCGGTTCAGCATTGTATCTTTCATCTGTAGGCACCTTATCGGCATCCCCGTAGATCGCCCCTCCTGTTGATGCAAAGATAAACTTTTTAACTCCGTAGTTTTTTGCCAGACCAAGGAGTCTTATGGTACCCTTGATATTAACCTCTGCATCAAATAAGGGTTCTTTTACCGATTCAGGCACAGAAATCTGCGCCGCATGGTGATCTACCATATCAGGCCTTTCTTCCTGGAAAACCTTTTCGATCTCGTCGCTGCAGATATCGAGGGCATAGTGCCGTGCCTTCTTATTTAAGTTTTCAAGCTTTCCTGAGGACAGATTGTCTATTACTGCCACATCATGACCTTTTTCAATAAAGGTGTCTACCACATGGGAAGCGATAAATCCGCAGCCGCCGGTAACAAGTATTTTCATAAGACCTCCGGGTATGCAATTATTATGGTTTTATACCATAAATTATGGATGGAGGGCACAATAAAGAGCTTCTGTGAGTGACCATTCATCAAATTTATTATTGACATCACGGCCATTATATCATTATATAAACAGACCATAGAACTTAAGAGGCGGTGTAGCTCAGACGGTTAGAGCATGCGGCTCATATCCGCAGTGTCCGGGGTTCAATTCCCTGCACCGCCATTTATTTTATATCTAAAGGAGTTTAATAATTCGTATGCAAAACCATAAAACTCACATCTCATTAACCTCCCTCATTATTCTCATGGCATTCTTCTCTATGGTTTTCCTGCCCGGCATATCTTATGGGGCTGAAAAAAAGACATCAAAAAAAGCGCCTCCCGCACAGCAAAAAAGTGTATCAATAAATGATGGAAATGTCCTGGATTATCTGAAAAAAGCCGAAGAACAGGTTAAAAAAGGTGAGATGGACAGCTCTCTTGCCGTTCTTATCAAAATTCATGATTATGCGGAAGACGTAGTAAAAACGGTAAAATATTTTCAAGTCCAATATGATAAAACAGTCAACGATGCCTCTATGCCCCAGAATGACAAGGAAGATATTCTAATAAAACTGAAAAGAATGCCGCAGCTTATACAAAAATATACACACATAAAAGAAGTATCTGCTTTTGATATAGGCTTAGTCTATGCAAAAAAGGGAGAGGCTGAAAAGGCACGAAAATACCTGCTGGAGGTACTCGATACTGCACCTTTCTCTGTCAAACAGGATTCCCTGTGGATGAAATCCAAAAAAATTCTTCTGGGGCTTTATAGCCTGGAAGGTGAATTTTAATTTTTAAACAGCGCGCCCGCCTCAATAACATATTGCAGACAGGTTACTCTCTTCGCAGCCTTTTTAATGCGCAGCCAAAGGAATATTCATAGAGATGCAGACCTTTGCTTATAGCGGTTATGGTACCATCCTCAACGCCGATCTCGTGCCCCATATACTCTTTCAGGAGTTGAATGGCAGCAAGGTTTGAAGGAAAGCCCGCCCAGAGGTCCCAGCTTCTGAAATAGAGCACAAAGTGGAGCTTGTTGTTCATGATGCGGGTATCAATCAGACGGAGACAGGGAGGGTCTTCAACAATTATATCCTGGGGCATGCCAATCTCCATGATCGCCTGGTTCGTCCCGAATTTCTGTTTTTTGTAAATATCAATGACCTCCATAACAGGGTTTACGCCTAAGGTGTATTCACTTCCATTTACCATTACCTTCGGGTTTGTCAGGCGCTCGCCATAGGTATAGAGTTCATTGTCGGCCTTTTTATCGGTCATAAGATATTGAAGATAATCCTCCACATAATCCATGCTTGTCGGCGCCGGGATACCAAGTTCTGCCGGCATATCAGGGATCAGCGGTTTTGTGCCCGGATATTTTATATGGACTGTAACAAGATCAAACTCCCTTCTTTTGTTTCCCTCAAAGGAACCCCGCTCCACCTCATACTCATGGATGCCCTCTTCTTCGAATATCTTGTATACACACTGAAACCATGCATCAGGTAAGTCCCTCGCTTCAATATAAACAGGCTTCATCTAACCTCCATAAGATTCAGTTAGAAGTGAGGAGTTAGAAGTGAGGAGTAAAATCAAAAAAGCAAACCCACTCGCTATCATTGAAGCTTCTAACTTTTTACTTCTAACTTGCAGATTGTATCAAATAATTTGAAAAACCACACCAAAAAATATTATGATTACTCATTAACCAGGAGGTGCGTATGCACGTGAAACAGATTCAAGTGGGTAGTTTTGCTGTCTTTGCCTATCTGCTTGCATGTAAAAAGACAAACGAAGCCCTTGTTATTGATCCGGCAGGCGATTGCGGGAAGATATTCAAGGAGGCCGAGGACAAGGGATACAACATAAAATATATCGTGAATACCCATTCCCATGTGGACCATATAATGGGGAACAAGGAGATGAAAGACCTTACAGGGGCAAAGATTATCATTCATGAAGCGGAGGCACAAAGTCTTGTGCACCAGTCCTATTCCCTCATGAGCTCTTTCGGTGCTGATCCTTCACCCCCTGCAGAGATTACAGTAAAAGATGGTGACGACATCGTGATTGGAGAAGCATCCCTGAAGGTCATACATACACCGGGACATTCACCGGGGAGTATCTCCCTCTATCATAACGGGATTGTATTTACCGGCGACACCCTTTTTGTCGGCGGTGTAGGACGGACTGATCTTGCCGGTGGCTCATGGGAGACCCTTGTCTCTTCCGTCCGCAACAAACTCTTCATCCTTCCAGGCGACACGATTGTAGCCCCTGGGCACAACTATGGAGAATCACCGAAAAGTACCATTGAGAAGGAAAAGGTCTATAATCCCTATGTTGGGCTCAAATCCTCATATTAAGCGCTTCTTCTTCTTATTAATCTTCGCAGCAGTCCTCTGCTCATGTCAGTCTGTGCCGATAACAGGAAAAAGAGCAGTGCCGAAGATCGCCCTTGTGCTCGGAGGAGGTTCCGCCAAGGGTTTTGCTCATGTAGGGGTGATTCGCGTACTCGAACAGGAGAAAATTCCCATTGCCATGATAGTGGGAACAAGCGTAGGGAGTCTTATCGGCAGCATCTATGCCGCAAACCCGGACAGCTTCCAGCTTGAATGGGCAGCCTTTAGAATCGACAGAAACGACATTCTTGATCTCTCCCTTGTCACCTCAAAGCTGGGTCTGGTTCAGGGGGCCAAACTGGAGACATTTGTTGAACAGACGGTCAAGGTAAAGCGGGTAGAAGAGACAAAAATACCCTTTTATCCTGTAGCCACAGATATCAATACAGGGGAAACCATCATACTGGGGAAAGGCTCCCTTGCAAAGGCTGTGAGGGCCTCTTCCGCCATACCCGGTATTTTCGTCCCCGTTATGTTCGGGAACAGAATGCTTGTAGATGGAGGGGTTACAAACAATATCCCCTGCGATATTGCAAGGAATAATGGGGCGGATATTGTTATTGCCGTAAACATCCTGAAGGATGCAAAAGACTATAATATAAGCTCACTCATCGATATTATCGGCCAGTCTGCAAATATAATGATGTATGAGAACAGCAAGGTGAAGCTCCGGTATGCCGATGTGGTCATCGAGCCTGACAC
The DNA here is from genome assembly GCA_013824835.1 of Syntrophus sp. (in: bacteria). Taxonomy (GTDB): domain Bacteria; phylum Desulfobacterota; class Syntrophorhabdia; order Syntrophorhabdales; family Syntrophorhabdaceae; genus PNOM01. Next base: position 541 of record PNOM01000077.1, on the reverse strand, counting down.
AAAAGGTGTCTCCATGTTCGATTTTACACAAAAGAAGGTATTGATGGAGGAAGGAATCAAGGCAGCGAGAAAGGCCATGCCGAAGATTAAAGAACTCATTTCAAAATACCAGTCCCCATAACCCCGATAAACGGGATAAGTAATTTTTAACTTACTAAGGAAGGTCATTTATTACCTTTATTCTAAAAAAACTGATCACATTCTGTATTGTACCGCCGGGTATTCTTATTATCCTCGCCATTGCCATTGCCTTCTTTGTGAAGAAGAGAAAGAGATTGTTCATAATCCTTCTTGCCTGCTTTACCTATGTTGTATCCATTACCCCTGTTGCAGATCTCTTCCTCACGCCCCTTGAAAAGGCCTACAGGATACCGTCAATTGACGCAATAAGGAAATGTGACGCTTACGTTGTCCTCGGAGGCGGGGTCAATGAGAGCGCACCCACTGTTGACGGGAAAGGTATGCCTTCCGGTGATGCATTGTTCCGGGTAATGGGGGCATACCGGCTCTACCTACTTTCACCGAAACCGATCATCATTTC
>PNOM01000076.1 GCA_013824835.1 Syntrophus sp. (in: bacteria) | reverse complement strand
CCCCTGTGACGGCGGCGGAGACAAGGAAGTGAACAATGAAGCAGAAAGAAAAAGCAAAGATCAAACCGGACATTTCTACTTTGGTAAAAACCGGACATTTCTACTTTGGCTTGACAAATGAGGCTCGTCCCCGTTGAAAAAAAAGTATAAAATCTTTATACTATCTTCCGGTCTGCATCGGTTGAGTGCAATCGATTGATCACGTTATTTTAATACATTACGGTATTACAATCTAAGCTACACGAGGAAGGAGATTATGGGAGAATCAAAACAGGACAGATGGATGACATGGGTTGCCCTTTCAACAGCAATACTCGCAGTTCTTGCAGCAGTCACGACCCTCTACATCGGCAAATACTCATCAAGGGCAATCCTTATGCAAGGCCAGGAGACAAACCAGTGGAGCTATTATCAGTCAAAGAGTATCAAATCCTATCTCTATGAGATTCAGGCGGAAAATATGGAGATGGAACAAACCGAAGGGGGGTCTAAAAATCAGAAGGCAAATTCAGGGCGCTTTGAGCAGGCCTTAAACCGGTACAAAACTACCATCAAACGGTACGACAAGGAAAAGGCGGAGATCAAGGCAAAGGCCGAGGAGATGTCAAAACAGAAGGTGCTTGCCCAGGACAGGGCGGGTAATTACGGTTACAGCCTGATCTTTCTCCAGATCGCCCTCATGCTCTCTTCCATCGCTGCTTTGACAAAAAAGAAACCCCTCTGGTATCTTGGGATGGCTACATCAATCGGATGGCTATTCTTCTTCCTTGATGCGATCTACCTGTTTTATTGATAATCACGCCCATGGCTGATCTCCTCATCCTTGTCGATAAAGATGACAACCCCGTCGGTTCCGGAGAAAAGACGCAGTGTCACCTGATCCCTGCCCCGCTCCACAGGGCCTTCTCTATCTTTATCGTCAATTCAAAAGGGGAGATACTTATACATAAAAGAAGCGCCTTGAAAAAAACATGGCCCGGTTTTTGGACAAATGCCTGCTGTTCTCATCCGAGGGCAGGAGAATCCCTGGAGATAGCTACTGAAAGGCGTCTTCAGGAGGAATTGGGCTTTACCGCACCATTACAGTACCTTTTCACCTTCAAGTATGAAGCGGAATATGACCAGGAGTATGGGGAAAAGGAAATCGACCATGTGTTCCTCGGCCTCTATGACGGCAGGATCACGCATGATCCCGACGAAATTGACGACTGGCGGTTCGTGGAAGCAGATGAGCTGAAGACAGATATTGAGACCTGCCCGGAGATATATACCCCGTGGTTTAAGCTCGCAATGCCGCTCGTCATGAATCATCTCAATAATCCGGGATAGAAAACAACATGAACCCCGGTAAAGACTTGACATGGAAGGATAAAAAGGTGAAAATCACCCTATGAGATTCAAGGTGCCGGTCATATCCGGCGTGATCCTTCTTTTACTTGTCTCCGGTTTTTTTTATCTACGCACTACACCCTATTATTCCATTTACCAGCTTGCCGGCGCAATAAACAGCCATGACCCCGAGAAGGCCCTGAAATACATTGACGTGGATTCCATTGTAGAAGGCCTTGTAAAAAATCTGTCTGCCAATGAAAATGCCTTAAAACCAGCCAGCAGAAAGGCAATCATCACTGGGATCTCAATGAATATGGCAAGTATCAAGGAGGGTATAACACAATATATCATAACCTCTATTCAATCCGGTGATGCCGGCAATGCGACAAAGAGGGAATCCACAGGGGGGATAGGGCTCGGCAATTTCAACATTAACCGCATCCACAAAAATATTATATGGGACCTTGATATTACCACAAAAGGCACAACTGCCTTTGTCACCATGAAAGGCAAACCGGGACAGAAGGCGCGAATGATACGAACCCCTGAAGGCTACTGGAAGATTGTAGAAATTATAATTGACGCACCGGTGCCAGGAAAGGAGTGATAACCCATGTCTCATAAATCAAAGAATAAATACTATCAGGAGCCTTTATTTGAGGAGCTGAGAAAAGATACATGCTATGTATGCTATGACAGGATTAAAAAGGATGAAGGCATTTACATAGGAAACAGCCTGTGGAGACATAAAAAATGCAAACCCGGAGGCCATAACTGGCTTAAAAGCAAAATTGGACAGACAGAGAAATCAGAGAGGCTTTTCGGTTCGGAAACTTCATAATAATCTATTGATTATTGAGCGGGTGGATCGAAGTGCTTGCAATAAATATCTTCAAGTGATTTCTTAACTTCATCCCTGAACTCCTCGTAATGTTGTATGAATTCTGCTCCTGCCAGTGTAATGGTTGAACCGCCCCCTGTGTGTCCCCCTGCATGTTTATCAAGGAGTATAAAACCGAGTTTTTCCTCCATGGAATGGATCGTAAGCCATGCTTTTCTATAGGACATCTTCATCTTCATGGCTGCCTGATGAAGTGAGCCCGTTTGTTCAATCAGTTTCAAAAGCCTGTAAGGCCCCTCGCCAAAGGCCTTTCCGTCCTTATCAAGCCATACCTTGTAGGCAACCTTCATCTTCTCCATTAGCCTTTTTACAATGGAGCGCTTCGCCTGTCAAGGGTTTTAATAGATCAAAACAGAATAAAGTTATTGACATCATTCCGGTATTCAGTTATTTTTATATCGTTATGTACTTTTGTATATAACGAATGTGCAACACACACAGCCCCGGAGGTTTTCTATGTATTTTCGCCGTTTCTTATTCCCTCTATCTATATGCGGGATTGTACTCCTCATATCCTTTACAACCCTGCCCTCCTCATACGGAGAGGAACTACTGGTCTTCGCCGGCGCTGCAAGCAAGCCGCCCACCGAAGAGGCTGCCCGTGCTTTCGAAAAGAAGACAGGGATAAAGGTCCACCTCACGTTCGGAGGATCAGGGTTCGTTCTTTCCCAGATGACTCTCGCAAAAAAAGGGGACATCTATTTCCCCGGCTCTTCTGATTACATGGAGATTGCAAAAAAGAAAGGTCTTGTATTTCCTGAAACAGAGAGGCGGGTGGTATATCTCGTCCCTGCCATAAATGTTCAGAAAGGCAATCCAAAAGGGGTCAAATCCCTTCGCGACCTCACAAAGCCGGGGTTTCGCGTTGCTATCGCAAATCCTGAAGGTGTCTGTGTCGGCATCTACGCGATTGAGATCATTGAAAAAAACCTGTCGGTCCCGGAAAAGACCGCTCTCAGAAAAAATCTCGTCAATTACACTGAAAGCTGCGAGAAGACGGCAACGGCTGTTTCATTAAAGGCAGCCGACGCAGTAATCGGATGGAGGGTGTTTCAATACTGGGACCCAGGGCGCATAGAAACGATCCCCCTCAAGAAAAACGAGATAGCCCGCATCGGGTATATCCCTGTTGCGATATCAACATTTACCGCCCGCAGGGCCGTTGCGCAGCAGTTTATTGACTTCATTCTCTCTGAAGAAGGAAAGTCTCTGTTCAGAAAATATCACTACTTTATGAGCCCTGAAGAGGCAATGGCATGGATAGGAGAGAAGAAACCTGTGGGAGGCGATTACATAGTCCCAAAAGAATGGACAATAAAGTGACCTTTAAAAGACTGACTATTACCTTCAGTGTTTTTATCTTTTTTCTCTATGTAGGGCTTATTTTTTCCCTCTTTTATTTTTTTAAAGGCCCCCTTTTCCTTGATACCCTCCTTTCCGGGAGAACCCTTTTTTCACTCCGTTTAAGCCTTTTCACTGCCTCCATTACAACGGTAATTTCAGTCTTTTTTGCCATTCCTTCGGCCTATGCCCTGTCACGGTTCAATTTCTTCGGAAGACAGATCATCGATACGGTCCTTGAACTCCCCATGATCGTCTCTCCCGTGGCCCTGGGCGCCATGATCCTGATCTTTTTCAACACCCCGGCGGGCGGCTTCGTGCAGGACCATGGGGTACAGTTTGTCTTCACTGTCTATGGTATCCTCCTCGCCCAGTTCATCACCACGGTGGGAATTGCCACCCGTCTTATCAAGGCCGCCATGGATGAGATCCCCGCCCGTTACGAAGAGGTTGCAAGAACCCTTGGGGCATCACCCTTAAAGGCATTCCTTACCATAACCCTTCCCTTAAGCAAAAAGGGGATTATAGCTTCATCTATCCTCACCTGGGCAAAGGCCCTCGGCGAGTTCGGCGCGACCATCACCATTGCCGGTTCAATGGCCATGAAGACAGAGACTATCCCCATTGCCATATTTATGCGCCTTGCCGGGGCAGACATAGAGGGTACCGCAGTCCTTGTACTGATTCTCATAGGAATCGGGCTCAGCGTCCTCTATGGGGTAAGGCTCCTTGTAGACAGGAAATCCTATGTATAAAACAGAGGGCCGGACCAGCCCTATCAGGGATATAATGAAGACATGCCCCGTATAGAACTGAACAATATATCGAAATATGCCCTCAGCAATATAGACCTCATCGTTGAGGATAAAGAAATCCTTGCCCTTGTTGGGCCGAACGGGGCCGGCAAATCAACGGTCCTCAATATCATTGCAGGCCTGGTCAGCTATAAGGGTGAAGTCTATTTCGACGGAAAAAATATGGATCGTGTTCCCCCTCACAAACGGGGTATCGGGTATCTCTTCCAGGACCTTGCATTATTTCCCCATCTCACCGTAGCCGCCAATATTGCCTATGGCCTGAAGATCCAGGGATATGGACAGACCGTTATTGAAAAACGGGTTAATGAACTGGTCGACGCCCTGCACATAGGCAAACTGAGAGATCGATTCCCGAATAATTTAAGCGGCGGAGAGAAGCAGCGGGTTGCAATTGCCCGCGCAGTTGCCCCCTTTCAAAAAATTCTTCTTCTTGATGAACCCACATCGAGCCTGGATGCCCAGACATCAAAATATCTGAGGGCGGAACTGAGCACGCTGCTCAGAAAACTGGAAATCACCGCAGTGTTTGTGATGCACGACCTTCTCGGCGCTGAAGAGATAGCGGATAGAATCGCGATAATCCATAAAGGCAGGATCGAGCAGGTTGCATCCCCCACAGATATCTTCTTTCAGCCTAAAACCGCAATCGTCAATGAGTTCATCGGGATGCCGAATATTCTGAACTGTGATGTATGCCGTATTCTTTCTTCAGGTCTCATTGAGGTCATGTGCGGAGAGATGAGGATCGTACTCCCCTACGAAGGCACGACAATCAAAAAGATAGCGATCCCTCCCCATGACATCTATATTTCAGATGCAAAGCCGCCTGGTCCTGAACTCAACCGGTACACAGGCATCATTACGGAAATTATCCCTTTACGGTCCATCGTCAGGGTCAAGGTTCTCATCGGGGGAAACACCTTGCTCGCAGAGCTGCCCATGGAAACCTTCGTTGAGATGAATCTTGAGAAAGGCGGTGAGGTCTTTGCCATTGTGAAGCTAAGACGGCTCAGGTATTTTGAAACATGATATAAAAACTGTATACAAAACCTACACCATGACTAAATAAAACAGACGTCTCTACACCAGCTCCGGCGCAAAGACGCCTGCGTCCTGTCAAAAACATAAAAAAAGCGCTCTGAAATTCAGAACGCCGCTGTTTCAATCCACATCAATGTGTTGTATAACCCTTACTTCGGGCTACTTATACATACAAGCCAAATCTCTTTCTTTCTGTTAACCTGTTAGCAATTACTCTACTGGAAAGTCAAAGTATGTACCAGGGAATGGTTCATTCCTTAAAGTAAAATGCCACCACTCCTGGTCGTAATTCTTAAAACCATACCTTTCCATGAGTGATTTGAGGAGAAGTCTGTTCATCCTCTGCTGCACACCGACCTTCCTGCTTGCAGGATGGGACTGTTCATCAAAACAGTCAAAACCCGTGCCCATATCAACGCTGTTGTCCCTGAACCGTTTCTCCGCAGGGAGATAACACTCCTGTAAAGGCTGCCCGGGCACATACTGCTCCTGATCAGGCACAGGTAAGGGAACTATGGTGAGATCCACAGTGCTCCCCCTCGAATGACCCGACTTACCGGCAATATAGCCATCCCTGAAGAGGTTTTTTTTATCCACTCCAGGGTAGAACTCCTTTTTTGTTTTTGTATCATTCACATTGCCCGCCCATCGCACAAAGTGATTAACCGCCCTTTGAGGCCTGTAACAATCGTATATTTTCAATGAAAGGGAGAACTCTTTCAGGTCCCCCTGTACCTTCGAAAGCGCCTCAGCAGCCTTCTTCGTGATAATACATTTCGGCCCCAGATATCCGTCCACCCTCTCGCCCACAAAATTATGGGGGCCGAAGTACCTGATATCAAGGACCACGGAAGGGATTGCCTGCGTAATATCCGTAAATCCTTCAGGCAAGGACCCGGCAATGCACCTCTGCTCAAGGATACAGGGGCTCGCCAGCATAACAAGAAAGATAATGAGGGGCATAATGCAATAGGGTTTTATCGGGCTGCACATATGACTTTTTACCTCCTGGTACCATTGATTTGTTTTATATGTTGCCTGATTTTAAATCTTCCTTTCCCTTCCATTTCTTATGAGAGAATATGGCGAATCTGTGGGCCTCGTCTCGCATAACGACAATCTCCTTGAATACAGGCGAGGTCCTGGGAAGGGGGATGGGGTTTTTTCGAAGAGGCAGATAGACAAGGTCTTCCATCCTCTTTCTTCTCTGGCCCTTGGCAATCCCAATGACATCAATGGTAAGGCTCAATGCCTTAAGTATCTTCATAACCCCGTAGAGATGACCCTTGCCTCCGTCAATAATCACCAGATCCGGCAAAGGACCGAGTTTCTCATTGGTCATCCGCCTCCGTATCACCTCGCCCATCATCGCAATATCATCCATGGGCGACGCCTCCTTTATATGGAACACCCGGTAGTCGCTCTTTTTCTGTTTCAGGCCCTCATAAACAACCATGACCCCTGTAGGGCTTGTACCACCGGTATGGGAAATATCGTAAATCTCTATTCTCGAAGGCCCCTTCTTTAAATGAAGGGCCATTTTAAAGGTCTTCTCATCAAGCTCAGGCTCCATGATATGAAGGTTCTCAATGGCCATGGAGATCATCTCCCGGGAGTTCCGGGCATCGGGACCGTATATCTTGAGGGGGGCCTTTCTCCACTCCTTCAGATACCTCTCGAGATAGGACACATCCTCCAGCTCTTCAGAGAACATGATCTCGTCCGGAATGGGTCTGGAACTATAATACTGGAACAGAAAAGATGATAGTGCCTCCTGAAAGGGTGTCACTATTAACTGCTCCCTGAAAACCCTTTTTGAGATAAGGAGGCCCTTTCTAAAACCCAGCAGTGCTGCCCTGAATCCCCCCTCCTCTTCAATAAAGGCCCATACATCACGGTTCTTTCCGAGGTGCTCGTGGACATTCTGCCTTTCCATCATTCCCTGTATGGCCAGGTACCTTTCCTTTACGACCCGCGCCTCTTCAAAATTCCAGGATGCTGCCGCCTTTTTAATCTTTTCCTCAAGGTTCTTTAACAGCTTTTCATCCTTTCCGGAAAGAAAATCCTTCAGCTCATCGACAATACCCCTGTATGCCTCTTCGCTCACATGCCCTGTGCAAGGACCAAGACATCTGCCCAGTTCAAGGAGCATACATGCCCTCTTTCGGCCTCTGAAGACGGTATCTTTGCACCTCCTGATTGGATAGAGCCCCTGAATGAGCTTCAGCACATCCTTCACATCCTTCCCGTGAGGATAAGGCCCGAAATAGAGGGCACCGTCATCCTTGATCTTCCTGGTCACATAAAGGGCCGGGAAATGGTCATTAATGGTAAGCCTGAGAGAGATAAAGGTCTTGTCATCCTTCAGATTTATATTATATTTCGGCGTATGCTCCTTGATGAGGTTATTCTCCAGGAGAAAGGCCTCTTTCTCATTTTGCGTTACAACAATATCCACGTGATCAATGGTATGGACGAGTCGCTCGGTCTTGCTGTCTTTCCCGCTCTCCCTGAAATAACTTCTGACCCGGTCCCTGATATTTTTTGCCTTGCCGATATAGACGATATTATTCTCTCTGTCTCTGTAGATGTAGACACCGGAAGATTCAGACAGATTTTCTATTATTGCATCGTCAATCACAGCTTTGCTCCACGTGACTGGTCACCCGTCAGGGTCCTTCACAGGATCAGCTCCATCTGTTCGAGTTTCAGCAGGCGATCCCTCAACTGGGCAGCCTTCTCAAAATCCCACCTCTTCGATGCCTCCCCTATCTCCTTTCTGAGTCTTTTTACCATCTTCGACAGCTTTTTTGGTTCTACCCCCTGCTCCTCAAGTGCATCGAGAGGTACGGTATAATAATCCTTTTCATAAATAGACGAGAGGATATCAACGACATCCTTTTTGATCCCTTCCGGAGTAATACCATGCTTCAGGTTATATGCCATCTGCACCTTTCTTCTTCTTTCCGTTTCACTTATTGCCCTGTTCATAGACTCCGTAATCCTGTCGGCAAACATGATTACCCTTCCATTCAGGTTCCTTGCAGTCCTCCCGCAGGTCTGAATAAGGGCGGTCTCGGAACGGAGAAATCCTTCCTTGTCCGCGTCAAGTATCGCCACAAGTGCGACCTCAGGAAGATCGAGCCCCTCCCGAAGGAGGTTCACCCCAACAAGAACATCGAATTTCCCTACCCTCAAATCCCGGACAATCGCAACCCGCTCCAGGGTATCCACGTCGGAATGGAGATATTTTGTCCTTATCCCTTTGTCAAGCAGATAGTCCGTAAGATCTTCAGCGAACCTCTTGGTAAGGGTCGTGACCAGGACCCGTTCTTTATTCTTTATAACCTCTTCTATCTCTGAAAGCAGGGTATCGACCTGATGAGTAGCAGGTTTTATTTCAATCTTCGGGTCCATAAGGCCCGTGGGCCGTATCACCTGTTCAACAACGCAGCCATGTGCCTTTTCAAGCTCATATCGGGCAGGGGTCGCAGAAACGTATACAATCTGTTTCGTTCTTTTCTCAAACTCCTCAAAGGTCAAGGGTCTGTTGTCAAGGGCAGAGGGAAGACGAAAACCAAACTCCACAAGGGTCGTTTTCCGCGCCCTGTCGCCACGGTACATACCCACAAGCTGGGGCACTGTCACATGGCTTTCATCAATCATAATGATCGTATCTGCCGGAAAATAATCCATGAGCGTTGGCGGGGCCTCACCCGGCTTTCTCCCTGTCAGATGGCGGGAATAGTTCTCTACCCCCTGACAATAGCCGATCTCCCGCAGCATCTCAAGATCATATCTCGTCCTCATTTCAAGCCTCTGAGCCTCAAGAAGCTTGTTCTGCCCTTTGAGCGTCCTAAGGTGTTCCTCAAGCTCAACCTCAATTGAGACTGCGGCCCTTTCAAGGGTCTCTTTGGGGGTCACGTAGTGGGTTGTGGGATAGACGGTACACCGCTTGAGCCTTGTGATTATGCTCCCCCGCAAGGGGTCTATGTGGTATATCGCCGCAACCCTGTCCTCGTCCAGGACTATCCTGAAGGCCTTTTCTTCTTCATAGGCAGGGAAGATATCGATATTTTCCCCTCTGACCCTGAACCTGCCCCTGTAAAAATCAAGGTCATTTCTCTCATACCGGCATTGTATCAGCTTGTCGAGGACCGCCCTCCGGTCAATCTGCTGGCCTTCTTCGAGATAAAGGAGCATCCCGTAGTACGCCTCAGGGGAGCCAAGCCCATAGATACAGGATACGCTGGCCACGATAATCACATCATCCCTCTCGAAAAGGGCATTCGTTGCAAGGAGCCTCATTTTATCAATCTCCTCGTTGATGGATGCATCCTTTTCAATGTAGGTATCCGTGTGAGGAAGATAGGCCTCCGGCTGATAGTAGTCATAATAACTGACAAAAAAATGGACCTCGTTTTCCGGAAAAAGAGACTTGAATTCCCCGTAAAGCTGGGCCGCAAGGGTCTTGTTATGGGAAATGACAAGGGTCGGCCTCTGCACCCGTTCAATCACATTGGCCATAGTGAAGGTCTTTCCGGAACCTGTTACCCCGAGGAGCACCTGATGAGGAGTGCCATCCCGCAGGTTTTGTGAAATGAGATTGATCGCATCAGGCTGATCGCCTTGAGGTTTATAATCACTGACAACTCTGAATCGCGCCATAGTGTCTTATTCTAACCACCCTGCACCCTGTTTGTCAAAAGGACCAATGCATAGCAACACACTCATCCTGTCTTCCGGATACGGATATCAGAATACTCAATTATAGACAAATACCGTTAAAAAAACAGGACATGCAGAGAAGGGGATAATTATGGAGACAATATCAGCACAAAAACCCTCCATAATTTTGCAGCAGGTTGTAGGGGCGGATGTCGCCATCCGCCCCGTATATCACGATTAGAGTTTAAAAAGCAGAAGAAGTGAAACAACGAGTGAATATATTACAAGGGACTCAACCATTGCCAAACCGATGATCATCGGGGTCACGATCTTGCCTGAAGCCCCGGGGTTCCGTGCAATGCCGTTTAATGCCGATGCAATACCCATGCCCTGACCGATTGCGCCACCAAAAGCAGCAATGGCAATGCCTAAACCTGCCGCGAGGGCTACCATCTGCTTCACCGGGGAATCAAGCACTGCTGCTGCACCTTCTGCCGCGAGGGCAACACCAAAAGAGAGACCTACAAATACACCGAGGAGCATTACGACAACTAAGATTTTTTTCATGAAATTCACCCCATTCCTTTATTTTTTTTAATGTTCTTCGTGGGATATAGCCCCAGAAAAATATGCCATCGATAAGAGCATAAAGACAAAAGCCTGTACAAAAGCAACAAAGACTCCAAGGAACATAACCGGTAATGGAACTAAGATAGGGACCAACAGAAAAAATATTGCGGTTACCATATGGTCACCAGTGATGTTCCCGAAAAGCCTCAGCCCCAGTGAAAGCGGCCGTGCGACGTGCCCTATAATCTCCACAGGAATCATCAATGGAGCGAGCGCCCACATGGGTCCAACAAACTGCTTGAAATACTTCATGCCATGTTCCTTGATGCCGTAATAATGAGTCATTACAAATACGGTAAGAGAACAGGCAAAAGTGGTATTCACATTATCTGTAGCAGGTAAAAACCCCGGTACAAGACCTGAGAGGTTATTAAAAAGGATAAAAAGACCAAGGGTTCCAATAAGCAATACAAACTCTTTTCCTCTCGGTCCCATGGTATCGATAACGATACTTGAGAGCCCCTCTGCGATCAACTCCACAAAATTACCGAAGGTCAGTCTCGAATCAGGAACAACCTCATCTTCGGCCTTTTTTAATTGCCTGTACCCCAGAAAGACAATGACAAGGAGAATAACTGATACGATAATCCCGTTTGATACGTGAGGGGGTAAATTCTTCAAACCCGGTATTAAAGAAGCCCATGTAAATGCCTCATGCCCCATCTTTTTGCCTCCTTTTCGCTGCAGGGCTCACCATGCATATAATCTGGTTTACTAAAATGGATATAAAAACCGTGGAAAGGCCCAAAAGGAAAAAAACCACATTTATATCGCCAAACATGATAACTGCCGCCACAAGCCCTGCAAGGATGATAAATTTTAGCGGAAGTTTAATGATCAAGTCCCACTTGCGTACACCAGACCCAGACGTCAGGCCCATAATAATATTTTTCAGAAACCTGAAATTTAACGTCATAATCGCGCTTCCTACGGCAAAACTGAAGAAATATTTGAACTCTCTCATGATCAACACGGAGAGTGCTGATCCAGCGAGAAGAATGATTAAATTTACCCGTTCAATGTCACTTATTGTTGTCTCTTTCATTCTCTTTTTCTATTTTTCGAAGTAACATGTATATGGTCTTAAATGCTGCAATAATGCCAAAAATCATAAATATAATCGTCAGATAGGGGGCTGTATGAAAATAAGAATCAAGGAAGTAACCAATGGCTATTCCAATTGCGACTGATAGCCCCATCTCCAAACCAAGTGAACTGTAGCTTATGAGGGACTTGATTACATCCTTTTTGTTGTTTGTTAAAGTCATATGCATATCAATCTATCTTCTTTCTAACATAAGGGTCACCTTATAGTCAATCTTTTTTGTGCTTTTTTTCCCAAGATAGAATTACTATCAGGGAACCCTCTAAAACAGGACAAAAAGAGCTTTCTTCTGATAAAATTTTCGTCATATAAGTTGAAGGAGAAAAAGATAAAATTTGTTTTGAGTTTTAATGCCCCCATGTGTTATATAAGATGACGTTTGGGCCGTTAGCTCAGTCCGGTAGAGCAGTTGACTCTTAATCAATTGGTCGGAGGTTCGAATCCTCCACGGCCCACCAATAAATACAGGGAGTTAGGCTATTAAGGCTTAACTCTTTTTTATTAACAGGCAAATTATTACCACTATTTTACCACTTTTGAGTTTTCTAACAGGTTAAATACCCGGATTTCTGCTTTGAGGAACATATTCCTCAGCTTGTTGGGAATGTCAATTCACGATGATTTTAGAGGATATAAGTTTTGGTTCTTAACTCTTCTCCATCGTAAGGAGAAGTTAAATCGGTATGCTCACGTTGAGCCTTATCTATCTCCCCCGCCCTCTTCATCTTCAGCCCTGCCCTCTGTGCCAATATATATGAGACACTTTCCACCCAATAGTTTAGACTCTAAGGGCAGAAAGGCGAAACTTTCTTGCAGTTCCGTTGCCTACATGTATGCAATTACTTTATGCGGTCAATGCTGAAGAAACTATTTCTTCAAGTCTTGCGAAGTGGTTTGCCGTCAATTCATGCATTGCAGGCGTGGATATAAGCTTCCTGAGCTTTTCCCTCGAACAGGCGCCATATTCTGACATGATCCATATGAACTCCATAATATAATCGGCCTTCATCTTGAGAAGAGCGCGGCGAGCATCGCCTAAGGCCCTTCCATCGGGATCCCACACTGTTCCTGCCCGCGCCAGCATATGGATCATCTTAATACAGTCCAGGGAGCGCGAACTATCGATATCCTTCTCGCGAAAGCGATTGCTCCATCGGTCATAATCCCAAGACATGGAAAAAAGAAGGTGCTGGATCATTGAAGATCCATTGTCGTCGAGCTGCCTTGGGTCAAACCCTTTGTCGAGAAGAAATTTCAGCACCTCAGTCTTGCTTGCGTACTGAAAGATCTCGCTGGCTTCTTTGTGTTTTGAGTCAAGACGCATGTCCTTGAGTTTAAGAATTTCGAGATGTCCGTAAAGCGAGGCCAGTTCGAGGGCGCTTGCCCCTTCCTCCTTCGAGCATTTGTCATCAGGCGAATCGGATCCTTTTGCGTAGGGGTCGGCCCCTGCCCACAGCATGAGGGATGCCCATTTAAGGTTCCCCTCTTTGCAGTGAAAACGGAGGGCAATATTTGCCTGTTCGGGAAAGGAATGGAAGCGATCCTTATGGCGTTTGAAAACACCAAGGGCAGGTTTGATCTTGTAACAAAGAGCATAGGCAAGAGGGTTATCAGTATCAAGGTCTGCATTCTGGGCTATGAGGAATTCAATGATCTCCGGATGGTAGACCTCAAAAACCCTTCGCATATCCACACTCTTTGCGTCTGCCCCGTGGCGAATGAGAAGATCAACGAGATCAGGTCTCCTCTTTTTGATCGCATGATAAAGAGCACAGTAGTTATGCTCCTCTTGTGATGCTCCGGCCCGAAGCAACACTTCAACGAGGCTATGGAACCCCGTCTCTATCGCAATTTCGAGAGGACTCATTTTTCGCCTTTGTTTCTCGACAGGGAGGGGAAGATTAACAGGATTACCGGCTGAGATCCAATCCTGGACGTCCAGGAACCTGCCCATTTTGCAAAGCACTATGAGGGGTACGATCTCTTCGTATGTCGTCGCCCGGTTCATGAGTCCCCTTGTGGGTCTTGATGGTTTTTGGATAGGGCATTCCTTTTTACGGCTGCTGTCTTCACAATCCCTGAAACAAAGCTCGCTATGCAATCTTCCAATCTGCGAGATTCCGCCTCCCGCCAGTTGAGTCTGAGTGCGGCCAGCGCCTCGTCTTCTATTGAGAGGTAGAGCCGTCCGGAAGGAGCGGGATTATCGGAATAGAGGTTGTAGCCGAACCTGTAGTAGCCCTTCAGATTGTGGTCCTTGGCCTTGAGGCGAGTCCGAATCAGTTTTTCTACCAAGGCAATCTCTATAAAAATGTCCTCGATGCGCACCCGCGTTTTCCCGTTTGCGAGAGATACGTCATAGCCTGCAGCATTCAGCGCTTTGACAACGGCGTCCATGATGCGTAAGGCTCTGGGAAGCTTGTCGAGTGATACCCGGATGTCGAGACATTGCCTGGTCGGACTTAAAATGCCCGTATCTGTTACCTTTGCTGATTCCAATGCGAGAGCAGTTTTCACGACCAAGGGATGGGGGTCGGTAAGGTGTTCGGGAACAGGGATTTTCCCAAACATCATTTTTTTTCGTGCGACAGCCACGGTTTCCCGTACCCTATCCCTTTGAGATATTCGCCGCCGATCCACTATGATCCGAACATTTTCATTTGGGCCATTGGGAAGAGGCATATTCGAGATTTTCTGCCCGGCCATTTTCTGCGCCCAGTAGCCGCGTGGCGGTCGCGGTATGTTCAATTTCTTACATATCTTGGCAAGGCCTACGTCCGATAGCCCATATTTAAGTGAGAGTTTTGTCATCGGTTCCGACCACACCTGGTTGTAGAGTTCTTCTCTCGTGACAACAATTTCATGTTGGAGCATGAACCCGCCTCAACCTCCCGAGCAACTTATGATACCCTTATTTCCAGCGGTTTCTATTATATCGGTATTTTACCAATCAGAGGACTCAGAATCAACCACAGAAGATTGTCGGACGATGTGTGTGGTGCTAATGTTTTTCCAAGATTAACATACCGCACCGTATGTTATTTTTCGCTGGACTCTACGCGTCCTTACGTAGTAGTCCGCCATAGTGCAGTAACGTGAAGGAAGGCGGGCGCTAAGGCCTTATGCTCTGCTGTTGGAAAACGATATATGTAACGATAGCGCTTACGAGTCCAGAATGTAGTGATCTATGCTTCAACCAGTCGCTCTTTTTAGAAAACAACGTTAAATCAACTACCCCGCAGCAGAGCTGCGAGGTATCAGCGGAATGAGGAACATGATTATGCCCCCTCACCCTACCCTCTCCCGCGAGGGGCGAG
>PNOM01000075.1 GCA_013824835.1 Syntrophus sp. (in: bacteria) | reverse complement strand
CCAAAAAAATGGCATCCTCTATTATCGCATCTTCGAAAAAGGCGGATTTCTTTACCGCAATGGTCACCTTTAAGCCCATCTCCTTAAGCATCCTGATAAGAAGCCCGTCAAAACCGATCTCCCCCGCGTTATCAACAAGGTAGAGGATAGTTCGTGCGTTTCGTGAGGTCTCATACGCATCGCCAATAATCACGGGAAAAGGGCCTTGCTCTTCCATGATGGCCCTTGCTTCGTCAAAGGTAAACCCAATGGAAGGGACGCCCATGGGCGCTACATTCCCGGCCGCGGCAAGAAAGCAAGCCCTCTCAAATCTCTCCTTCGCACTTTTCCCTTCCCTAATGTAAGCATCCGCTCGCGGCAACAGCCCTTGTACATAACTGTTCGCGCTCCGCTTAAGCTCTTCCCAGAAATATGATTCGGAGGTTACGAACCTATATGCGATTTCTACAGCTCTGTTGCACAACAAGGCTATGTTCGCATATAGGTTCGACTCCTCGGCGAGCATCAGACCTATATCCTTCATTAATTCCGGGATCTGCCGATTGTTGACTGCACATATTGCCCTTCCGTAAGTCCACTCCAGTATACATGTGCGGCACCTTATATCAACCTTCAAGCTTCCCCCTATTAAGGAATGATTATAGCTGGAACCATTTCGATTCGTCGAAGCGCTCTGTGTAACGAAGTACACGGCTTATGTAATTCTGAACAAAGGAGTTCCTGAGTTTCAGGTTGATCTTCCTGAAATCTTCATTATTCAGAAGGCGTCCGATGTCAAAGGGATCTTTGAATGTCAATTCCGCGAGGATTTCACTTACCCCGCCCAAAAGCACATTCCATCCGCCGGTAACCTCCACATAATCAATCTTTTCCATGGCCGGAAGGTATTCGTTAATGATAAAATTACTATATTCGTTTTTTACCCCCGGTCTAAGGTCATAGTATTGGTTCAGTTTCCATACGCCTTTTTGCACAATATACTTTTCATGTTTTACTCTGCCCGTGGGCTCCAATGCCTCATTTCGATAATTATGAACAAAGGACTTGAGCGTCAGATTCAACTCTTTGAACTTTTTTGTGGACATAAGCAGGCACAGCTCGTTGAATTCGTCCACTGCCATTACCGAGATGACCCTTGGGCCGAATCCAATTTCTGTGTAGTATCCCCCTACCGAAATAAGCCCCATGGATGTCGTTTCGGGGATATAGACTTCAGATATAAACTTGCCATACGCAGCTTCTTTTTCCGGGATTATGTCGTAATTTTGAGTAAATAAAATGGACATACATGCCTCCTTTATATCATATTACTTGATTTTAGAAGATAGTCTATAAGTTTAGAAGCTTGCACCCTTAGCAGCTCTGTTTGTGAGATCCTATATAAGACCCCGCTCCACAGTGGGGTCTTATATAGGAGAAAACGTTGTTGATACTACTCTATTTTCAGAAATTAACGTGCTGACCGCAGCTTACCGGGATGGTCTGACCGGTTACGCCGCTTGAATCATCAGAAGCAAGGAAGACGGCAACTGAAGCACATTCCTCCTCAGTAGCAATTCTCTTAAGCGAGTTGTTGGCAGCAAGGCCTGTCAACATTTCTTCAACGGTCTTACCAGTCTCGGCGCTTCTCTTCGTCACAACGTTCACAATACGCTCTCCCAGAACAGGACCAGGGCTTAAGGCGTTTACACGGATATTGAACTCACCATTCTCAACGGCGAGTGTTTCGGTGAGACCGATGAGACCCATCTTGGAGCAGCAATAAGCGGACCTTGCAGGATAGCCTGACCTTCCGTCTCCGGATCTTCCACCCTCGGAAACTACATTAATAATGTTGCCGCTCTTTTGGGGAATCATATGTTTAAGAGCCTCTTTGGCACACATAAGGCTTCCAGTCAAGTCAATTGCCAAGGTTTCGTTAAACTGAGCGATGTCGATATCTACCACCCTCGCAGTGGGGCCTGAGACGCCGCTATTGTTGACGACTATGTCAATCTTGCCGAACTGCTTGATTGTTTCTGCGACGAGGTTCTGTACCTGCTTTTCAACGGATACGTCCGTCTGTACGTAAATGGCTTTGCCGCCCGTACCCTGAATTTCCTTGCAGGTCTCCTCAAGGGGCGAGATCGTCCTTGCGGCAAGCACTACCGCGCATCCCTCCCGTGCATAGGCAAGAGCAATGGCCTTGCCGATACCTTTGCCGCCGCCTGTAATAATAGCTACTTTGTCTTTTAACCGCATAATATCCTCCTTGTTTATGATATGTTGCTCATTACTACTATCCTCAAACACCGACACCCCGCCTGAATTCATGCTGCCTTGCATGTGCCCTACCAGGTTATGTAGCCCTGGCTTTTGATACATACAGGGGGGCTCCCCTCCTGGGAACGTATAAACAGGAGGGGAGTGGAGATGTTGTGAAGCGCCTTAGTTTAAATATCTGCTGCCTCACATCTTGGCCGGACCGGCCGCAAGCATTTCGTCCACTTCTTTATCCGTCATACAGTACCGTAGGAGAAACTCTTCATCATCGACGTTGGCCCCGATACCCATTTCTTTTCGTATTTCTTTTACGCTTGGTTCAGGAAACTCTTTGGTGAATATTGTTTTGGCGCTTGGCTGGCTTGATATTTTGTCAAGTACATCCGGATTGATAGGAACAGGGGGGGCGCCAAACCACCCGGCTGCATACTGCATCACGCCTTCCGGAACAACCTTATACCGCACTTTGTTGATAACGTTCATTGATGCCTGGGTAGCAACAAACTGAGAAAGAGGCGTAACCATAATTGGATACCCCAGGTCTGCACGTACCCGTACGACCTCATCAATGACCTCAGGAAGCCGTTTCAGTTGCTTCATTTCTGAAAGCTGCCGCTTAAGTGTGGTTATCATTCCACCGGGAATCTGGTGCTGATAATAGTAGACATCGTGCTCTGCAGGAGCGCCCGCCGGGAAACCTTCCTCCGTCACTATGGGTGTCAAAGCTGAAGACATTTCATCAAGGGCTGTCCGATCCATATTAGAGAAACACTCTTCCTTTCCTCTGACCCATGAGGGCAATACCTCAAAGGTTTCTTTATCGGTTTTTGCGCCGTAGCCGAGGTATGGCAGGTTGTCAAGCATATTTGTTACAGACGGGAGTGATGTTCCGTAGGCGACGGGGGGAACAGCGGTATGTACTACGTCGATGCCGTGTTGTATAGCTTCGAGGTAGCAAATGGTTGCCAGCCCTGTACTGCAGTGGGAGTGTATTTCCAGTGTTTTCCCGTTTATTGCCTTCTTCAAAGCAGGCACGAGGGTCCTGATACGATCCGGCGTCAGGAGACCGCCTTGGTCTTTGATGTAGAGGGTATCTACATAGGGTGACGCAGCTATCTCGCCTGCTATCCGTGCGTAGAACTCATCAGTGTGTACCGGACTAATGGTGAACGACAGGGCGGCCACCATTTCGGCAATACCCAGGGATTTGCACAATTGTGCTACTTTAAGTATGAGACTTACGTCGTGGGCAGCATCTACGAGCCAGACACGCCTTATGCCGTTCGCGGCTATCCTCTCAAGTACCAGCTTAACCATGGAATCGGGAAGCCTCTTGAATCCTATGAAGCGTCGGCCGGTAGTCCCGAATGTCAAAGGGGTGTTCGGTATTGCATTTGCAGCTAACCTAATCATTTCCCAAGGGTTTTCCTTGTGATAGCGAACATAGACCCCCATGTGGATGCTGGCGATAAAGTCAATCGCTTTGAATCCTGCCCTGTCTATCGCCGCGGCCACGGATAGCACTTTCGCGGTGGTCATCCCGGTAGCGCCCCAGAGGCTTTGGTTACCGTCCCTCAGTGTGGTATCGACAAACTTAATTTCTCGCATTTTTTTCTCCTTTCCTGCAGACATCTTGCATTTCGTTCCTGACAGGTCATGTTAAAGTGCATAAGCCATTCCCATCCGCCCGTTTCTCATCTATGGCTTGTGATGTTATTTATTATCGTGGAACCTTTCGAACGGTTCAACTCAAAGTTTCTTATGAGTTTATAAGGTAGTTACAGTAGATGTCGGGAAGTTTACCACCTGTCCGTTTGATCGGCTAACCGGCTTAGGTAGACTTCCATTGTCCAATGTTGATTATCGGCAGTCTTATAAAGTCATAAGAAACTTTGAGTTGAACCGTCTTTAACCTAACCAATATAATTAGACATAATTCAACGGCTCGGATGCAGCTTATTAATTATTCTATGCTTATCCTGAGAAAACCGGAAATATTAGGGAGGTGTTCTTTATGAACGTCGGAGTCAACTTGGAACAATCGGCATTCTTGTTTCCCGATCGACCTGCTGTCAGCGAGGGGAGGGTACAGCTCACATATGCCCAACTCAACGACCGGGTAAACAGGGTTGCAACAGCCCTTATTGAGATGGGTATCCACCCGGGCGATCATATCGCTATCACCTACCCCAACTCGATCGACTGGATCACCTGTTATTTTGGTGTGTTGAAAATAGGTGCGGTTGCGGTTACGCTGGCAGCCGCTTTTAGCGGCGATGAATTGAGAAATCTCATTGCCCACGCCAGGCCTCGAATAGTCTTCAGTGATGCGACGAAACTCGCTGATCTGGAGGCTTTGAAGAAGGAAGGGAAGATAGAAAAGATAGCCTGCACTGGTGGAGACATAGATATCCGGGAACTCATCAAAATCGGGTCTCCATCTTTCAAAGCGGTTGAGAGAGATCGTACGGATACGGCGGTCATCCTCTATACGGGAGGCACCACCGGGGTCCCGAAAGGGGTCATGATTACTCATGAACACGTCATATTTTCGAGTCAATCCATCGCATATTATGAACATTCCAATCAATACGACAGGGCGCTTTGTTTCCTCCCCTTTAATCACGTTTTCGGTCAGTTTCACATCATGAACAGTACGATTTTCAGCGCTGGATGCGTTGAAATGCTACCCACCCTGGATGTAGACCGGATTCTTAAACTGTTTGAGGAAGATCGGATAACAAAATTCTTTTCTGTGCCTACTGTATATGTCCGGCTCCTGACCATTACTGACCTGAAAGAGAAACTGGGAAAACTTCGCTACTGTTTTTCAGCAGGGGCAAGTATGGCAATGGAGATCGTGAAGCAGTGGAAAGAAGTTACGGGAATTACCATAGCGGAATCCTATGGCATGACAGAAGGCATGCCCATCACTTTTAATCACTTTCATCCGGAAAAGCATGTGATCGGCTCTGTAGGACAACCGGTCAACCTGGTGGAGGTACAGATCAGGGACGCGTCAGGAACCATGCTGGAGCAGGGTAAAGAAGGTGAAATTTGCATTAGAGGGCGAAATGTCATGAAGGGTTATCTGGATAATCCCGAAGCGACAAGTGCAGCATTTTGGGACGGCGGATGGTTGCGCACCGGTGATATCGGTGTAATGGACGAAGATGGTTATGTATATATCGTTGACCGCCTGAAAGATCTCATCATAACGGGCGGGGAAAACGTCTCACCGAGGGAAGTAGAAGAACTCCTTTACACCCGTCCAGAGGTGCAGGAGTGTGCGGTAATTGGACTCCCTGACAAGGAATGGGGCGAGCGGGTAACTGCGATTATCGTACCCAAGGCGGGGTGTGATATTGCCTCTGATGAGGTCAAGTTATTCCTTAAGACTCGCCTGTCCCCCTTTAAGGTACCGAAAGAATATATTGTGGTGAGCGAACTGCCGAAGAGTGCTGCGGGAAAGATTCTAAAGAGGGAAATACGGAGGCAGTTTGCTGAAAAATGAGATTTCTGGATGCGCTTGCACAATGAGAGACTAAATGTCTGTCTCGCTTGGTTTATTGAGGACGCTCTGAGTGAGGATTATCAATTGTTTTTGGCGACCAATCAAATTTGAAACTTCTTGATCCGGTTTACGACCACAAAAAACCTGCTACGTCGTTCAATCATCTTTCCTTCAATGTCCCTCGAACTTGAATGAAGCGCAGCAGGTTTTATGTTTAATCATTTCCGACCAAGGAAATGCAGAAACGCAAAAGCGCAGCGAGGTGAGATATCAACAGAAGAATTGCATTGCTCGATTGGGACGGAACACTCACGGTAGCCTTCACTTTTCTGAGATTCATGGATCTGTTGATCGAGGAGAAGGTGCTGAAACCGAGTACAAAACAGAGAATCATGGATGAT
Organism: Syntrophus sp. (in: bacteria); assembly: GCA_013824835.1. Lineage (GTDB taxonomy): Bacteria > Desulfobacterota > Syntrophorhabdia > Syntrophorhabdales > Syntrophorhabdaceae > PNOM01. Next base: position 9,445 of record PNOM01000075.1, on the reverse strand, counting down.
ATTTATCTGCATCATCAGGATAAGCTGACTTACGACGAAATGGCGAGACGCACCCTCCAATATTATGCTGAGGGCTTGAAAGGCGTGCGCCGTAGTAAAATGGTGGCCTTGTCGGAGGAATTTGTGTCATCCGATAAGAGCTATTTGTTTCCCCACTCCCATCATATATTTGAGAAACTTAAGGATCTGCGGATCGGGTCGGTCTTGCTAAGTGGATCGCCCCAGGAGATTTTGGATGTGTACCAAAAGATGTACGGCTTTCACCGAGTCTATGGTCTCAGGTTGGGCTATGAGGCTGGAGTTATGTTGGGTAAAGTAGAGCTCAATACCGCCATTTTAAGTGAAAAAGAAAAGATTGTTGAAAAACTGCTTACTGAAGGGTACCGCGTAGAACTTGCCTGCGGCGATTCTGTTGCGGATGTACCGTTATTACAATCGGCGCAACATTGCATTATTGTAAACAATGACAAGTTAAATATGTGGTTTTGGAACGAAAAAAATGTATTAAGAATCAATACTAAAGCATATGATGAGCCAGGCTTGAGGGGGTTCTTGGACAGAATGAGTCAAGTGGATGTGACGATGCCATAGAACTTTCATCCCGTGATGGCTAATAAGATCATTAGAAATACTGGATTGACGGTATTCCATATACATTGTAAAAACCTGTCACATATATCCACAATTCTGGTGTTTGTGGTGATGAGTGCTATGGAAGCCAAAGGGGGTGAAAATTCGCAGGTCATGTGGTAAGGGGAGGCAAAAACCAGAAAAGTTAAGAAGTACGGGTCAGTCACATGGGAGTGAGCCCTTGTGAAAGCTCCGGCTTTGGTTCACATCATGTTGAAGCTGGTCCAATTCGGTATAGGGTGCGATTCAGCGATATTTAAAAAAAGGAGGAATTAGAATGGGTAAAAGTAAAAATAGTTTTCTGTTGCTCGCAGTACTGGTTTTATGTATTTCTTTGGGTCTCCTCGGTATTCCGGCCTCTCACACGTATGCCGGTGAGGGTTATGGAACTCACGTGCCCGTAGGTGCAGAGGATACTATGGCAGGGGCACTGCCACCTGCAGGGACAAAGGTTTTTCTCAACTATTTCCAAATTTATAATCTTAAGAACTTTAAAGATAACGCAGGACGCAATGCGTCGGTTCCGGGCCTTGGTAAGGTCGATGCTCAGAGTCAAGTGGTAGCGAATATATTTCGTTATGTTGATGTGACAAAGATTAAGCTGCTGGGAGGCGATCTTATCTGGGACATTATTATTCCTGTAGTCTATCAGCATGCAAGTGTGTCGGCGGGCATGGTAGACATAGGAAGACAGTCAAAGACAGGTTTGGGTGATGTCGAAGGCGGTATAGGCATACAATGGCATAGACCCACGTTCCACAATATTGCTGCTTTCCACATTGTTGCGCCGACAGGCGCTTATGATCGTTCGGGCACCAGACCGGACCTTGTGAATATCGGAAGGAACTACTGGTCTTTTAATCCTCTTTGGTTAGTCACGTACATAGGGGACAAGAATTCCCCGATTCCCGGTTTTGAGGTATCAGCAAAAATGATGTACTTTTTCAATACCATTAACACCGCAACGAGCTACACATCAGGCCAGGAGTTCAGTGCCGATTATTTCGTAGGACAGCATCTGGGACCATGGACCTTCGGCGCTAACGGCAATTTCTACTATCAGGTCACGAAGGACAAGCAGTACGGTGCTACCGCCTATGATCAATTTTCAGGTCTCCAGACCGGCGTGAAAGGCAGGTCTTTCAGTGTAGGTCCTTTAGTCTCATATAATCTGGCCAATAAGGCTTTTATCACCGCAAAATACCAGTTTGGAGTATATGAACAGAACAGACCGCAAGGAGATGCATTCTGGTTAAAGTTTATATTGCCTTTTTAGCACAAACCTCGCATTTTACGTCATTTTCCCCTTCCACCCGGGAGGGGAAAATGGTAACAACTTTCATAACAACTTTTTTTCATATTAGTGGCGAAAGGGAAATGCAAAGCAGTAGTCACTACCGTTCTATCCTTTTTTATACCATCAGGTACTTCTTCTTTACCTCTTCATTGGCCTCAAGCTCGGCAACAGTTCCTGAAAAGCGGATAGCCCCTTCATCAATGACGTAGGCCCTGCTGATCATCCTGAGGGCAGACCGTACATTCTGTTCAGAAAGGAGTATGCTTATCCCGGCATCTTTCAATTTCAGTATCTGTTCTTCTAAATCTCTTACAATCAGGGGTGCGAGTCCTTCTGTAGGCTCATCAAGGAGGAGGAGATCCGGACCATTCATCAGGGCCCGCGCTATAGTGAGCATCTGCTGTTCCCCGCCGCTCAGATTTCCCGCTCTTCTGGTTTTCATATAGGTGAGGGCCGGGAAGATAGTGTATATCCGCTCTTTGTTCCATTCTTTGCTTTTTTGATAGGCAATCTCCAGGTTGTCATCAACGGTCAGATCAGCAAAAACCCTGCGGTCATCAGGTACGTAGCCCATGCCGTCCCGGACGAGGAGAAAGGGTTTTTTACCGGTGACATCCTCTCCTTTAAAGGTAATGGTGCCCTCTTTAGGCGGTGTGAGCCCCATGATGCTCCGCATGGTGGTGCTTTTTCCGGCACCGTTTCTTCCGAGGAGACCGACGACCTCTCCTTCAGATACGGTGAGGCTTACATCAAACAGTATATGGCTTAAACCGTAATAAGTATGGATGTTCTTTACATTAAGCATACATCACTCCCGCCGAGATAGGCATCCTGCACTGCCTCATTACACCTGACTTCTTCACAGGATCCCTGGATAATAGTAGAGCCGCGAACCATGACCATAATCCGCTCCGAGATTGAAAAAACGAGTTCCATGTCGTGTTCACAGAAAAGAATGGTAAGTCCCATTTTATCAGAAAGCTGTTTAATCAGCTCTATACATCGTTCGGTCTCCTCCGGCGCCATGCCGGCAGTAGGTTCATCGAGGATGAGGAACTCAGGATTACCTCCGAGGGCCATGGCAATTTCAAGAACCTTTCTGTCTCCGTGAGAAAGGGCACCGCTTATATTTTCTCTTTTCCCCAGGAGGCCAACACTGTCCAGTATCCGGTCTGTATCTTCTATGAGGAGTTTTTTTGAAGGGGTAAAAAGATTCCATGTCTTTCCTTCCCGGGACATTACTGATATTTGTACATTCTCGAAGACACTGAGCCTCTGAAATACATTGACTATCTGGAAGGAGCGGGTCATACCCTTTTTGCAGATCACATAGGGAGGGAGTCCGGTAATATCCTGATCCCTGAAGAACACCTGACCGCTGTCAGGCTTTAATATGCCGGTAATAAGATTGAAAAGCGTGGTTTTGCCGGCCCCGTTAGGACCGATTACTGCCACGATCTCTCCTTTCTTTACGTTGAGGTCTACATCTTTAACTGCCTTGAATCCGCCGAATGTTTTTGTGAGAGCTTTTACCTGTAGCACGTCTTACCCCTTCACCATTTTAGTTTTTTTGCTTCATCTTTTTCTGAAAGAAACCAAGTACGCCGTCGGGAAGAAAAAATATGACGAACATAAGGATGAGACCAAGGAATAAGGCCCAGTATACGGTAAATGTGCTGATAAAGGTACGAAGCAATACAATGAGGGCTGCCCCGAGCATGGGCCCCATAAAGGTGAACCATCCACCGAGAAGACACATGATCATGACCTCCATGGAGAAGGTCCAGAAGAGCATGTCAGGGAATACTGTGGTATCCACCACCACAAAGAGTGCCCCTGAAACACCTGCAAAGAAGCCGGCAATCACAAGGGCAGCGAGCTGGTGACGCTTTACATTAACCCCGATCATCTCACTGCGGACCGCATTATCCCTCACCCCCTGAAGGGCGCTGCCAAAAGGTGATTTTATCATTCTGTGGATAACAAACAATGAGGCGGCTGTAACGATGAGGGTAAAATAGTATGCGCTGTTGGGGGTAGCTATGATATCAGGCATGGGGATGCCGTGGATGCCGTCATCACCGCCGGTAAGGCCGTACCATCTGTAGATGACTGCCCAGACAAGAGAGCCCAGGGATATCTGAAGCATACCGAAATAGAGTTTTGACAGGCGGATACAGATAAGGCCCATGACAAAACTTAAAAGGGCGGAGGCGAGGGGTCCCACAATAAACCCGAGCCAGGGGGAAAGACCTGTTTTGGTGATCACTAATGCTGCCCCGTAGGCGCCTACTCCGTAAAATACTGCATGATGGAACTGATAGATGCCGCCGTAGCCCAGGGCAAAGTTAAGGCTTGTTGCAAAGAGCCCGTATAACAGGATCAGTGATGTAAGGTAGATGTAGAATCGGGGCAGAAAAAGAGGCAGCAATATGAGCACAATGATACCTCCGTATCCCCAGACACGGCCTTTTCCTCCTAAGATACTCTGTACCATAGCCTGCTCCTTACCACGTTGATTTGAGAAGTCCTGTGGGCCTGATGAGGAGGACCACAATTACCGCACAATAGGGAAAGACGATTCCGAATTGGGGCCATATAAGAATTCCGAGGGATTGGGTTAAGCCGAAGATGAGTGCCCCTAAAAGGGCCCCCCAGATATTACCTAATCCGCCTATAATGACAATGAGAAAGCCCTCCATAATGAGGGAATGGTCCATACCGAGGGTAACGCTTACCGTAGGGGCGACGAGGGCTCCGCCGAGGCCTGCGAGGAGGCAGCCGATAACAAAGACGGTAGCAAATACCCAGCTCACGTTAATGCCCACTGCCCCTACCATCTCCCGGTCTACTGCTGCTGCCTGGGATATCTTCCCCATCTTTGTTTTTGTTACAAGAAGCCAGAGGGCAAAGGCCACAACAGGTCCCATGAAGAGGAGAAAGGTATTATACTTTGGAAAAGGAAGGCCCCCGAATAGAGAGACAAACCCCTGGAATACCTGGGGTACAGGTACTGATTTGTATTCTGCACCCCAGACAAGCTTTACAAGATCACCGAAAACGAGAGATATGGCAAAGGTAAAGAGGATGAGCATCAAATGCTCTCTCTCATAAAGATACTGGAAGAGTCCCCGTTCGATGACGAGGCTTATGAGGGCTACCCCGATGGGAGCCCCTATCAGGGCCAGCCAGAAACCGGTATCTCCACCACCGAAGGCAACAGAGATGGTATAGGACATAAAGGCCCCGATCATGTAGAGGGAACCGTGAAACACGTTCGGGATACGGAGTACCCCGAGGATGAGGCTTAAGCCTGAAGCAACAATGAAGAGGATAACGGTACGGCTTAAGCCTACAAGTATCTGACTTAAAAAACCAGGTGAAATGAATGAATAGATGAAATCCACTGCGCCTCCTTAACTGCTGTTCTATGTTCAACGTTCTATGTTCAACGTTTAAAACAAGAACTCCATTTACTGACCACTATGCCAATTAAGTCGTTTCTTGCGCCTCTTTACTGCTATCAAAATCCTTCCTCGCTCTCCTTCGCCCTCAAAGGGCGAAGGAGGGACTATATTAGGTGTGGGGTTCAACGTTGAACGTAGAACCTTGAACAGCTTTATTTTTTACGGTGCTTGAGAACCTCCTCGCAGGTGGGCATATAATCCTTTGGGGCTATAATCTGGTTTTCAGTGGATACAAGAAAGGGATATTTTGTATCTTTCTTGGTGATTCCGAAATAGGTCGGGAGCTCAAGCTGGTGATCGCAGGCCCTGATTGCGAGAGGCCCTACAGGGCTGTCAATCTTTAATCCTTCGAGGGCATTAATAAATGCTTCTTTGTCTACCTTCCCTGCCTTTTTAAAACCCTCGGCAATGAACTGGCCTGTCATGTATCCTACTATGGCGCTTGCCTTGGGGTATCTCTTGTAGGCCTTCTGAAACTCATCCACAAAGGCCTTATTTGCAGGGGTATCAGGAAAGTAGAAAAGAAAATTAGAGGTTCCATAAACACCTTCAGGTGCATCTTTGCCCTGGGATAGAAGGGTTCCGAGCTCTGTTCCCGTATGCTGATAAAAGGGTATCTTCTGGCTCAAGCCTGTTGCTTTTGCGGCCTTCTGGAAGTTGACCATGCTGGCGCCTCCGGTGGCGACAATGATGAAATCAGGTTTGGCTGCCATGATCTGTGTAATATAAGGGGTAAGATCCGGTTCTCCTACCTTCCACCAGGACTGGCCTACCTGCTGTACCTTGGGGTTGAGTCTTTTGAGATTATTCCAGACTGCATCAGCGATTGCATGTCCATACTCGTAATCGTCACCGGCAATCCAGTACTTTACAAAAGGTTTTTTGGCAAGGGCAACTGCTGCTGCTCTTCCTGCCATCTCTGTATTTTCATTCATATTGAATACATACCGGTGACCTTTCTCACCGATGATCTTTTCACTCTTTGAGTAGGTGACGAAGAAGGGTATCTTCTCTTTCCGTGCAAACTCAGAGACCGCTAACGCAGTACCGCTGTTAATGGTGCCCATCAGGATATCAACGTTTTCTTTGAGGACCAGTTCTTTGGCCATTGCAGCACCGATATCGGGTTTGAATTTCTCATCCCTTGTGGTGTACTCAATCTTCTTGCCGAGGACGCCGCCCTTTGCGTTTATTTTCTCAATTGCGAGTTTAAATCCGTCAAGGACGTCGAGGGTATAGGTTGATGCAGGCCCTGAGAAGGTATCTACGATACCTACCTTGATGGTGTTCGCAGCGGACGCTGTATGGGATAAAATAAAACACCCTGCAAATAAGACTGCAAAGACCAAAAAGAATGTGGTTTTTTTCATTGCAAAACCTCCTGGATGATATTTTGGAACAATTAATTACAGTTCTCTATTGTAAGCCTTGCTGCAAATTACCATTAACATTACAACCCGTCTATCAGAATAGTTTGATTTTTTTGGAAATAAACTTGATATATACCATTACTCTACGGTCGTGACCCCGTGCTGAATGGCAAATTTAACGAGACCGGGCAGATCGCTGATACCAAGTTTCTGCATCAGATGGCTTCGATAGGTCTCGATGGTTTTTGGGGATAAAAAGAGCGCTTCGGCGATTTTTGCGTTTGATTTGCCCTCGACAAGAAGCTGCATGATCTCCCGTTCCCGGGCACTGAGACGTGCCAGCGGGTCATCTGTTTCCCCGGTTTCACGGCCTTTAATGTAGTCGCTGACCACTACCTCTGATATTTCATTGCAGAGAAATATCTTGCCATTATGGACTGTTCGAACCGCTTTGATGACGTCGTCCCCTGCAGATTCTTTTAAAATGTAACCGCGGGCGCCGGCCTTGAAAGCCCGAAATATATGTTGCGTGGTAGAATACATGGAAAGGATTATTATTTTTGTGGATGGACTTGCCTCACATATCTGCCGCGTTGCTTCTATACCGTTAAGCTCCGGCATTGCAATGTCCATGAGCACGACATCAGGGGCCAGCTTTATTACCTGACGGACGGTTTCCCGTCCATTTCCCGCTTCGCCTATTACTTTTATATCTGTCTGTGTTTCGAGGAGGAGGCGAAACCCCTCTCTGACCATCCTGTGATCATCAGCCAGAAAGATTGTAATGTTCATATCGGTACCTCCACAATAACATGGGTCCCCAAACCGGGGCTGGATTTAATATCACACTTACCCCCTACAGCAAGGGCCCGTTCGGTCATGGTTATGAGCCCCCAACCACGCTCATTATCGATCTTCTGTGATGTTCTGAGTGTATCATATCCGATGCCGTTGTCTTCTACGGAAAGGATTAGCCGTACATCCGTGACAATGATGTTGATAATAACCTGTGTGGCCTGGGCGTGTTTTATCACGTTTGTCATTGATTCCTGAACTATTCTGAATATGGCGTTTTCAATATGCATGGGTAGATGAGGATCCGTTTTTGGTCCGAGAACGCTGACATGAATGCCTGTCCGGGTGCTGCATTGTTTTCCATAAAGGTCTATGGCTGCTACAAGCCCATAATCATCCAGAACAGGTGATCTGAGGTTATTCATCAGGTTTCTGACCCGCTCTGTTGTCTGTTTTATAATGGTAAGAGAATCGTTTATCCTTGATTGAATCAGGTCTACCGCATCCTTGGGGATCAAAGACCGCATCAGGTTGAGATTGACCCCAAGGATCGTAAGGTTTTGCCCGATCTGGTCATGAAGTTCTGTTGACAGTGCCTTTCGTGATTTTTCTTCTGTTTCACCGAGACGCCATGCGAGAGTGCGGAGCTGTTCCTGGGACATCTTCAATTCCCGCTCGGTCTGCTTTCGTTTATGAAGATTAACGAGAAGGACGGAAATGATCGTTAAAAGCATTATAAAAATGATGATGAGGGCGTCAAACCATTTTTTATATCTGAAGTAGAATGTCTGGGGTAGATTGACAATGATGCTGTCTTTCGGTAAATCAGCAAGGGCGATATTAAAGGTGCGCATCTGAGTATAATCAAATATATACCGCTTTGGGCTTATCATCTCAACGGTTATCTTATCGGTTTGTTCGCCGAGAAGAATCCGCAATGCCATCTTTGCAGCCAATTCACCCTGATCGTAACCGGTTACCATCAGTCCGCCGACAACTCCATGTTTCATATTAAATTCATGGGTAGTATAAATGGGGACTTTGCAGTTTAAGGCAACCACGGAAATACCTTCATTGTATTCAAATGCCCTGCCAAGACGATCCCTTGTGAAGGAGGTGTAGAGAACAACGCTGTCTTCAGATAGGTTCCGCAAAGCTTCGAGAATATCTTCAATCTTCATATCTTCGAGGAAGATGAACTTTATTGATTTTTGAAAAGGGGGAATGACCTTGACAAAGGCATCGTGCATCTTTCTTCCAATAGGCGTCCATTCGTTGACAAAGACAATCTGTCGGGTCTTCGGGTGAAGTTTCAGGATTAACTCAATTGAGCCTTTCAGATCGTTTTCTTCGTTAACACCGGTGATATGGGTCAGTTTTTTGAGATCCGGTTTTTTCAGATAATTGATGCCGCAGAATACAACGGGTGTGTCGGGAAAAAGGGCTTCCCGGTATTTCTGTATGAAATCAAAGGCATTATTGTCAGTAACAATAATTACATCAAATTTGACATTTTTGTACTTAAGTTTATAGACCTCGTACAATCGTTTCAGGTAAAGGTCTCCGGACACCTTGTTTGTGTCCATGTATTCTATGTGGAGGTTGCTTGCCCTGAGCACAAGTTTTAGAACAGATTCTATGCCTGCATTCTCGTCATCGGTCCACCTATAGCCTTGAGAGTAGGAGTGAAGTACAAGAAGCTGTTTTTTTGAGGTCTCTCTGAGGGCAAAGGCATCAGTCGATGAAAATAATATTGAAAGGAGCAGAAGGAAGAAAAGGGTTCCCCATGACCCGATCCTTACGAAGGGTTCTTTGTGTATGGAATGGAAGGGATCTGCTGCCATTTTTCTCAATACTCTACTATAAAGACCTCAGGTGTACCAGCA
>PNOM01000074.1 GCA_013824835.1 Syntrophus sp. (in: bacteria) | reverse complement strand
TGCAGTTGTTATAGCACTTTATATTGGACTTTGCAAGGTCATTCGGCATCTTTCCCGATACAGACAAAAGCTTCGTCACTTCCTTCGCAGGATTGTCCCTCGTCGTCAAGACCATGCGGGCATTGAAAATACACTGCCTGATAGATCAAATTCTTCACCTCAAGAAGAGGGAGACTTGAATCAGCCCGGTTTTTCCTTGAAAACCATCTCTATTATGGAGACTCCCATGTAGAATAAAGGCTTCAGTCCCCGTCCTGAGTACCCGCTATCGCCTTTTACTACTAAAAATCAGGGGGTGGGGAAAGTTCGTTAAGGATTGTGGAAAAACAACTACTCTTGACACTTTGTGCGTCCCGGTTTATTATCAAGCAAAACCTTAAGGAGGCAGGAGATGAAGATCAAATGGTATGGTCATGCAGCCTTTATGATAACAACTGACCGAGGGATAAGAATTATCATTGACCCATACCAGCCCGGGGCTTTTGACGGCGCACTGTCCTACGGAAAAATCGCGGACGAGGCAGACATAGTGCTTACAAGCCATGATCACGATGACCACAACTACATTGCAGATATTGAAGGAGTATTTGACCATATCAGCATTGCGGGCAGCCATCAGGTGCAGGGGGTGCGGATAAAGGCAGTCTCCTCTTTTCACGATCCTTCCAGAGGAAAAGAGCGGGGTGACAATCTTCTGTTCGTAATCGAGGCAGATGGGCTTCGCATTGCCCATATGGGCGATCTGGGCCACACCCTTGAAAAATCAGCTATAGCAGAACTGGGTCCTATCGATGTATTGATACTGCCTGTTGGGGGTCTCTACACCATTGACTCCCAGGAAGCCACTAAAGTTATGAGGGATATACAACCGGCAATCACTATTCCCATGCATTACAAGACAGATAAATGCGCATTCCCTATCGCCGGTGTTGAAGAGTTCACAAATGGAAAAGGACTGGTCCGGGACGCAATGGCCTCGGAAATCGTTGTTACAAAAAAGACATTGCCCGGACAACCTGAGATTTTGCTTCTCAAGCCAGCCCTTTAGGTGAAAAACATGTTAAAAATATTGTTCTCCAGGGAAGATATTGAGGGGGCGGTAAAAGGCCTCGCATTACGCATCGAACAGGATTTTGATAATGAGAAAATCATCTTTATCTGTCTCCTTAAAGGCTCCTTTATGTTTACCTCTGATCTTGTGAGGTGCATTGCGAACCCCTCAAGGGTCGATTTTATAAGGGTCTCCTCTTACGGCGCCGGGATGACCTCCAAGGGGACTATCACGATCACCAAAGACCTCGAAGAAGATATTGCTGGCGAGAATGTAGTCATCGTGGAGGATATTATTGACTCCGGGCTCACCCTCACCTATGTGACTGACATGCTCCGGAAAAGAAACCCGAAATCCCTCAAGATTTGTGCCCTTCTCGACAAACGGGCCCGGCGGGAGATAGAGATCGAAGGAGATTATGTGGGCTTTACCATTGATGACGGTTTCGTCGTGGGATATGGAATTGATTTTGCTGAGCAGTACAGAAATCTTCCTGAAATATATGTGGTAGAGAGCGACGATTCTTGCAAAACAGCTTAAAGACTGAAGCAGCGAAGAAGGAAGGGTTACTTGACCTTTTTCCAGGATTTCTGCACTACAAGACAGCGCTTTACTTCATCACAGCCTGAACAGCGGTTAATGCCGTCTACCATACATGTATCTCTGGGGTTATCTGCAACGTATCGCTCACACGCCCGCCTGTCCCGTTCAAAATCCTTTGTGTTCTTCGTGTGGTGGCTAAAAGTCGAACAGCTAAAAAGCAATATCAAGATGCCACAAAGAAAGAATATCCTTTTTATGGATATTCACCCGCTCTATTCGGCTGACCCCTGTCCTGCCACCTCATTCCTCGCACTCTGGAGGAGGATAATGATCTCATCCAGATTTTCCGGTGTAAGGGAAACACCTTTTTTGGTGGGCATCATCTCTCCCTGGTCATTCTCAAAATAGGTCCTTATATCCACATAGGTCTTGCCCTTAAACTCCTTGACCGTTACGATAATCTTGTCCGTCCCTTTCTGTATCTCACCTATTACCATACTCCCTCCTCCTTCATCGACTCAAAAAGTTGTGTTTATTTTCTATCCCGACCATTCACAATAAAAATGGTTACAGTTTACAGATATATTTTAGCAAAAAATTATGGGAAACAAAAGGAATTATCAATACTATCACTTCTGCCCTGGTTAATAAGGCGATAGGGCTTTAAAAAAAACTCCACATGATTTATTCTTAAGGGTATGGAAGCGGCGAAACAAATAAGATGAATTAAAAGTGAAAAAGAAAAGAGGAAAATCTGAAGCAGGCAAACTGATAAAAACATTCGTGATTTTTTATTTTTACAAACCAGAAGCAAAGAAACGTTCACGAATCAACAAAACCATAGAAGTTATCGAGAGGAGATCATGAAAAAAAACATATGTTTTCAAATGTTCATCTGCGTTGTCCTTATGCTTTTTGCAGTCCCTGTGCTTGCGGGTGATGCATCAATTGAGGCCTTCAGCCCCCGGGGGGATGTAAAAAACATATTGCAGGTTTCAGTCAGATTCTCGGAACAGATGGTCTCTTTCGGGACCCCGGAGCTTTCCAATCCCTTTGACATTGCATGTCCTGTTCCAGGAAAGGGCCGATGGATAGATGGTAAAAACTGGGTCTATGATTTTGAGAAAGATCTGAAGGCAGGCATTCAATGCCGGTTTACCCTGAAAACCAATGTAAAAACCCTGCAAGGGAAAGAGATTAAGGGTCTCAAGACATTCGCCTTCTCCACAGGCGGTCCCGCAGTAAAGGAGATATATCCCAATGAGGGCTCAGAGGGTATTGAAGAAGATCAGGTATTTGTCCTGAAGCTCGACGGCAATGCAACGGAAGAGTCCATTACGCGGAACGTCTCCTGCTTTATCGGTGAGATGGGAGAACGTATAGGAATCCGCATTTTGAAGGGTGCGGAACGGGAGATGGTTCTGAAGGGCCTAAACCGCCATGAAACCCCGGGAAAGACCGAAGGAACCGTGATACTGCAATGCAAAAGAGTCTTCCCCAGCAATACGGAGGTACAGCTTGTATGGGGAAAAGGAGTGGCCTCTGCAACCGGCATAGGCACTACTAAAGACCAGACCTTTCTTTTTAAGACCCGGTCTCCTTTCACTGCAAAGTTCCAGTGTCACAGAGAGCGTCCGAATGCAGACTGTGTGCCAATCATGCCCGTGTCTCTCGTATTTTCCTCCCCTGTGTCAAATAAATTGGCCCGGCAATGTACCCTGAAAGGGGATAACAAAACATACACGCCCCGCTTTGAGCAAGAGGGGGGTGATTTCGTAACATCCATCCGGTTCGTTGGTCCCTTTCCTGAAAAAACCACCCTCTCTCTTGCTGTTCCCCGCATTCTCAAAGACGATGGAGGGAGAACCCTCTCAAACAAAGGTATATTCCCTCTCGCTGTAAAAACCGGCCCATACCCTCCCCTTGCGAAGTTCTCATCACGGTTCGGGATTATTGAAAAAGTTGACCCCGTTCTTCCTGTCACGGTCAGGCGGGTCGGACCTGTTGTGCAGGGAAAGGCATTGGAGGTCGGGAAGGGCGCAGAGGCTTCAGGAAATGTTTCAGGGAAAATGCGGCAGGTAAGCGATGACAATGAGATGATCACCTGGCTCAGGAGGGTCGCAACCATCGGGAGGTCACGGTCTCTCTTTGAGAAGAACGCGAATGCAAAAACCTTTTCCGTACCGGGACCAAGGGAAAACCGTGCTGCCGAGGTAATCGGCATTCCCCTTAAAACACCTGGCCTTCACATTGTGGAGCTTAAGAGCGAGATACTGGGCGCTACCCTTATCGGCCCGCAGAAACCCTTCTATGTGCCCACTGCTGCCTTAGTTACAAACCTCTCTGCCCACTTCAAGTGGGGACGGGAGTCATCCCTTGTCTGGGTAACGACCCTCGATAAGGCGGAACCCGTTCAAAACGCATCCGTCGCAATACGGGATTGCGCGGGCAAGGCAGTATGGCAGGGCGCAACCAATGCCCAGGGTATCGCCCTTATCCCCAAAGAACTCCCTTCCCATGATAAACTCCCCACCTGCAAGGTAAAATGGGATGAAGACGCATCCTATGACAGCACACAAACCAGGGCAATCTCCCAGATGGACTCGGGCCTCTTTGTCATTGCCCGGACCGCTGATGATATGACCTTCGTCCATTCAAGCTGGGATGAAGGTATAGAGCCATTTCGCTTCAGACTTCCAAATGATGACTATACCGCGCCTGTCATTGCCCACACAATCTTTGACAGGACCCTCTTAAGGGCAGGCGAAACAGTCCATATGAAGCACGTGCTCAGAAGGCAGAAGCTTGCCGGGATCGGCCTCGTGGCCCGCAACCTGCCTGATATGGTAAGGATTCAGCATCTCGCACGGGAAGATACATACGAATTCCCCCTTCAATGGGACCTTAAAAAGGGCGTTTCGGAAACATCATGGCCAATCCCGAAAGAAGCGAAACTGGGACACTATGCAGTATCTCTTGTAAAAAAAGAAGAAAAACAGGGGGTCCAGAAAAAGCTGGATACCCCCGAGATCGCCTATCCATCAGGTGAATTCCGGGTCGAAGAATTCCGGGTCCCCCTTATGAGGGCATCCATCAAGCCCCTCTCCGAACCCCTTGTCAATGCCTCTGAGATCAGCATCGACCTTTTCGTGGAATACTTATCCGGCGGCGGGGCAACAAACCTGCCCGTCAAGCTTCGCAGCCAGATTAAACCCAGGCTTACAAATTTCGATGACTATGATACCTACACTATAGCAAATGGCGCGGTTAAAGAGGGCATCACAAGGCGGAGCAGATCGGAAGAGATGGAGCCGGAAGATGAAGGTGATGACAGGTCCCCTGGATCCCGCAGAGATTCAACACAGGAGAAGGGCCTCGCTACCCTTGATCTGCAGCTTGGGGCAGGAGGCATGGTAAGAACCACAATAAAAAGCATACCCGCAGCACAAATGCCCCGGGAATTGCTCACAGAACTGGAGTTCAAGGATCCGAACGGGGAAATTCAGACGGTGTCGAAAAAAACGCCGATCTGGCCTTCCAGGGTCCTTACAGGCATAGACGCAGAAGATGTTGGCAGGGGAAATCTCATAAAGGCAAAACTTATTGCCCTTGATTTGTCGGGTAAACCCCTCATGGGGGTCACCATTAAGGCCGACCTCTTCAAGCAAAGCTACTATTCCCACAGAAAAAGACTTGTGGGCGGTTTTTACGCCTATGAACACGTGGAAGAGATAAAACGCATCGGCCCGGCATGTGAAGGCATCACAGATAAAGACGGTCTCGTATGGTGCGAGATAAAATCCCCTGTATCAGGCAGCGTAATAATTCAGGCGCAAGGAGAGGACCCTTCGGGGAACATCTCAATGACGCACAGTACCGTCTGGGTCAGGGGAAAGGGGGAGACATGGTTTGACCAGGGCAGCAGCGACAGGATCGATCTTATCCCTGAGAAAAAATCCTATGAACCGGGGGAAACTGCCTCCTTTCAGGTGAGGATGCCCATGAGAGAGGCTACGGTGCTCATTACTGTTGAGCGGTCAGGGGTGCTGGATGCGAGGGTAGTAAAACTATCCGGCAAGAATCCCGTTGTAACGCTCCCCATAAAGGAGTCCTATGCGCCTAATGTCTTTATCTCTGCCCTCTGTGTGCGGGGAAGGACAGCGGGGGCAAAGGCCACCGCCCTCGTGGATTTGGGCAGACCATCCTATAAGCTCGGCATTACGGGGATTTCCGTAGGCTGGGCCGGACACGAGCTCAAGGTACAGGTCACACCCGATAAAAAGGTCTACAAGGTCCGGGACAAGGCCATGGTGCGAATCAAGGTTACTTCAGCAGGCAATAAGCCTCTGCCTTCAAACGGGGAAGTTGCCGTTGCTGCCGTGGATGAGGGGCTTCTCGAATTAATGCCCAATAAAAGCTGGGGCCTTCTCGAAAAGATGATGCAGAAAAGGGGTTATAGCATACTCACATCCACTGCACAGATGCAGGTTGTTGGAAAACGCCATTACGGCCTCAAGGCCCTGCCCCTGGGAGGGGGCGGCGGAAGGCAGCTCACACGGGAACTCTTTGATACCCTCCTCCTCTGGAAGGCACGGCTGCCCCTCGACAAAAACGGGGAGGCATCCATCGAGGTACCCCTGTCCGATGCCCTTACAAGCTTCGCTATTGTAGCAGTGGCAACCTGCGGAGAAGACCTTTTCGGCACAGGCCGGGCCCGCATACAGACATCCCAGGACCTGATACTCACTTCGGGTCTTCCGGTAATGGTTCGATACGGCGACCGGTTCAAGGCAGGTTTTCTCATAAGAAACACCACACAACGCCCCCTTGATATCGGGATATCCGCCACCGTAGATAATGGAAAAGGGAAAAAGAACCTTCCTGCCCTGAAGGAACAGATTGAGGCAGGAGAGGCAAAAGAAATCGCATGGGATATGAATGTACCAATAGAGGGAGATACCCTGAAGTGGGAGGTCGTTGCGAGGGAAAGAGGGGGCGACACGGGCGATGCCCTCAAAGTGGCCCAGAAGATTTCCCCCTATGCCCCTGTTCAGGTGGTCCAATCCACCCTCGCACGTCTTGAGGGAAGGCTTGATATGAGCATTGAGCAACCGAAAGGCGCAGTTCCCGGAAAGGGCGGGATAAAGGTATCCCTGAAGCCGAAGCTCTCGGAAAATATTGCAGGCATTACGGACTACATGGGCCAGTATCCCTTCACCTGTCTCGAACAGCAGGTATCAAAGGCAATCGCCCTCAACGACAGAACCATGTGGACGGGGATTACATCCCGTATTCCGTCCCACCTTGATAAAGACGGGCTCGCAAAATATTTCCCCGGCCAGGTTTCGGGGAGCGATACCTTGACTGCCTACATCCTTGCCATAGCCCATGAGGCGCAATGGGAGATACCCTCAGGGATCGCCTCCCGCATGGAGGGCGGCCTTCGGAGCTTCATTGAAGGGAAACTCCACAGATATCAGCCGCTGCCCACTGCAGACCTTACCATACGTAAAATCACGGCTATAGAAGCCCTGTCAAGAAGAGGCAAGGCAGAGCAGAAGCTTCTCGATTCCATCAGCAGGGAACCGAATCTTTGGCCTACCTCTGCAGTAATAGACTGGACCCGCATCCTGACGGGAATGAAGACCTTCCCGGACCGTGAAAAACGACTTAAGGAAGCGGAACAGATCATCCGGTCCCGCCTCAATTTTCAGGGCACAACCATGGGGTTCTCCACCGAGAAAACCGATAACCTCTGGTGGCTCATGACAGGGAGTGATGTAAACAGCGTGAGAACCCTTCTCACCTTCATGAATGACCCCTCCTGGCGGGAAGAGATACCGCGGATCGCCCGGGGCGCCCTGGGCCGCCAGAAGAAAGGCCGGTGGGATACCACGGTTGCCAATGCATGGGGAAGGCTTGCCCTCAAAAAATTCGGCAATGCCTTTGAAAAGGAGACTGTATCCGGCACAAGCACCGGAGAACTGGGTAAAGAAAAGCAGTCCTTAAACTGGGCTACCCTTCCCGGGGGCGGCACCCTCTCCTTCGGGTGGCCAAAAGGGGAGAAGACCCTCTCCCTCGTCCATATTGGGACCGGGAAACCATGGGCAACAGTCCAGAGTATGGCCGCAGTCCCTCGAAAAATCCCCTTTTCCAGCGGATACAGGATCAAAAAGAGCATCACCCCTGTTATACAGAAGTCCTCCGGCACATGGACCGTGGGCGACGTAATGCGGATCAGGATTGAGGCTGAAGCCCAGTCTGATATGACCTGGGTGGTAGTAACAGACCCCATCCCGGCAGGGGCAGCAATCCTGGGGAGCGGGCTCGGAAGGGATTCAACCATCCTGACTGGAGGGGAGAAAGCGGAAGGACGGGTATGGCCCGTCCATGAAGAGCGGACTTTTGAGGCATTCAGGGCCTATTATGAGTACGTGCCAAAGGGAACATGGCGCATCGAATATACGGTACAGCTCAACAACAGGGGCGTGTTCCTTGTGCCTGCGACCCGCATAGAGGCCCTCTATGCGCCGGAAATGTTCGGAGAGTCGCCGAATGATCTTGTTGAGATCAAGTAGACTCAAGCTTTACGGGATAGGGGGAATCACAGGGCTTTCCCTGTGCGGGCTTGTTCTCGCCTTCTATGTCTTTGCGGGAAGGCCCGTCACCGTGCCCTCCTTTGCAAAGGTCCGTGAAAGCTACACAAAGTCTGACGCCATCCTCCGGGACAGGGGTGGTATTGTCATCCATGAATTGAGGGTAGACCTCAAGGGGAGGAGCCTTGAGTGGGTCCCCTTAAGCAAAATCTCTCCGCCCTGCGTTGCTGCGGTCCTTCAATCCGAAGACAGGCGTTTCTATGCACACAGGGGGGTAGATGTACGGGCAATCGGTCATGCCTTCTTTCAGAACCAGGTCTTCCGGGCAAAGAGGGGGGCAAGCACCCTCACCATGCAGCTTGCCTCTATGATTGACAAAAGACTGAAACCGGAATCACGGCGAAGGACCTGGCAGGAGAAGGTACGGCAAGTGAAAGCAGCCCTTGCTATTGAGCGCACCTGGTCAAAAGAGGAGATACTCGAAGCATACCTTAATCTTGTCAGCTTCAGAGGGGAACTCCAGGGTATTGCATCTGCAGCAAGGGGGCTTTTCAATAAGGAGCCTGAAGGACTTGATCATATGGAATCCGTGATCCTCGCTGCCCTTATCCGTGCCCCCGCAGCCAATATCAGCACCATTGCACAACGGGCAGACCTTCTCAGCAAGGCATTGAAAACCGGCATACAACAGGACCAATTGAAGGCCCGGATAGAAGAGACCCTTCTCCGGCCTTACTCCATGAAACCACGGGTCGCCCTTGCTCCCCATGCAGCACACCTTCTCCTTGATGCAGCCCACAGAGAAGTCCAATGCACGATTGACGGCGCCCTTCAGGCCCTTGCAACAGACCTCCTCAGGGAACAGCTTACCCTCCTTAAGGCACAGAACGTAAATGATGGCGCCCTTATTGTGGTGGAAAACAGGACAGGGGAGATTCGCGCCTACGTGGGGAATGGGGGCCTTCAGTCTTCAGCCCTCTGGGTTGACGGGGTACGGGCAAAAAGACAGGCAGGCTCCACCCTGAAACCCTTTCTCTATGCCCTTGCCATTGATACCCATGTCATCACCGCCGCCTCCCTCATCAACGATTCACCTGTTGAGGTCACTACCGCACGGGGCATCTATAAACCGGATAATTATGACAACACCTTTAAAGGCCCTGTCCCGGTGCGAACTGCCCTTGCGTCCTCTCTTAATGTCCCCGCAGTCCGGGTGCTCATGCTTGCAGGCATCGACGATTTTATGGGAAAGCTTCGGGAGCTCGGATTCTCCGATCTTCGTGACGGGGAATACTACGGGTTTTCGCTTGCCCTGGGCACCCTTGATGTAAGCCTTTTCGAGCTCACCAATGCCTACAGGACCCTTGCAAATGGAGGGACCATGGGCAGCCTCACCTTCATCCCCTCAGGGAATCTGCCTGTCTCCCTGCACAAAGGGGCAACAAAAGGAGCTGCTCAGGCGTCTGATCTTCGGAAGAAAAGGATCTTTTCACGGGAGGCATCATTTATTATCTCCCACATACTCTCGGACAGGGAAGCGAGGAGTCTTACCTTTGGCTACGAAAACCCCCTTTCCACCCGTTTCTGGGTTGCTGCAAAGACAGGAACAAGCAAGGACATGCGGGACAATTGGTGCATCGGCTTCTCAGACCAGTATACCGTGGGTGTCTGGGTTGGTAATTTCTCCGGGACCTCCATGTGGAACGTTTCCGGCGTCTCAGGGGCTGCGCCTATATGGCATGGAATCATGGCCTATCTCCACAGGAATAGGCCGGGTGCGCCTCAACCGGTCCCTCAAGGCCGCCTGGTTCACGCCGAGGTGGGGGGAAACGGCGGGCCCGCAAAGCAAGAGTGGTTCATTAAAGGCACAGAACCCTTAAGCATCGAGGCTCGTCCTGCGGCAAGGGGAAGACCGCGGATCCTCTATCCTCCCCAGGACCTCTTTATTGCCCTTGATCCTGATATCCCCTTTCCTCAGCAGAAGGTATTTTTTGAAGCTTCCGCTCCTGGCAGGCAGGTTGCCTGGGTCTTGAATAATGAGGTTGTCGGCAAGGATAATCTCTATGGTTGGAGCCCAATAGCAGGCACCTACACCCTGAAGCTCGTAGATCATGAAAACCACCTCCTCGATCAGGTTTCGTTTACCGTAAAGGAGTGACATTTGGTTCCAGTATTATCCCAAAATGACAATGTCCTGTATCGCCCAAAATGATAATGTCCTATTCTACGGATGCTACGCTGTTTCCTTTTCCAGGGAGGCAGGAAAGGACATTATCGTTTTGGGATAACCGCCCTGAAGTTGGTACAATGAGTGTGGTCAGATCATTATGGCGGAATAGAGCGGAAATAGTGATTTTCCTGTTATTCTTGTGCTATATAAAATACAGAGAGTGAGATCAACATCCTAAGGAGGAGAAGATGGAAGAGAAACGACTTACCAAAATGCTTTCTGACGTTTTTAATGAATCGCTGCCTATCTTGCGGCATGCGAGAAAGGGTTTTAGTACAGACAACAAGGTGCTGTTAAACGAAAGCATTGTCAAGTTCAGGGAATTACTCAAGTCCCGCACTACATATGCCGAGACGATTACCAAGAAAAAGGAAAAGAATGAGGAAGAGCTCAAATATATGAGCATGGTCATTCCCCTGCAAGCCGCTGCCCTGGCCATAGAGAACGTGATGGAGAAAATGGCAATTAAGGCGGAGGCGAAGATTCCTTTCACCGAAAAGGCGCTGAAGGATATAGATTCGCTGCTTCTCATTGTGTACACTCAATTGACGGATGCAAAAGATTATGTGATTACCGGGAATCCTCACCTGAAAGCAAATATTCGGAAGAACATGGATGAGATTAAGAAATTGGCCGATGAGTATGAACTGGTCCATCAGAACAGATTGATAACAGGAGTTTGTATACCAAAGGCATCTTATCTCTATATCGACATAACGGATTCTCTGAAAAGGGCAGCCCGTGCCTTTGTGCAGTTCTCTGAAAAAGTGTAGCGGTCTCTTTTTGGAAATACTGCTCCATGACCTCAGAGGGGGAATCGTAGAGACGCTCCTTGTCGCCTTACGCCTTTGAGGTCCAGTCAGAAAGTGCGGACAAAATCACCGTCTGTTTTCTATGGGGACTCTGGACACATATGCCATAAGAGATGGAACCGCAATATTTGCATTCTGTTGCCATATAAAATCTCCTTATGATGTATTTGATGGAAATCCGCCCTTCCTGTTTCCTGTCAGATCATAGCCTCACCCTGCTGCAAACCCGATAGTTTTCACGGTGCGGATAAAATCGTTCTTTGCCCCCGTTATCTGTAAAGAGAGCGTCTGAAGCGATGCCATTACCTCCTCTTCTCCGGGATACTCAAGGCCCCGCTCAATGGCCAGTAACGATGCAGAGACATAAAGCTCTTTCATATATGTCATAGAGAATCCCTCGGTATTGGCTGCCAGCGTTCCGGTAAAGTTATCACTTTCAAGGTAGGGGAAGTGCCTTTCGATAAAGAGCCGCCTCGCGTTTTTATCAGGATTATCGATGATCCATACCCGGTCAAATCTGCTGGGTCTGTTCGTCAATGCCTCATCTATCTTCTCGGGGTGGTTTGTAGTCGCCAGGATGAGATTGCCGTTCATAGTCTCAAAACCATCAAGTTTATTGAGGAAATGGCTTATGGTCACATCGCTGTTAAATAGGGTGTCGAGGTCCTCAACGCAGAGGATGCTCGGAGCAAGGTCCCGGGCCAGCGCGAAGACCTCGTCGACATCTTCATTGTCGGTACGGATGGACGCATTGAAATAGATAAACTTCCATTCCGGGAAGTTTGAGGAGATGACCTTGAGCAGCATGGTCTTACCATTGCCGGGAGGACCGATAAAGAGAAAACCCCTTTTGTAAGGTACACCGAGGCGTTTATACGCACTTTCTCCGGCCATGAAGGTTTCTACATGCCACTTGATATCTGTTTTCAAGGCAAACGGCAGGATCAGATCATCCCAGGAGAGTTCGGGCCTTTCTATGTCTTTGCCCCGGAAGACCTTTATGGTATTACACTCCCGTTGGTTCGACACAGCAAATCCTCGGCATTGGGAGAAAAACTCCTCCATTGTTTTCTCATTACGGTAGCCTATAATGCATCGAGGGCTATCCCGATACTGGGCCTCACCGATGTCCTGGTAGAGATAAATGATGATCTCATCTGCTGATTCGGGATAGACAAGATACATGCCAACGGGCATCCGGCCCCATTTCGTCTCAACGAAACTCATGGCGGGCAGGAGCGATTGGGAGATAAGGTTGACCCCCATTCCCGTAAAGGGAATATTCTCTGCTTCCATAAACGGTTCAAGAAAGGGGGAGTCTTCCGCCCTGTCACTTTCGCTTCTGATGAGGAACCTGTAGTTTTTGGGGTCCCGGTTGAGCTGGTGCTGCAATATCTTGAGCAA
This sequence comes from Syntrophus sp. (in: bacteria), assembly GCA_013824835.1. GTDB lineage: Bacteria > Desulfobacterota > Syntrophorhabdia > Syntrophorhabdales > Syntrophorhabdaceae > PNOM01. The sequence continues at coordinate 3,105 of PNOM01000074.1, read as the reverse complement.
GTTTTCAAATAATTCTTCTTTTAGAACCATGGAACCTCCCTCGTTTCCGCTTCTGTGTAGTTCTTTAGAATGCCGGTTAAGCCGGTTATGCAACATTTTGAGCGTTTTAAGCAGTTCCTTTTTTAGAACCATAGAGCCTCTTTACGGATATATAATAACCCCGCCAAGCTGCCACCTGCCTGGCAGTCTGAAATCGAGGAAAATATATTGTGTAAAGCAGTTAATGCTAAGGCAAAAAAGCTGATATGCCTGGATGGCTCCCGGCAATAATAAGATATCTTTAACACTGATGTTGCCGGAATATACTGCAAGACGATAAGCCCTCAAAAATTTATAGGGTAATGCCTTATTTTACCGGTAATCATACACGCGGTATGATTACCGGTGTGGGTGGACGACGGCTTGGAAAGGAGTGCTTAGATGTGGATGGACTGCCCACCCATACCCTCCCCCCTCCGAGGGGGAGGGAAAAAGGGAGAGGGGGCAATTATTGCGTCGTAAGGCACAAGCGCAGCAGGACGCCGCAGATGAGTACTCTCGAACAAGCCGTTGGCCGACCAGAAGAATAGAGAAGTATTATTGGGTTTTTAACTGAACCGGAAAGAAACTGAGGGGATACATACGTAAAATATTCTTTGATAAAACCGTTCCGGACTGCCATACTGTTGTCAGTCATATCTGATATCCTTAGAGAACAGGGAGCGCTCATGTCCTCCAAATTCGATGCCCTTATGATCATGCTCAACAAACTTGACCGCAAGGAGAAGGTGACCGTCAGATCCCTGATGGATGATCTTGAAATTAAGGAAAGGTCCGTTCATCGCTACATCGATACCCTCCTCACCGCAGGATTCCCGGTCTATTACGATAGAAAGAATGCAAGCTACGCCTTTGAGGAAGGTTATGCCCTGCGTAAACCCCATTTCTCCGTAGAGGAACGTCTGGCCTTCAGCCTTGCCAAGCATTTTCTCAGGGGCTTCGGGCCTGCAATGGAGATGAACCTTCACAAAATCGAAGAAAAGGTCTCCATGCCGGTCCGGGACACCTCAAAGTATATCGTGATCACACCGGAACCCCTTCCTGTCGACATAGGCGAACGCCTTGCAGTGATCCATGAGGCTGCAATCAACTTCCAGCGCATGGAGGTCCTTTACGGAGCCCTCTCAACAGGGGAAGCCATGCAACGCAAGGTCGACCCCTATTATCTCTTCTACAACGACGGATTCTGGCAACTCAGGGGGTTCTGCCACTTACGGGGAGAGTTCCGGACATTCGCCCTTGACCGGGTGATCTCCCTTACACTCCTCGATGAATACTTCCTCCCCAGGGAGATATCACTGGAGACAGAGCTTTCCGGGCTCTTCGGGGCATATGTTGACGGCGAACCCACAGAAGTCGTATTGCGATTCCAGAAGGACATACGGCAGTATTTCGAGAGAAGGAAATGGCATTACAGCCAGACTCAAAGGGATCTGCCTGATGGTCGCCTGGAAGTCACGTTCACCGCACACGGCATCGAAGGTGTCAGGCACTGGATATACCGTTGGCTGCCCCATGTGGAGGTTGTCACACCGGCCGCCTTGAGAAAAATAGTAGCCGAAGAGATGGCCCTGGTAATGAAACAACACAAAGGAGAGTAAGCGATGAGACTCAACCTCAGCAAATCCTTATTCATCAGGGGGCTTCAGTGTCACAAGTCCCTGTACCTCGACCGGTACCATCCAGAACTGAAAGGAACGGTCTCCGAGGCCCAGCAGAGGATTTTCGACACCGGGTCAGATGTGGGCCTACTGGCCCAGGGGCTCTTTCCGGGAGGGGTTGAGATCGTCTACGAAGGATTTACCCCCACTGAGCAGATAGCTATGACGGCTGCTGAGATAAGGAAAGGGACTGTCACTATCTACGAAGCAGCCTTTGAGCACGACGGGGTCTTCATGAAGGCCGATATCCTCCACAAAGGCAAGGGCGGCTGGGAACTCTATGAAGTGAAGGCCACCACAGAGGTAAAGGATGTGCACGTCAATGATGTGGCATTACAATATTACGTACTCACCGGGGCTGGCGTCAATGTGGCCAGGGCGCATCTTGTCCATCTCAACAACCAGTATGTGAGGAACGGGGCAATAGAGGTCGATAAACTGTTCCTTTCCAAGGATATCACGGAGGCAGTGAGAGACCGGCAGACAATCGTGCCGTCCGAAATTGCGAGGATGCGGGAGATACTATCGGTAGATATCCCTGCAATCGATATCGGGAAATACTGTGATAACCCATACTCATGCGACTTCCATGACCATTGCTGGCAGCATATCCCTGAAGAATCTGTCTTCAGGCTCAAGCAGCGGGGTGCGCGCCCCTTTGAATTATACAATCAGGGCCTGCTTCATCTCAAAGATGTGCCTTTGGAGATGGTGTCCGGCAGTCAGCTCATGCAGTTGCAAGCCTTTCTCGGCAAAAAGGAATTCATCAACACGGAAGAGGTCAGGTCTTTTCTTGACACCCTCTGGTATCCCCTCTATTTTCTTGATTTCGAGACCTTTAACCCTGCAGTGCCGCCCTTCGATGGAATGAGACCCTATCAGCAGGTGACCTTTCAGTATTCCCTCCACTACATAGAGCGAGAGGGAGGCGAACTTTTTCACCATGAGTATCTGGCAGACCCGAACATCGATCCGAGAACTGCCCTCGCTAATAAACTTCTTGAGGAGATTCCTGAAAATGCCTGTATTGTTGCCTACAACGCAGCCTTTGAAATGGGCAGATTGCGGGAACTTGCCGCCTTCCTGCCCAAATTCAGCATGGCGATTCAGACCCGCATTGACAACATACGGGACCTCATGATCCCCTTCAAGAAGAACCACATCTATCACTGGCAGATGATGGGCTCTTACTCGCAGAAGGCCGTCCTTCCAGTACTCGTCCCCGATCTTTCTTACAAGGGTATGGAAGTAGCAAACGGCGGGATGGCCATGGATGCCTATGCAAGGATGTGCAGTTGCAATGATCCGGGTGAGGTCGAAAACATCAGGACTGCGCTATTGGAGTATTGCAAGCTCGATACATTGGGGATGGTGAGGATATTGGAGAGGCTGAGGGAGATGGCGT
>PNOM01000073.1 GCA_013824835.1 Syntrophus sp. (in: bacteria) | reverse complement strand
CCCAATGCAGGGGCAGTCTCGGGCGTAACGACGCTGAACACCAGCGGGGCAGCCACTATCGGCGGCGCACTTGCTGTGGCCGGTGCGACCACGACTAATGGCATCACTAATACCGGCAATATTGCCACAGGTACGTTGGGTACGACCGGGGCAGCCACTATCGGCGGCGCACTTGGCGTTACCGGGGCAACCACCCTTGGCAACACCCTTACTGTTGCAGGCGCATCAACGCTAAACGGCGCTACGGCCATCAATAACACCCTGACGACCACCGGCAATGCCACAATCGCCACAGCGGCGGGCACCACCAATACCTTTGGCAGCGGCGCAAATGCGAATAACGCCATTGGCGGCGGCGCAGGCTCGATTAACACCATTGGTAACGCAGGCACTTCGGCCAACACCATGACCGGCTTGACCAACGCGATTACTGCCACCGGGGCCAACACCATGACCGGCGCGACCAACGCGATGAACGCAACGACTGGTGCCAACGCGATCACCGGTCAGACCGGCAATACCATGACAGCAACGACAGGCAACAACGCTATCAACGCTGTAGCAGGCAGCAACACAATGTCTGCCAATGCAGCAGGCCAGTCCAACACCATTTCCGCAACAGGCGTGGGCGGTGTGAACAGCATCTCGGCACGGACCAACAACATCGGCGACACCAACCTGGTCGGCGCTGCCACGGTCAACAACATCGGCACAAACGCTGCTTTTGCCTCGACTAATAACATCGGCAGCACGCACGCCGCAACCGCAGTAACCGCCCAGGGCGGCAACAGCACCCTGTCGGTGGCCAACAATGCGGGACGCCTTGGCGTAACCGGCGTCGGCACACGCGCTAGCGGCGTGTCGGTAGTCAACGCAGGCACCACCGCTGCCAATGGCGGGATGATTGCAGACGGCAACGGCATGATCACCCCCGGCACCACGACTTCATCCACCGCAGCCATGACCGTGACTAACTCTGCCGGCAAAACCCACGGTATTATGGTCAACGAGTCCCAGGCCGTGATGAGCGGCGGCTCGGGATCTACCAGCCTGACCCTCAACAACAACGGCGCCACCTTCAGCAACGCCTCAAATGGAGCTCCTGTCCGGGTTACCGGGGTTGCTGACGGGTATTCGGATTATGATGCTGTCAACTACCGGCAACTTCAAGATCTCCAAAAGCAAGCTTATGTCGGCATAGCATCCGTAGCGGCTCTGGCAGCAATCCCATCGCCTGAGGCCGGGAAAAGATTCACGGTCGGTATAGGTTGGGGTAACTACCAGACGTATAATGCAGTTGCCTTTGGTGCAAAGGCCAACCTCGGCAAAGGATTTCAATTGGCCGCCGGGTATGCTTTCAGCCCAAACAACACCTCTGTAGGTGGCACCGCGAATGCAGGCTTAGGCTTTAGCTGGTAATTGAAGCTGGTTTTATCGACCCTTCGAAAAAGACATTGAGGGGTCTTGAAATGTTACAAAGTAAATGGGCGGCAGCATGGTCGCCCATTTACTTTCCATTTACTTTTAAACTTGATAAAAATGCAACTGTCATATAATAATGCCATTGGACTTTGAGCGTGAGTTAGAAAGCCTTGTGACAAGAATATAGAGCCATCCAGTATCGCAGATTGAATGCCGGCTGGATTCAATAAGAGGGATAGTGTGCGGAATACTGCTTTTGTTGATTTTCCTGATATATAAATAATGGTAGACACAGTGTCTACAACTGCCTCTATTACGTCTTCTTTTCTCAGATCATACCTCACCAATTCTGTTGTAAGGCTCTCCACATCATACCCCTTCTCGGGGTGTTTTGCCTGAAATTAGGACAGTATCCCCTGTGCCTGACCTATGGGATGCAAGTCTTCCCGTTGGAGGTTTTCTGTCAACTGATAGGCGAGTATCTAATCCGCTTCAGTCACCGCATTTATGGTAACTCCTTTCCAACCCATAGGCACCTCCCTGGCACCTATGAATCATACAAAAAGTGTTACCTATGTCCCCAGAATAATCTGTTACCTATGTGTCCGTTCGTTCAGAAGTGTCTCCCTCCGCAGGGGAACTTAGCGGCGTGGCAATCTAAGGCTCTGAGATTGCCACGCTTTGCTCGCAATGACATCTGACATAAAATAGACTATTGAATTAGAAATGGTATTATTTTACCGGTAATCATTCGCTTGGTAAAGGCGTATGGTTACCGGTGTGGGTGGACGACGGCTTGGAAAGGAGTGCTTAGATGGGGATGGACTGCGAGCATTGCCTGACCGTAGACGTATCGTGCATACGTTGCAGGGCGCAAGTGCAGCAGGACGCCGCAGATGAGTATTTACGAACAAGCCGTTGGCCGACCGGAAGAACAGGGAAATAGTATGATGCTTTTGATAAGATTAGAAATTAGACAGAGGAGGATGCCTGCGGAAAAAGACAAATTTATTCCGAAGCGCCCATGGTGATTTGCACCATCTGATTGAGGGTAAAATACTTCCGCGCGGCCCTGTCCACATCCGCCTTTTTCACCTTCTCGATGTGTGAAGGCCATTCCTTGAAATAACCTGCCTTTAATCCGTACAGGGTATCAAGACACATGCTCGTTGACATGGCGCCATTTCCCTGCATACGTATCAGGTGGTTTCCTATTAGACGGCTTTTTGCGTCCGCCACTTCTTTTTCTGTAAACCCGTCCCTGATGATGCGCTCCAGTTCGGTCCTTACAATGCCCTCAACTTCTTTAACAAGCTTTTTATCGGTCCCGATGTAAATGCCCATCCCGCCAGCCTCAAAGGCCATTTGATTAAAGAAGGTCAGGGCATAGGCATAAGGTTTATCTTCCCGGAGGATTTTATGTATCCTGCCGCCCATACCTGAAAGTATGGCAGCCATTACCTCAACCTCATAACGGTCGTTATCTACCAGTCCGGGGCCGATAAAACCAAATACCAGATGGGTTTGGTTGATCTCTTTCTTTGCAAGGGTCTTTTTCCCCGCAGGAGGCTTCACAGGTACATTCTTCAGCCTGTTTGCCGGTCCTTTCCAATCGGAAAAGAGTCTCGCAATCAAGTCGTGAAGCTGTTTTTCATCCACATCACCCGATATGGCAAGGACTGTGTTTTCCGGGCTTACATACTGCCGGTACATTTCATCCAGCTCTTTGAGTCCCGTTCCCTCAACATCCTTCTCCGTGCCGGTGGGGTCTTTGCCGTAGGGATGGGTCCCGTACAATTCCTCATTAAATTTCATAAATGTTACGGATATGGGATCATCGTCTCTCTGCCGTATCTCGGAGAGGACCTCCGCTTTTACTGTATCCAGCTCCTTCTCCTTCATCGCTGTTGACGTCAGGAGTTCCTTGAGGAGTGTAAAGGCCTTTTCTATATCCTTGCTCAGGAATTTGCCTGACATGCCGAATATATTACGGCCAGGGTAAGGGGAAATGTTTCCCGCAAGGAGGCCGATCTCCTTTGCAATAGCTGCTGCATCCTTATCTTTTGTGCCTTTCATGAGCATCTTGGAGAGGAGATTGAAGCTTCCGTTTCTGCCTTCCAGCTCTTCTTTAAGCCCTCCTGTAAAGCCTATCCTGAAGGAATAACTGGGTGACGCCTTATTTTTATTGATTGTATAGGTCATCCCGTTTTTCAGTGTGAAGGTATGAGGGTTGGAAGACTTCTTCGGTACCATTACGGCAAGGTTCTTCTCCTGTTCAGTAACATATCTTTTGAGAACCCTTTTTATGTCTTTGCCCGTTATTGCATCAATTTTTATCAGGTATTGATCTATGAAATCAGGGTTATCGGTCAGGGTCAGGTAATTGCCTATCATCCGTGCCCTTCCCTGGGCAGTCTCCTTGCCGTATATGTAAGAGGCCCTTATCATATTTTTGGCCTTCTCAATCTCCCATTCGCTGGCCCCTGTTTTCAGGAGCTTTTTCACCTCTCCATCAAAACCTTTTGTGACAGTGCTGTAATCCGTTCCCTTGAATGTGCCGTAGACCATAAGGAGCCCTTCGCCGATTTTTGGAGAAAAGAAACCGGTTGAAATGCCGGTCACGATACCCTGTCTGTTTTTCAGTTCTTCCTGGAGACGGGAACTCTCCCCTTCTCCGAGGATTGTTGCAAGGATATCCAGGGCAGGCATATCCTGGTGGGTAATAAGTGGAATAGGGTAGGAAAATATGAGATAGCTTTCCCTCACCTCTTTCTCGATTATCCTTGTTGTATCTTTTTCTTTGGTCTCAATACCCTGTTTCTCCGGGGTGAGTACAATCCCTGCCTTTTTTGCGAGAAGAGACTTCCTGAGAAACGTCTCTGCCTTTTTTTCATCAAAATCGCCCACTATGACCATTACCATATTTTCGGGTACATAGTAGGATCCATGGTATTTAAGAATATCCTCACGGGTAATGGCCTTCACTGTCTCCGCAAACCCTATGATCGGTCTGCCATAGGGTTTGCCGTGATAGACAGAAGAAAAATGCTCTTTATAAAGCTTCCTCTGGGGGTCATCTTCCCCCATCTTGATTTCCTCTAAAACAACCTTCTTTTCTTTCTCAACCTCTTCCCTGGGAAAAGCAGGGTTATGGACTGCATCAACGAGGAGTTCGAGCCCCTCATCAAAGGCCATTTTCGGTACCACGATATGGTATACGGTATTATCGTAAGAGGTGAAGGCATTGATATTCCCACCGAGGGATTCGATCCTTGATGCCATCTCGTTGCCCTTCACTTTTTCGCTGCCTTTAAAGATCAGGTGTTCTATGAAGTGGGTAATACCGGCCTCTCGATGCCGTTCATAACGGCTCCCTACCTTTACCCAGACCTGTATTGCTACCACGCCGGCACCTTTTCTCTGCTCAAAGACACAACTTAGGCGATCATCCAAAGAAAACTGATTCATTCCGTATGCCCTCCAGGGAACAACACATGCTAAAAGGATGAGGATCAGAAAAAAAGGATTCCCCCCGAAGGGGGAAGGCCATTTTTTGGAGGGGCTTTTTGAAGCCCCCCAAAAAGATGGCCTTTTTGAAGTCCCCCTTTTAGAGGGCCTTTTTTCCTTCATAAAATGCTTTCACGTTTAAGTCGTGGAGCTTTGGAGCGAGAAGCGTCTTGATTGCATCAATAAATTGCTCGTCTTTGATTTCCGGGAAGAAATTGGAAAATGCGCCGACAAGCACTACGTTTGCAGACTGGACATTGCCAAGTGTTTTTGCAATCCCCTGTCCATCGATCATCCAGACGTTGTCTTTGAAATATTTCTTAAAGGTCTTCTCAACATCCTTCGGGTATGCCATCTGTCCGAGGTTAACCGAAGGGGGGAAGATCTCTGATTTGTTGATAATGATTTTACCTTCCGGTTTTACCCAGTTGATATACCGTATGGCCTCAAGAAGCTCAAAAGAGAGGAGATAATCAGCATCGCCGTATTTGATAAGGGGAGAATAAACCTTCTTCCCAAACCTGAAATGGGTGGTGACATCCCCGCCCCTCTGTGCCATTCCATGAACCTCTGCCTTTTTTACATCGTACCCGGCCTTGATAAATACTTCGCCAAGGATGTTGCTCGCAAGGATTGCGCCCTGTCCGCCAACGCCGGAAAGGAATATATTTGTGATTTTTCCGTTATCTTTCATTATCCGCCTCCTTACTTCTTGCCTGGTACAATGGCTTCGAATTTACATACCTGAACACAGACCTCGCATCCAACGCACTGATCGGGATTAATAAAGGCAGTTCCTTTTCTCTTGTGGCCGTCTGCGGTTGCTCCTGCCCCTTCTCTCCAGCTGATGGCCGGGCAGTTGATTTCAAGACATACCTTGCATCCCCTGCACTTATCAGTGTCAATAGCGAATAGAGGAGTTTTGAATTTCTCAAGGGGTTTTGCCCTGCGGAGCAGCATACAGGGGCTGTCCTTGCAGAGGATAAGAGACGCTTCTTCCTTGTTCATCTCTTCCTTGATAACTTCCATGCACTCTTTTATGTTGTAAGGATCAATATATCTGATGCTTTTCACACCTACGGATTTCCCGATTTCATTGTAATCAACCATGTTTGCCGGTTCCTGACGGATCGTAAAACCTGTTCCCGGATGCTCCTGGTGGCCTGTCATGCCGGTGATCCTGTTGTCAAGAACAATAACCGTTCCGTAGCCTTTATTATAGACAATGTCCGCGAGGGGTAGAATACCTGAGTGCATGAATGTCGAGTCGCCTAAGACTGCGACAAACTTACCAAGGCCTTCTTTCCCAAGGGCCTTTGAGGCACCGTGAGCCATACCAACACCACCACCCATACATATGGTGGTATGAAGTGCGGAAAGGGGCGGCGCTGCGGCAAGGGTGTAACAGCCGATGTCGCCGAATACGAAGGCATTCAGTTTTTTAAGGGCATAAAAAAGCGGCCTGTGTGAACAACCGGCGCAAAGGTTTGGCGGTCTTCTCGGAAGATCTTCAGGTTTCACTCTCACTGCAGGTGCTTTATACTTTTTGCCCTTTATGGATTTCTCGACAATCTCAGGGGTAAGCTCAAACATATTCGGGATAATGTCTTTCCCGTGCCATACCTTGTAGCCCATTGCCCTGATTTCTGTTTCAATAAAAGGATCGAGTTCTTCTACGATGATGACCTTCTTCACCTTTTTGAAGAACTCGGCTATCATCTTCTTGGGAAGCGGCCATACCATGCCGAGCTTCAGGAAGGAATACTCGGGGAATACATCCTTGGTATACATGTAGGACACGCCGCTTGTTATTATACCTACGCTCGGATCATTTATCTCCATTACATTATATTTGAATGTGTCGGCAAACTCCTCAAGCTTCCTCATTCTCTCTTCAATGAATACCCGTCTTACACGGACATTTCCTGGCACCATAACATATTTTGTCCACTCCTTCTGGTCAAGACCCATAGGCATCGTGGATTCAACTCTTTTTCCCGGCTCCACCAATGAATCAGAATGGGCGACCCTGGTCTCTGTTCTTAAGATAACGGGTGTATCAAACTGTTCGCTGATATCAAATGCTGCCTTTGTAAAATCATAACATTCCTGGGCATCGCCAGGTTCCAGCATGGGAATCTTGGCAAAGCGCGCCCAGTTCCGGCTGTCCTGTTCGTTCTGTGAGCTGTGGACAAAGGGATCGTCGGCAATAAGGTAAACAAGGCCGCCTTTTGTTCCCGTATAGGCTATGGTCATCAGGACATCGGCTGCTACGTTCATACCCACATGCTTCATGCAGCACAGGGACCGTGCACCTGCCACTGCTGCTCCTGCCGCTACCTGAGCAGCGACCATTTCATTTGGTGCCCATTCAGCATAGATTTCAGGATAGTTGTCTGCTATGTCTTTTAAAATCTCACTACTCGGTGTCCCTGGATATGCAGCAGCGACTTTTACGCCAGCTTCCCAAGCACCTCTTGCAATTGCGCTGTTTCCTTGCATTATTTCCTTCATAAAGCCCCCATGCGGCATAACGCCATATTTTTTATAACTAAAGCCAAATTCACCTCCTTTAATCTTTTTAAGGTATTGCCCTATCGGCTTGTTAATTAATTCACTATTATTCTATAGTATTTTCTCCTGAAATGGAAAGCTTGTCAAGAAATTTAAGATTGATTTGTATACCAATTTGCTTAATTGTTACAACACATCAAGGTTACACAAGGGTTGACAATAATTTCACAAGCTCAGTGGTACCTTCCAACCCCTCCCTGAGATTATCAATCGATATCCGCTCATTTGCCCCGTGCATCCTGAGATATTCATCCTTTGGCAGGGTAATAGGGAAGAAACCGTAGGCAGTGACTCCAAGTTCCCTGAAGTAGCGAAGATCTGTGGCGCCCCTTGTAATAAAGGGCAATACAGGGATGGGGCCCTGGATGCCCCTCACAACCTGGCTGATACCCTTAAAGTACCGAGTATTATATCCGGATGGGGCAGGCTCGCTGCTACCCCCGCTTATAGGAACAACTTCTACCTCTTTTCCGGCAAGTCTCCTTATTGTTCTCATGAAGCTGTCATAATTCTCTGTAGGCAGCAACCTTGCGTCAAAATATATGTGGGCTTCAGTGGGTATCACGTTGACCTTCTCTCCGCCCTTCAGTATAGTAGGAGTGACGGTATTCCTGAGGAGTGCATTATACATGGGATTATTGCCCACATACTGCCTGAACCCCTCTTTCTTCAAGGTTTCTTTCAGGTTGGTAAAGGTAAAACCCTTTCCCTTCATCCCTTTAAAAATACCGTTCATGTAGGCATTCACCACACTGGTGGCCTTAAATGGCCATTCATAGGAGATGATGCTATGGGCTGCCCTGATTACCTTCTCGCTGGCAATATTTTTGCTGGGTGCAGAACCGTGCCCTCCTGTTCCTGATGCCTTTATGTAAAACTGGGCAAGTTTCTTTTCCGCAACTGATACCTGGGCATTAAGCACTCCTTCATCTTCAACAAAAAAACCACCTTCACTGATTACAAATGATGCATCACGGAGGGCGGGCACCTCATTCAGCATATACGCAACACCGTTTTTACCCCCCACCTCCTCGTCGCAGGTGGCAAGAAAAATGATATCCCTCTCAGGAGTAATACCCTCTTTTTTAAGGTTTATGAAGGCACAGAGCTGGCAGATCGTCTGGCCCTTCATGTCAATGGCGCCTCTGCCGTATATAAACCCGTCCTTTATTTCTCCGCCAAAGGGATCAACATCCCACTCCTCTTCGTGGGCTACGACCACATCCACATGGCTCAGCAGAACAACCGGTTTCCCTTCTTTTTTCCCCTTTATCCGGGCGAGGAGATTTGCCCTTTTCGGTGCAGCAAGGTATATCTCGGAGTGAATGCCCGCTTCCTTAAGAACACCTTCAAGAAACAGGATTGCTTCTTCCTCATCGCCCGGCGGATTTGACGTGTCAATCCGAAGAAACTGCCTGAGGAGCTCTATTGCATAATCATATTCTTTCATCATAGGAACAATCATCCTCTTGGAATTATTTATGAAATTGGTAAATCCATCAAGATACTGACGGGATTCTTCCGGGGGCTATAAGGCAACAACCTCTTTCACTTCAGGCACTTCCTCTTTCAATGTCTTTTCTACACCCATCTTAAGGGTCATAGCGCTCATAGGACAACTGCCGCAGGCTCCTTTAAGGCGTACTTTCACTATGCCGTCAACAATCTCTACAAGCTCAATATCCCCTCCATCCCTCTGTAAAAAGGGTCTTATCTTCTCAATCGCTGCTTCCACTTTCTCTTTCATTATTGCCTCCTTTTAATTTTCACTTGCGAGTTTCCCTTAATATAACCACTGCGCGCCTGTATGTAAACTATCCGGCAGCCTCATTGAATCTGGAACGTTGAACCGCCTTATGCCCCTTCTTCCTCGCAGCACCCGCTACGGCAATTCCTGTATGCCCCTTCTCCAGAAGCTGATAATCCCTGATTCATGGAAGACAAGCTGCACAAGTTCCCAGCTTTTATTTCCCATTTCGTTAAACAAAACCGAGAGATTTTCCATCTGCTCCAGCCCGATATCATGGACTTCGCAGGTCCCTTCAGGCCTGCATGCAAACACAATGTTCTTATGGGGATGAGTAACAATACCTTTTCTTTCAAGGTCTTCAAGAGAAAATATCTTTATTGTATGCTCATATTTCATATAATTTCAACCCCTGTCCTTCAGATTTTTTAAGACACATCATAAGTATTATATTAATGCTAAAAGGATTTTTTTAAAGTAGTTATGAGTGAAATCCCCCTATGTTTTCAATGCCATCTGACGGTGTCCCTGGGTTACTGAGCCTCGCCAAGTCTCTTTCGCAACAATTCGTTTGCCTTGAGAACTTCCTGGGTATCCTTTCCTGTGATCTCCCAGGTATACATCCCTTTTCCGTCTCTTTTAAGCTTGGTTCTCGTGTCACCCTTGAGACTCTTTTTTATCTCCTCCATCTCTTTTTTGTACATAACATCAGCGGCTTCACCCTCAGCTGATTTTTGTTTAACCGGTATCTCCTGGACCTTTGTGCAGGACAAGAGGGATAAAACGACAAGGAGTATTGCAATAAATCTCATACCGTCATATTATAACTTCAGAAATTACTTTTCAATACATTTTTGGAGGAACAATGAATCTGCATGTTGAGAGATACGGAAAGGGTCAACAATGCGTTTTTATCCACGGCGCAGGAGGCAGCGGGCTCTCGTGGTATTTTCAAAGAGAGCTGCAGAGGTCCATGGAGGTTGTTCTCCTTGACCTGCCCGGACACGGGCAATCATCCGGTCCGGCATTGGACAGCATAGAAGGTTCCAGGGATAGCGTCTACAAAACCCTGCAATCCATGAACATAACAAGGTGTTACATTGCTGGCCACTCTATGGGGGGCGCCATTGCCATGTCTCTTGCCCTTGCCTACCCTGACATAGTGAAGGGATTGATTCTCATAGGTACCGGGGCACGGCTCAGGGTAATGCCCGAGATCCTCGAAGGGGTTCTTAAAGAGAAGGAAAACACCCTCAGGATGATCACAGAAACTGCTTTTGGAACAGGCGCTTCTCAGACCATGAAGGAAAACGGGCTCAAGGAGATGATGAAGTGTGAAGCCGAAACGCTTTATAATGATTATATTGCGTGTGATCATTTTGATGCCATTGGTTCCGTAAAGGATATAAAAGCACCCACCCTCATGCTTTGCGGAAGATCGGACCTTCTTACCCCTCCAAGATACTCCGAATACCTTTACAGGCAGATAAAGGGATCAGATATCGGTCTTGTCGACGGGGCAGGTCACATGATCATGCTCGAAAAACCCCGGGAACTGAACACGGCCATAGAAAATTTTGTCCGGATCACAGGACAGACAGAGCTGTAAGGGAACGGGTATGGCCTTGCCAAGAATGGGGGTAAGCCCTGAGAAGATCAAGTCCCTTGAAGAGAGGATGGAACGTCTCGACATCAAAGAGCCCGATATTGTGGAACAGTTTATTCGCTCAGGGGGCCCGGGAGGGCAGAATGTCAATAAAGTCTCTACCTGTGTTTACCTGAAGCATCTGCCCACGGGGATTGAGGTAAAATGTCAACGTGAGCGCTCTCAGACTTTGAACCGCTTCCTTGCGCGCCGCATTCTTGTTGACAAGATTGAAGATATGGTGCTCGGGAGGGAAAGCAAAGAACAGCAGCGCATCGAAAAGATTAAAAGACAGAAGAGGAAACGGTCAAAACGGGCCAAAGAAAAGGTGCTCGAATTGAAACACCATCAGTCACGAAAAAAGGAGGCACGGACCTTCAAAGCAGATCATGAGGAGTAATTCCCTTAAGATACTGCACACATCGACTTTCTGTTTTCCCACGCCAGTCTATACCGGAAAACCTCATTTCTAAAGAATATCAGGAACCAGCCGATAAATATAATGAATTATGAGCTCAGACAGAAACACTGCCGAGGTATGCAAAACCGATGATATAGCCTTTTCACCAGGGCCGTCTCCTGGCCGGGCCACGCAGTCAAAGGTCATTCTTTTTCTGAAAATAACCGCTTCAACAGGACATCTCAGACCCGAAGAAACGGATAATATCCGGGAAATACTCAATTTCCATAAAGAAACGGCTGCCTCTTCAATCATTGAATATGGCGGCTCCATAGTGAACACTTCGGATAAGGCCATCGTTGCATGGTTTGGAGATGGAAGAGAGGCGCTGAAGTCAGGTATCAAGATTCAGCAGCACCTTCATGAACACAGGTTGCCCCACAACCTCAAGGAACACATACAGGTAAAGATTGGTCTCCACAGTGGAGATTATGCTGCTGTGGAGACCAGCATCAACAGCGAAGGGATAGAGACCGCCACTATGCTCGCTGATTCAGCAGGAATATCTCAGATTTTTGTATCCCAGAGCATGTACGATTTCGTGAGTGATCTTCCTGCCCTCCATTTCGAGCCGGTTAATATCTGGCATAAAACCGATACACTCAACAATTCAACAATCTACAATGTTCTCTGGGACAAAGAGACCGACACCAGGCCGGCAACAAGCGTGGTCCTCTATCTTCGTCCCCTCTGGGACCTGAGCGGAGATAATTTTCCCCCTTTATGGGAAAACATGATACGGGAAGGGGAGGCTCTATGGGGGACAAAAGGAGGGAAAGCCCATATCCTGGAGGATAAATCTATTTCCCTTATGTTCAGCACGCATTGTTCACCTTTGCCAATCGTCCATGACATTCTGCGGTTTTTGCAGGATAGATGCGGGAAGGGTCAGACACAGTCTTTTCTGCCCCTCCATATATTCATATTTACACGCCCTTCTTCAGAGAAAGAAACCCTTTCAATGGAAGATGCTCAATTCCCCTCTCAGGGTATTGAACCGGGTGATGTCTTCATTTCAGCAGATGCCCACACCTTTATGGGAGAGAAGGCAGATATCTCTGTTGTACCTCCCTTGGGGGAAAACACCGTCCCTGCCTGGCACAAATGTGTTCTCGATACAGCCCCCATAGAGGGAGCAGCGGATGAATTCCTCTATCAGGCAGCCCTCGCAGAAGGCCAGGATCAGCCCTGCTATTATTGCGGAAGCAGACGGCACAAAGCAACCGGATGTCCTTCAAAGTATCTGCCTGAGATCACCCGCAGCATGAAAAAACTGGGATACCTCTCCATAAAGGATCTTAATAGCCTTTTTTCCAGATTTCTTGTAACGGAAATCCACGATCCTCAGAAATTTTACCAGGACATAAAAGAAGATCTCAATGAACCTCTTAATCTTGCATCCTATGCCTTTTTTGACCTTAACAGGGTCTTCCAGCTTCGCTTTCTCAGGACAATCTGGCATACAACACACAATGAGTGGGGCAAGGTGAACTGGGTAAGGAGTGAAAACAATGGTGGTCTGCCCTGGCTTGCCCAGGATTCACTCCGGGTCTCAAACCTGAACATGGCAGAATCTATTCTGAAAGATGCCCGGATAAAACACCCGGAGGACTACCGGGTCTACTGCACCTCGGGTTTTTTCTGTGTAGAGAAGGGCAATACGTCAGAGGCAGAATACTTCTTCAAAAAGGCTCTTAAATATGCGAAAAATAATGTTCATAAAATATTTGCCCATTTTCTCCTCTCCCGTCTGTACAGGGTCCTCAACGACCATGTGAGCGCTTCTCTGCATATAAGCACAATCCTCACCCTTGATCCATATTGCCATGAGGCAGTCTATCAGGATATTGTATTCAAGCTCCACCAGGAGAAGGGGAAAGTGGCCCTCCTGAGACTCGCCAGGCTCATCACAGAAAATAAGGAATATTATATCCACGCACTGATCGATCCTGATATGGCCGGCTTTCACGTACCCGTAACAGACCTGCTGAAAAATGTTCTGTACAAAGCAAAGGAAGAAGCGGAATCGATGGTGATTACGTTGAATAATGAAATTGAAAAATCAAAACCCTTTCTACAAAAATATGAAATCGACAAGATTGTGGAACTGCGGGAAAAGATCGGGCAGATGCGGGAAACGGAGAGTTACTTCGGCTACCTCGATATGCTTCGATACAGCAATGAAATATTGCCGATCTGCCTCAACAGTATTAAGGAGCGAAAAAAAGAAATAGAGTCCCTTTACAACGGATTATCTCTCCGGGTTGATAAAGATTTGGCCTTTGTAACCAGCTACATCTTTCCAAAACTCGTGTATGCTCACTATAAATTATTGAAAGGAATCAGAGACAGGATAGTGAATACCAGGGAATCGCAGTTCTTTACCACCATTGAAGAGTGCAAGGCGTGCCGACTCCTGGGAGAAAAGCTCTCCCGTAAATTGAATCAGATAGAAGCAAAGTTCTACACCCGGGAGATTATAGGGCAGATCCTTCTCAACGCCTACAAGTTTGTAAGAAACAGTGCCATTCTCATGGCAATCGTACTAACCATCGGCATCTTTCTTTTTCCAATCGCAGTTTACTGCCTCAACCTTACCTTTTCAAGGCACGATATTGAACCAATCTCCAATGTCTGGCTCTATCAGAAGTTGTTTATTGTCCTCGGTGTCGCCGTCAGTCTCTCTATCTCGTTCTTTGTTGCCTTGAAAAATATTTTCAAAAACAGTACCCGGATTACTGTCCGCAGGAAATGATAGTGGATTAAAGCTTTACCTGTTTTTCAGGGCAGGCGTCTCTTTCGGTTCATACCTGAGACACTTTAATCCGGAGCTTTTAAAGACTGCTATTGAGGGCATCTCCCTTGTTTTAAAGCCCATAGCCCTGCATCCCTTTGGATACTTTTTATCCCATGTGACATAGAAGTGCCTGCACGCGAAACAATCAATCTTCTCTTTTTCGTGGGCCACGGGATATGGACTCCTCTTTAAATTTATCTTCCCTTTTTTCTCTATAATAAACTATTTCCTTCATTAAGGAACGCAAATTCTGGTATAATAAGACTCCCAATGAAATTACAATAACCATCAGGAGATAAATGTGAATATACAGGAATTATCGGAACTTTTACTGACATATCTTTACGACAGAGCCGAGGCTGAGATCCAGAGCTTCTACTTTTTTTCTCTGAATGAATTTTCTGTCTCCTTCGGGATTACAGACAGGCAGCAAATTCTGGATGCAGCAAACATCCTTGAAACAAGGGGATTTGTCATGCTTTCTCTGGATCTTGTGGGCCAGGTTAGCGCTCTCATCAACCTTGATGGAAGTTCTTTTGTCGAAAATGGTGGAGAAACAGGCATCATTGCACAATACCGTAATAATCCACAGGCATATATCAAGGTTGTCGAGGACGAGGGGATGGTTTATCCTTCCCCGATTACCATCAGACAATTTGGCCCGGACATGATGGAAGCACGCTCCCCTGATCCGGTCCCTCAAGAAACCGCTGAGGCTGTTGTAACCACTACAAAACAATTAGTTTTTAATATAATCGATGTTATCCTGGAAGACCAAACCCTTGATGAAGTATCGCGGTCAGACCTGCTCCGGGATGCCGAAACCCTCAATATTCAGCTCGAAAAGACCTCACGTAACAAAGTTATCATTTATGCCTTACTTCAAGAGCTTTCGAGCATATCATCCATCTCGCATCTGGTGTCCCAACTGAGCACATATATATGAAATAGATAGATGGAACAGCAAATGTGCAGCCATGGGCAACTCAGGATGTACTAAATATACTCTCAGCCTGTATCCGCGCGCAGCGAATGCATGAGCGCCATGGTTAGATTTTTAACTCCAGGTTAATCATATCCCCCCTAACAAAGCCCATCCTGTCAAAGAATTTGTTAAGATCCCATTGCTTTCTGTCCACAAAGACGTAGATGGTATCAATGCCGACCTTTTTCAGCATGGAGTACATTTCCTTAAACAGGAGATGGGAAATCCCTTTTCCCTGCCATTCTTTGGCTACTCCAATGGTGTCGATCAATCCAACGTTCTCCGGGATACCATACTCCCAACTACTTGCTTTACCCAGAATAAAACCAATTACCTTTCCGTCAATTTCCGCTGCCAGCGATGGAACACCTGTTTCTACTGTCCTTTCAAGCTTGCTTTCCCAGTACTCCTTCCTCTGTTTTCCCAGGAGGGAGAAGTCAATCTGTGCTACGTCATCGAGGTCCTTCATTGATAATGGTCTTAGGGTAATCTTTTCTAATGTTTTTCGCTGCGGCCCATGGGTTACCAAGTAATCTTTTGATGATGGCCTTGAGCTGTTCTTTTCTAATGGGTCCATGTTACCCTCCTCTTTTCCCCTTTTCATTTACTTGAAATTTCCTTTAATGTCAGTATAGCATCGCACTAAAACTTGTCAAGAATTGCGAATATTTTCTCAAAGAGATGCTAAGTGTCTATACAGCGCTAACCCATCAACAGTTTCCATTCGTAAGAGGTTTGTGTAGCGATGCTCAAAGGGTGTTCACCAACTTTGGTTCCGCTGGGGTGGGGGTCAAAACCTTTTCCCTGTTTATTAATAACGATGTAAGAACGATGATATACGATGTATCAGCCGTTCTTTGGCGCCGGCAAATATATGGTAAGGGTGCTGCCCTGCCCAACCTGAGAATCCGCAGTAATCAATCCCCTGTGACTTTTAACTATAGAGTAACAAACAGCCAACCCAAGACCCATGCCTTTT
>PNOM01000072.1 GCA_013824835.1 Syntrophus sp. (in: bacteria) | reverse complement strand
TAGGTCGCAATCAACTTTCAGCCTTATCCCCTTCAGCCTGCTCTTCTCGTGTTTTGATTGCATTTCTTAAATGTACTGATATAATATTCAGAATGATGAAGGCTTGGGATATCCTGATGAGGAGGTGTGAATCATGGAGGACTTCAACCGTATAACCATTGATCCGGAGGTTTGCCTGGGGCAGCCGATTATCAGAGGGATGAGAATAACTGTTTCCACAATTCTGAAGCAGATCGCAAACGGCATGACTCACAAAGAAATCCTGGAATCCTACCCTGAACTGGAAGAAGAGGATATTACACAGTCCCTGCAATATGCGGTGTGGCTATCTTCTCAGCAGGCGAAACAAATCCCCCTGAAAAGCGCGGTTAATGGCTGAGCTTGAATTTCTTGCAGATATGAATATTTCTCCTCTGAGTGTGGAGATACTCAGGGAATCAGGGCTTCGTATAGTCCGTATCACTGAGGGGGTGGATAGAAAAAGCAAAGATGCGGAAATCCTGGATTACGCAAGAGAGCACACTAAGGTCATAATTACCCAGGACCTCGACTTCTCTCTATTGCTGGCCCTAAAAGGCTACCAAAAACCGAGTCTTATAACCCTCAGACTTGACAATGCTACACCTCGTTTTGTCGCGGCCCGTGTTCTCGACGTTGTCTCGGCAATGGCAAAGGAGCTTGGCGAGGGGGTGGTAATGACAATGGACGAGACTTCGGCACGATATAGAAATCTGCCGGTAAAAGCATAATAAGTAGGATGAAGAATCCACAGAACTTATCCGGATGCCTTATTTTACCAATGAGCATTCAAGAACAAGCCGTTGGCCGACCAAGAGAATAGAGAAATATTATGAGGTTTTTGACGGAATTGTTAATCCTTCTTGGATTCAGGGTTTGAATCACCGTTTTTCGGCTCTTCGACTTGAAAAGAAAAATCCTCATTCGGGTATGACGGGAGGGCCTTTGACATAAAATCTATCCAGATCGGCAGGGCTGCGGTGCCGCCTGACTCCTTGTTTCCAAGGTTGGTCTTCTTGTCATAGCCGACCCAGACCGCACAGAGCAGTTCAGGGGAAAAACCGATAAACCAGGCGTCCCTGAAATCATCTGTCGTTCCTGTTTTACCGGCTAAAAAGTAGGGCATGGACGCTGCGCTGTGTGCAGTGCCCCTTTTAATGACCCCTTTCATGATATCGACAAGGGCCTCTGCATTTGCCTGTGTAACAACCACTTCACCGTCGGCAGATTCGGTATACTTTTCCTCCCCTTCGGTGGTTGTTACATTTTTCAATGCTATGGGGGGTATATACACCCCTCCCCTCGCAATGGCAGCATAGGCGTTTGCAAGTTCAAGGGGGATAATCTCCGTGGTGCCGAGGGCCAGAGAGAGGTTTGGCTGGAAATTGCTTTCCATGTGGAGTCTTTTCGCAAGGTCTATCACGTTGTCAAGGCCCGTTCTCTCGAGGAGCCGTATGGTTGCCGTGTTAAGAGATTTCTCAAGGGCCTTCCGCATGGTCACATCTCCAAGATACTCATTTTTGTAGTTCTTCGGGTGCCAGACCGCATGGGTATAGGGGTTTGTAAAGGAGATGGGTGCATCTCTCAACATGGTATCAGGCTTCATGCCCTTCTCCAGGGCTGCCAGGTAGATAATGGGCTTAAAGGATGAACCGGGCTGTCTCTTTGCCTGGACCGCCCTGTTGTACGGAGAGCTCGTAAAGTCCCTGCCGCCGATAAGAACCTTTACTTCCCCTGTCTTTATTTCAATGGCGATAAGGGCAACCTCGGGGAGTTCAACAGCCTTCGGGTTCCTTGTCTTGTATGCCTGCATGCCCTTTTGTATGGCCTCATAGGCGTAATCAGTCATTTTAAGGTTTACCGTGGTTTTTACATTGAGGCCCGTAGTATATATCATCTGGGGTTCCTCTACATGCTCCTCAAGCATCTGTTTCACGTACTCGATGAAATAACCGGTCTTCTTTTCATATGCCCTGAAAGGCGCGACAATAAGGGGGGTCTTTGCTGCTGCAACATATGCGCTCTGGGTTACAAAACCTGCTTCTTGCATCTTTCTGAGAACAGTATTTCTCCTTTCCAGGGCCTTTGCCGGGTTTTTGAAGGGGGAGAGCCTTGAGGGAGATTTTGTCAGGGCTGCGAGGGTTGCACATTCTTCAAGAGTAAGCTCACCTGCCTTCTTATGGAAGTATGTATAGCTCGCCGCTTCCACGCCGTAAGCGCCTTCCCCGAGGTAGATCAGGTTCAGATACATATTAAGTATCTCGTCTTTTGAATAGGACCTCTCTATCTGTATGGCAAGCACCGCCTCTTCGATCTTTCTCTTATAGGTCTTCTGGGGATTAAGATAGAGATTCCTCGCCAATTGCTGGGTGATGGTGGAAGCCCCTTCACTTATGCCCCTTTTTGCAAGATTACGAAACATTGCCCTTCCAATGCCCCTGATATCAACACCAAAGTGGTTATAGAACCTTACATCCTCAATAGCAATGAAGGCGTATTTCAGATTATAGGGCATGGCTGTTATGGGTATAGGAATCCTCTTCTCAACAAAGAGCTCTGCGAAGAGCGTTCCGTCGTCTGCATAGAGCCGGGCAGCTGATTTCGGCTTGTAGGTTTCGAGCTGTTTTACGTCAGGAATCTCAAGATAGTTGACAAGGGCATAGCCGAAACTTATCCCGAAGATAGCCGGAACAAGGAGGAATATGATGGTCAGTTTGATTACTCTTGAATACATGGCAGCATATATTATACGTTATATGGACCATGTTATCAAACAATAAGAAGGTCATAGCCATAGTAGGTCCCACATGCACGGGAAAATCAAGCCTTGCCATGGACATTGCCGCCCATTTTAAGGGAGAAATCGTCAATGCCGACTCCATGCAGGTATACAGGCATTTCGACATCGGCACTGCAAAACCTGACGCTACTTCCCGCGAAATCATGGATCACCACCTGATCGATATCGTTGAACCTTCAGAGATATTTAATGCCCTTATGTTCAAGGAAAAGGCTGATGAGGCCATAGGGCTTATCTGGTCCAGGGAAAAAATCCCTGTGCTGGTGGGGGGAACAGGTCTCTATATGAGGGCGCTCACCTATGGGCTGTTTGAGGCTCCTACGGACATTGAATTGAGGGAGAGATTGAAGGAAGACTACGAAAAGGACCCTCTTCTCTTTTATGAGCAGTTAAAAGAGGTTGACCCTGCCTATGCTATGAGGATAAGCCATAGGGATAAGGTGCGTGTAGTGAGGGCTATGGAGGTATTCCGCCTTACAGGGAAGCCCGTGTCCCGGCTCGAAGAGGAGCACGGGTTCAAAGAGGCGCGCTATAATATGTTAAAGATCTGTCTGGGCAGAAACCGGGAGGATCTTTACCGGCGGATCAACGGTCGGGTGGAAGAAATGCTTTTAAGTGGCTGGATTGATGAGGTGAGAAGGCTCCTCTCCATGGGATATAACCAGACATCAAAACCCTTTTCCAGCATTGGCTATCGGGAGATTCTCCTTTATATAAAAGGTGAAATATCCTATGAGGATATGGTAGAAGATATAAAGAAAAAGACAAGGCATTATGCAAAGAGACAGTTTACCTGGTTTTCAAAAGAAAAAGACCTGTGGTGGTACGAATATCCCGAGGAGATAGAGGCTATCAGAGACAAAACATCAGGGTTTTTAATTGCATGGAACTGAAAAGAGTCATCGAGGCTGTCCTTTTCTCATCCGCACGACCGATCACATCACGAGAGCTCACGAAGAAACTTGATGATTTCCCCCCGGAAGAGGTTATGCACGCATTGTTCGAGTTGGTTCATGAGTATAATGCATCGGACAGGGCTGTCTCGATCGTTGAAGTGTCCGGAGGGTATCAGATGAGGACAAGGGTGGATTGCAGGGAATGGGTGAAAAGGTTTGTGAAGGAAAGGGAGGCAGGACTTACGAAATCCATGCTTGAAACCCTTTCAATAATCGCATATAAACAGCCTGTTTCGAAAAAGGAGATCGACCATGTCAGGGGTGTTGATTCTGCCCGCGCTATCAAACATCTTCTTGATAAAAGGCTGATCGAGCTGGGGGGCAGAAACGATGACATAGGAAAAGCGATGGTTTTCAGGACTACAAAGATGTTTCTTGAGGTATATGGTTTGATGAACCTAACTGATCTTCCGACATTTAAAGAGATGGAATCAATAGAACAATAGGAGGCTATCATGGATATTTCAGAATTATTGATCTTTGCAGTGGAAAACCATGGATCAGATCTTCATGTCAGCGCAGGGGAACAGCCCTTCATACGAATCAATGGGGAAATGAGAAAGGTGGAACTGCCGAACCTTGATAAAGAGGATGTCCATAACATGATATACGGTATTCTCAATGATCAGCAGAGAAAGACCTTCGAGGAACACCTTGAACTCGATTTTTCCTTTGCCCTCGGGGAGTACGGGAGATTCAGGGGGAATGTGTTCAAGCAGGAGCGTGGTGACGCAGCAGTCTTCCGTTCCATACCGAACAGAATCCCTTCCTTCGAAGAACTCGGGCTGCCAAAGATATTGATGGATATTGCCCGCCTTGAAAAGGGTCTTGTCCTTGTTACCGGCCCTACTGGAAGCGGAAAATCGACAACCCTTGCCACCATGGTAGACCTGATAAATACGGAATCCAAGAGCCACATTCTCACCATAGAGGACCCCATAGAGTTTGTCCATAAGTCGAGAAATTGCCTTGTTAACCAGAGGGAACTGGGGCCCCAGACAAAAAGCTTTGCGAATGCCCTTCGAAGCGCCTTGAGAGAAGACCCGGACGTCATCCTTGTGGGGGAGCTAAGGGACCTTGAGACCATCTCTCTTGCCCTCACTGCAGCAGAGACCGGGCACCTTGTTTTCGGAACCCTTCATACAAGTGGTGCGCCAAGTACTGTGGACAGGATAATCGATGTATTCCCCGCTGCCCAGCAGAACCAGGTGCGGTCTATGCTCGCAGAATCCATGCAGGCTATTGTAACCCAGGCCCTTTTCAGAAAAAAAGACGGCAATGGTCGTATCGCGGCATTTGAAATACTGATTGCGAACCCTGCAGTAAGGAATCTTATCAGGGAAGGCAAAATATTCCAGATACTGTCGATTATGCAGACAAGCAAAGCCCTGGGGATGCAGACCATGGAGGCTTCCGTTCAGGATCTCCTTGCAAAGAACGTGGTAAACCGTGAAGAGGTTGCCTTTTACCTCTCCTCAAAAATACAGAGGTAATAACATGGGTATGCTTGAAGCATATTTAAAACACATGGTGGAAAAGGATGCGTCGGATATCTATCTCACCGTGGGTGTCCCGCCAATGTTCCGTATTGAGGGGTCAGTAGAACCTTACGGAGAGGCGGTATTAACCCCTGAGCAGATGGAGGCTATTGCCTATCAGACGATGAATGAGCGTCAGAAAAGGCTTTTCGAAGAAGAGATGGAAATGAATCTTGCCCTCTATTATCCGGATATGGGGAGATTCAGGGTGAATATTTTCAGGCAGAGGCAGTTTGTCGGGCTTGTGATCCGACAGATCAAGATACAGATAAAAACCATTGATGAGATGGGCCTGCCGAATATCCTGAAGGATATAGTAATGTCAAAACGAGGCCTGGTCCTTGTGGTAGGCGCAACAGGAAGCGGAAAATCGACCAGCCTTGCTGCCATGATTGACCACAGGAACTCCAACCAGAGGGGCCACATTATCACCATAGAAGACCCTGTAGAATTTGTCCATCCCCACAAAATGAGCGTTATTACCCAGCGCGAGGTGGGTTTTGATACCCATTCCTTTCAAAATGCCCTGAAGAATACTCTCCGTCAGGCGCCTGACGTGATACTCATAGGGGAAGTCAGGGACGCTGAAACCATGGAGCATGCGATCACTTTTGCAGAAACAGGTCACCTTGCCCTGGCTACCCTCCATTCGAATAATGCCAATCAGGCCATAGAGCGGATACTCAATTTTTTCCCTATAGAGAGGCACCTTCAGATATATATGCAGCTCTCTCTCAACCTGAATGCCATTGTTTCCCAGAGGCTGATACCTACCGTGGATGGGAAGAGGGTCGCCGCTATAGAGATACTTCTTGGCACCCCGAGGATAAAGGATCTTATCATGAAAGGGGAGATTGACCTCATAAAGGAGACGATGGCCGCATCCTATAACGAGGGTATGCAGACCTTTGACCAACACATCTTTGATCTTTATATCGCGGAAAGGATTGACTACGACAGTGCTATTGCCTATGCCGACAGCCCGAATGATGTGAGACTCAGGATAAAGATGTCCCAGGTCACACGAGAAGACACAGAAAAGAAAGAGATGCCCTTCAAGCTCAAGATGGATGAAAAACTATTTTAGAAAGCATTAGACAACATTGATGTGTCGCAAAAAATAAGGAAAGAGAGATAAAAGGTCTATAAATCAGTAGGAGGCCCTGCGCTTAAGAGGGCCTCCTACTGATTTACAAGAGGCAATGGGGTCTATCATTGCCAAGGATTACTGCGGTTATGCTGATACAGGGGGTACTCTTGAATACCCCCTGCCCCCTTCTATCGAGATTCCCAGGGGACGTCTTGCACATATTAATATCATAAGTACGGATAAATAAAATAATATAAAAATGGCCTATAAATAGTACGTTTAATGTACTATTTAATTATAATGATTATACTATTTCATAGACATTAAATATGCTTTCAGATTGACCTTCTGTTTGTTTAATCCGAGTTTGTTCCTGATGTTTTGTCTGTGGCGGTTTACAGCGTTCTCTGACACGCGGAATACCTTGGCAATTTCTTTGATGGTTTTTCCGTCTCGTATGAAATTAGCAACAAGGATTTCTGTTGCGGTAAAATTAGAATAGATAAATACCATTTTTTGTACAAAGGGGGAGATGATGTTCTTCAGATTTGTTTCAAGGATATCGAGGCATGTCTTCTGATCATCGCTCATTTTTCTCTCTTTCAGCCTCTCTACATAGGGCAGAACAAGCTTTTTCACATTATAAAGGATCTTTTCTTCCAGTTCATTTTTATCCTGATCCCTCTGTTTCAATAACACCCGCAGGGCAGCGTTGACCTCCTCAAGGCTGCGGGACTTGACTTTTAACTCCTCTTCAGCCTTTTTTCGTTCTGTAATGTCCCTGACAAAACCACCGACACCCTTTTCGTTTTCACCGAGATTAATAGGGAATTTTCGGGATTCATAGGTTCTGTTGCCTATGGTATGTTCAGATATAACAATTGATGAGGATTTAATAGCCATTATATCCGTCTGCTTGTAATTGCGTGCATCCTTTGGGGGCATCAGATTAAAATCCGTCTTGCCGATAATCTCTTCTTCGCTTTTCTTCAAAAACTCCCGGAGTCTCTTATTCACAATGATATTCCTCAGCTTTTCATCTTTGAGAAATACCATATCGGAGGTAGAATCGATGAAGGTTCTATAGCGCTCTTCACTTTTCTTCAGGGCATCCTCCATTTCCCGGCGACTCGTAATATCTTCAAGGGTGCCTTCATAGTAAAGGGTTTTGCCATCCCTGTCCTTGACTGCCCGTGCATTCACAAGAACCCAGACTCTGTTTCCATCCCTCCTCAAGACCTGGGTCTCAAAACCCTCTACAAAACCCTGGGTCTCATAAAGTTTCTTAAGCCTTTCCCGGTCTTCTGAGTGAACATAATGTTCCTTTGCAATATCGGAAATTGAATCAATCAATACCTGGGGGGAAGCATACCCGAATATTTTTGCAAGGGCTGGATTTACGGTGATATAGGTACCTTCGGGGGTGGTCTGGAAGATACCTTCAACTGCGTTTTCAAAGATACTGCGGTATTTTTCTTCGCTTACCCGCAGTCTGTCTTCCGTTTTCTTTCGGTCGCTTACATCACGGACAATCGCCTGAAGGATTATTTTGTCCTCAATTTCAATACTATTCAAACTCACCTGGCTGTCCAGAAAGGTCCCGTCAGACCGGCAGTACCTCCACTCAAAAGGCTGGGGCTCACCGGAAAGGGCAGCCCTTGTTTTTTCAAGGGCCTTCTCTTTTGAATCCCTCCCGTCAGGCTGACAGGGGGGGACAAATTCATAGAAGGTATGCCCGATAATCTGATTTTTGGGATACCCGAACATCGTCACAGCCTTCTGGTTACAATCAATAAGTGTGCTTTTATGGATGAGAAATATTGCATCATTTGCATTATCAAAGAGGGTCCGGTATTTTATCTCACTCTCCCGAAGCTTATCAAGAGAGCGTTTACGTTCCGAAATGTCAAGCATCATGCCTGAAATAATGCTCCCTTCAAGGGTTGCGCTTAATAGCACGTGAATGGTTTCCCCTGATTTTGTGAGCAATTCAAGCTCATAGTTGTTAAATCTGCCCGATTCCCTGAGCAGTTCTATTATGGCTTCTCTATCCTTCGGGTTTTTATATCGCGCATACAACCCTGAGGGCATCATTTCTTCAAGGGTTTCAAACCCGAATATACGGAGAAAATTATTGTTTGCGTAAAGAATTTCACCATTAAGACTGGTTTGATATACCCCTACAAGGACGTTCTCAACAAGATCCCTGTATCTTTTTTCCGACATCTTCAACGCAGCGGTACGTTCCTCTACGAGTTGCTCGAGGTGGTCCCGGTGTCTTATCAGCTCTTCCTCAGCATGTTTACGGTCCGTAATGTCCTGAACGAATCCCTCGTAGTATGCAACATTTCCATTCTCATCCCGCACAGCCCGCGGGCTGTTTGAGATCCATTTTAAGGTCCTGTCTTTCGTATAGATCTGAAACTCAAGATCGTATGACCCCTTTTCATCGATCAGCCCCATAAGCTCACTGCGCTCATCCGGGTTCGCATAAATCTGTTGGCGTATGTCTGTAATGGAGTGAATCACCTCGTCCGGTGAACCATAACCCAGGATGCGGGCAAAAACAGGGTTTACATTGATGTACCTCCCGCACGGCAGACTCTGGTAAATGCCCACAACGGCATTCTTAAAAATATTCAGATACCTCTCTTCAGCCTTCTTAAGGGCCTCCTTTGTCAGGATGATCTCAGAGGCATTGTTTTTATCCTGTGTATCTCTCATTACCTATACCCCCATAAATAGCGGTTATCACCCCATATATGATTTTTGTGGAAAAGAGCGGGGTTATTTGCTATTATGCTTGCAATGGTCCCATCGTCTAGTGGCCTAGGACGCTGGCCTCTCACGCCGGAAACACGAGTTCGAACCTCGTTGGGACTATTTTTTGACCGCATTAAGGAATTTACTGAAGGCATGGAGCGCTCTTCCCCGGTGGCTTATGCTGTTTTTCACCTCCATGGTCAGTTCCGCAAAGGCTTTATCATATTCAGGCACATAAAAAACAGGGTCATAACCAAACCCCTGATCGCCCCTTTTCTCAAAGGTTATATAACCTGAAAGTGCACCGTAAAACACATAGCTCACTTCCCTCTCAGGTATGTAGAAGGCAAGGTATGCCTTGAAAACAGCGCCCCTTTTTTTCCACTCCACCCCCTCTAATTCCGAGAGAAGTCTCGCAATCCTTTCATCGTCCGTATCCCCATATCGGGCGGATAAAACCCCTGGACGGCCTCCAAGGGCCTCAACTTCAAGACCTGAATCGTCGGCAATTGTTTCTATCCCGAATCTATCACCGATTTTTCGCGCCTTCTTGATTACATTTTCCACATAAAGAGGACTATCCTCTTCCACCAGAACCTTTTCATCAAAATCGTTCAGTGAATAGAACCTGTCGAATGCATCGGCAAGGACGTCCCTGATTTCTTTAAACTTACCCGTATTGCTTGTTGCAATAACAATCTGTCTCATGGTGTCTATCTTTTATCATCCGTGGTTTTTATGCAGGAAATAACGGTCCCAGGGCGATTTTCTGCTGCCGCGTGATCTCGCCTATGCCTTTAAGGGCATATTGATACATAAGATCGAACTGTTCTTTTGTAAAAGGGGTCTTTTCTGCCGTGCCCTGAACTTCTATGAGTAGACCTTTTCCTGTCATCACAAAGTTCATGTCGACTTCTGCTTTTGAATCTTCCTGATAGGAAAGATCAAGGAGAATCTCCCCGTTCACAAGTCCGACGCTTATGGCAGCCACGGAATCGCGGAGCGGTATCTTATCAATCTGGCCTCTTTTCTTCAGGTTCCACAGGGCATCAACAAGGGCCACATAACCGCCTGTGATACTTGCTGTCCTTGTCCCGCCATCAGCCTGTATCACGTCGCAGTCAACCCATATGGTCCTCTCTCCGATAACATCAAGGTTCACAATAGCCCTGAGGGCTCTGCCTATAAGCCTCTGTATTTCCTGGGTCCTGCCCCCGACTCTGCCTTGGGTTGATTCCCTCATCGACCTTGAATGGGTAGCCCTCGGCAGCATGGAATATTCAGCCGTCAGCCAGCCCTTGCCCGAATTTCTTAAAAAGGGAGGCACCTTCTCTTCAATGCTCACCACGCATATGACCTTTGTCTCTCCCATTTCCACAAGAACAGAACCTTCCGGGAACTTGAGAAAGTTCTTTGAAATCTTGAGGTCCCTTGTTCTGTCCGGCGCTCTTCCATTATCTCTCATTTCTTCATACCCCTTCCGAAATATTTCTGTATACTGTCGCTTATCTTTCCGAGCACCTCATTCACCTTTTCCTTCTGACATTCTACCCGTAATAATACTCCCGGCATATCAATACCCAGCAAAGGGAACAGGGGGAGTTCAATAACCTTTTTATTGAATAAATCAGCTACAATTACGGCATATTCCCTTGAGTCTGCCGCATGTATCGCAGGCACATCTTCTACGGCAAGAATCTGCCCCGTTTTCTTTTTTGCATCTGTTATGGCAACGAGCACGTTTTCCTGCTCACTGAAGCTGAAATTAAGGGCAAGAAACAGAGACGCCCGCAGCTTATTGATCTTATTGGCAAGCTCCACATGCTTTTCAATGCTGTCCGTTCCCTCTAAAACACTCATTCCGTAGCCCTTGCCTGCTAATAATTTTTTCAGCATTGTTGCAACAGCCGGGTCTTTTTCGCCCACCTGATACAATACAATATGTTCTCCCCCATAGGAACAAAAAAAGGGGATAAGGAGAGCCCATAAAAAAAATAAGATTACTATGACGCCTTTCATGTGAGACTCCCTGCCGAGTTCCGGATAGTGGTCATCGATGCTCCAGGATAAATCTTTCACAGCTCACCGCTGCGAGGGCCCCATCCCCTACTGCGGTAGCAATCTGTCGTAAACCCTTTCTTCTAACATCGCCTGCGATAAACAACCCCTCTGTTTTTGATCCAAGTTCCTCGTCGGTAATCACAAATCCTGCCCCATCTCTGTCAACAAGATCGCCAAGGAATGCGGTGCGGGGCCGTGCCCCCACATATATGAACACCCCATCGACTTTCACCTCAGAAAGCTCACCGGTTTTTGTATCCTTAATGGTTATGGATTCCACCTGATCCTTGCCCTTGATCTCCACAGGCGTCTTATTCCAGAGAAATTCCATTCTGCTGTTTTGAAAGGCCCGTTCCTGGATGATCTTCTGGGCCTTGAGCGTATCCCTTCTATGAATAACATACACTTTTCTCGCAATATTTGCGAGGGCCAGACCTTCCTGTATTGCCGCATCACCCCCGCCGATTACCGCCACGTCAAGGTTTCTAAAAAAGGCGCCGTCACAGGTAGCACAATAGGAGATACCCCTCCCTACAAGCTCGTTCTCTCCGGGGATGCCGATCTTCATAGACTCCGTGCCTGTGGCGACTATTATACCCAGGCACTCAATTTCCTCTTCCCCGGCCTTGATAAGAAACCGTTTGCCCCTTCGGGAAACCTCTTCAATTTCAATAAACTCTTTTATGACAAGGCCGAACCTCCTTGCCTGATCGGCTATACGGTTCATTAGCTCCTTGCTTGATACCCCCTCAGGGAATCCGGGGTAATTTTCAACATGTTCATAATTCATCGGTGTTCCGCCGACAATTCCTTTTTCTACCAACAGTGTCTCTATGCCTGCTCTCCTCAGATATATGCCCGCAGTAAGCCCGGCAGGACCGCCGCCCATGATGATCGCCTCATAAAATTTTCCCATCGGGTCCAACTCCTTTTTCACATCATGTTTTTATATGACTCACTCAGTTTAAGCAATCCGCTAATAATATTCAACGGATTTTTATGTAAAGGTTGTCTTGTCTCTCCTCTGTGGAAGCAATAGGCATGCGCATGTACATATTCTGTTATGCATGGTTTAGGGAAGTGCGTTATTCAGGTTAAGCAATTGCAGGTCTGTCCGATAACCAAAATATTGATGGGGATAGATTTGCGGCATGAGTATTAGTGGTGTACAATAATGTCATCAGGAGTCAATGATCAGAAGAGTATTTACGCGATCATTAATGACTGAAATATAACAGGAGGGCAATACATGCAGGTAAAAACAGTTTTAGCAGTAATGGCAGTTTTCATTGGCGTAGCGCTTATTGGCGGATGCGCCACCCAGCCCCAGACTGTGTCGATGCAGACATCGGGTGGGCAGCAGCAGGTCACTGTACCCAAGAGCACATGGACAGGCGCGGCCTCCGGGGCACAGGCTGATGAGCTGGCCAGGGAAATCGTGGATGCCAACAATAACAGCATGAAGGAATTCGACAAGCTGCAAGGGCATCTCAACAAGGAAGACAAACGGTTGGCAGAGTTGCAGGCCACTGAGAACAGGGCGCAGCAGTCTTTGGAAAAGCTCGAAAAACTTTCAAACGAGCAGGGTTCTGGTCAGATAACATTGTTTTTCAAGACCGGATCACATACCCTGGAACAGGCAGAGACACAGCGGCTCGTCACCTTCCTCGACTACCTCTCCCGCTCCAGCCATGGACGTAAGGTTATCCTCCTGTCCATAGGGAGCGCGTCTGCTATCGGGACTGCACAGGCCAACAAGAAGCTGAGTATTGCCCGTTCGGAGGCCCCTCTGCCTGCCATCGACAAGTACCTGGTGAATATCCCGCACACCTTCTACAAGGTCACGGGCATTGGCGACATGTATGCTCCTAAGGGCGCATCGCTACAGGTGGAGCACCGTTACCAGAACGTGCGTATTGTTGCAGTATATGACGCCAGCGCACTTCCCAAATAGCCCGGGAGTTAAGAGCTGCTTATAGCATAGGAATCAGCAAAGAACAAAGTAAGTTGCCGGTAATCGCCATGGTATTCATCCGGGCACTGATTATGTTACGGCAACACAAAATCAAGGAGTGATTCATGAAGAGATTATGGACAGTTATACTGGCAGTAGCAATGGTTATTACAGTATCATCATTTGTACTTGCACAAAAAGAAGACTCAAAAAAGAAGGTGAAAAGCAAACCCGGCATCGTGGTGGCGGATGTGGTAGCTATGGAGGCAACCGTAGAGGCAGTTGACTCTAATAAACGCACCCTGACGCTGAAAGGGCCTGAGGGAAATACCCGGACCTTCAAGGTTGGCAAGGAGATCAAAAATTTTGACCAGATAAAAGCTGGAGATAAAGTCAAAGCAGAATATTTTGAATCAATCGCTGTCTTTGTCAGAAAGTCTGATGCCCCGGCAACCGCAGGAGAGATGGCTGAGGTCGATGTAGCGCCAAAGGGAAAGAAACCGGCAGCCTTTGCAATAGATGTTGTGGAAGTAACGGCTAAAGTAACTGCAATTGACTACAAAAAACGGACAGTAACCCTCAAGGGGCCTGAAGGCAACGTAAGGACCTTCCCTGTGGACAAGCGTGTGAAGAATTTCAAGCAGGTAAAGGTGGGTGACGAGGTTGTAATACGACATACAGAAGCCCTGGCGATTTCGGTTGTAAAGTCATAAAAGCAAAGAATGATTTGCAATCAGCCGAATAGCAGCCTTCGAAATATCTTTCAGGGCGAGGCAGGGTTATATCCCCTACGGGATTATCCGGCCTCGCCTTTCCCCATTAAGAGCCGGTGCCTGTTAATCTGACCACCGTAACCGGGGTGGTTCAATATCAGGATCAGAGTCATCCGGTCTTTTTAGACGCAAAAACAGAGTAACATCCTTCATATCTTCATCAATCCCAATATCTTTCTTGAAATTCTGCCCACCCTTTGCGCTTATTGAGAATTTCATTCTACTTTTCAGGAGTCTGATCGTTGACGCATAGGGTGTGGTATCCACCCTGAAGGTCTCCCGCAACGAGAAACGGGCTACAGACTTGTTATTTACATCAAGGAGATCAAACTTAAAATTCTCTACATCTACCTGCATAAGGGCTCGCGTAAGCTCTTCGCCGGTATTGGCAATGACAAAAACCCCGGTGGCAAGTTTTTGCAGACTCAGCAATGCCTGTTCCGGGTTAGATATCTTTTTGCCGTCTTTTCCGAGGCCAATCCCATAGGCGACTATGCTTACTACAATTCCATTTTCCGCAGCCATACGAACAGCGGCCTCGGGTGATATGCTGTTCGGTATTCCTTTACCCCTATCATTTGAAAAGCATTCCTCTGCTCCGTCAGTAATGAGTATGATGTGTTTTCTTTCACCGGGACTCTTTTTCAATATTTCTGCGGCCTTTGCAATAGAACCCCCTATGGGTGTATCACCCTTGTAGCTCTTGTTCTGGCTGAGCCTTGCCAATTCTGAATTAAATGAGTTTTTATCAACTTTGCCAAGAGGAACGGTGAGAACAATATCTTCGGTGCAGGACTTTATTGCTGCCTGAAGGTTATTGATTTTCCCGTCGAAAATACCTGAGGGATAACGGCTCCCGTATACCACTAACCCTACGCTATGTTTCTCCCGAATCCCATTAACATATTTTGAAAGGGCTCTATGGGCATTTTTGAATCTCGGTTCTCCTCCGGGTGTTGAAGGCCATAACATGCTGCCCGATGCATCATATACGATTATGATATTTTCCGGACCTTTGAGGTTTGAGACAAGTTCACTTGCAGATTCCAGATCAGGGGCAGATTTACCTGGCCCCAGGGCCTCCACCCTCATGTTGAAAAATTTATCATTTGTTGCACAGGCTGACAGAAGAACCAGGAGGGAGAGCATCATAACAGGGAGTGCCCATCTTTGTAACGTACCTTTCATGTTTGCACCTCGCTGATGGATTTTTGTAAGATCTCTAAATGGGTTTCAGCAGAACCCGTCTGGTGCCTTGCACCCTTATATGGTAGGGTTTTACTGTAAGCGTCCTGAGACGTCAAGCTTTTTCTTGGAAGTATTAAGCCAAAATTGAAATGTCCGGATTTGTAAGACCGGTTTTGAGGCGTTGATTGGATATATCATATTAATATGGTAGCATAATAATATGATCACAGGCATCAATCCAAGGAGGTAATTATGTCCTATTGCACAAAGTGTGGCAAACAGGCAGTAGAAGGCAGTTCTTTTTGCCGGGATTGTGGTGATAAAGTATTGGATATTCAGAGTGACATACAAAGTGCCCCGGTGACGTCAGTAGTAACGGACCAGGATTATGATACATTTGTTGGAAGTAATGCTGACAAATATCTAACAAAATTCAAGAAATTTAGCATCAATGGAGCTGACGGTTTTTCGGCAACATGGCATTGGCCGGCATTTTTTGTGCCATTCTATTGGATGCTCTATAGAAAACTTTACCTTTGGGCATTGCTTGTTTTCGTTCTTTCGATTATTCCCTATGTAAATTTTATCCTTATGATAGTTTTCGGTATTATGGGCAACTATATCTATTACAAACATACAAAGAAAAAGCTTCTTAAAATTAACCTGGCCCCCTCTTTTTCTGACGTACAAAGAGCTGTAAACATTGCCCGTCAAGGCGGTGTAAATAGCGTTGCCGTAATATTAGCGCCAATATTGTTGCTGACGGTTATTGGTATTATTGCAGCCATTGCAATTCCACAGTTCGCTGCATTCAGGACTAAGGGGTACTGTGCTGCAGCAAGATCGGATTTGAAAAATGCCTATACAGCATCTCAAGCCTACTTTTCTGATCACTCCAAAGGGAAGATTAATAACGTTGATGATTTAAAAGGTTATGGTTTTCAAAAAACAGAAAGAGTTTTAATCCATATTGAAGGTATGGCAAAGGATAGCCTGTTAATAACAACAAAACATCCTGAATGCGATAGAATGTACTCTGTTAATCCAATGGGAACCATAACTGAAGAAAAGATAAAACCTTAAACTTTTACCTATATGCACTGACTTGCCCCCCAAGAATGGTGAAGCAAGAATCGTATTTCTTACAAAGCCCTATCTGTGTAGTCTGTGCATCTGTTCCTTGTAACCATATTTATCAGTATCTTTTCCTTTACCCCCTGATACAATACTGGGCCACCGCTTCAAGAACACCGCCGCCTATGGCACGGGCCTTGTCCGTAATGGAATAGCAGTATTCCTTTATCCCCCGGGGGTCTACATCTGCCAACTTTTCATGATTCTCAACATGCATCTCCCGGATAAGTCCCCTCAGGAGACCGTCAATCTTTGAAAC
>PNOM01000071.1 GCA_013824835.1 Syntrophus sp. (in: bacteria) | reverse complement strand
CTGTCAGTGCGACAGCCTCATCAGCCGTTGATGCAACGGGCAATACTTCATACCCGAATCTGAGGAGATCCTTTTCGAGACCTGCGGCAATGATTGTTTCATCTTCAACAATAAGTATCCGAGATTTCATTATTCAATATCCGGACAGGGGAAGGTGATGGTAAACCGGGTGCCTTTATCCCTCTGAATATCCATGGTGCCGTCTATCTGTCTGTTAAGGAGATTAATAAGCTCCATACCAAAGGTGCCCTCCTTGATCTCCTCAGGAAGCCCTACGCCGTTATCGCTGACAGAGAGGCAATATGAGGCACCCTGTAAAGAGAGGGACAGGGTTATGGTGCCTTCACGATTGTCAGGGAAGGCATACTTCATGGCATTGGTAATCAGTTCATTGAGAATGAGTCCAAGAGGCACAGCAATGTTTATGTCTAATGAGACATCCTTTGCATTGGGCTCTATGATAATGCTTCTGTCCTTGGCATAGATATCTTTCAGTTTGGAAGAGATGTCATAGATATAGTTCTCCATGTCAATACGGGAAAGGTCCGTCTTCTCGTAGAGCCTCTGATGGACAAGGGCCATGGAGTATATCCGGTCACGGCTTTCACTGAAGGCAGCCAAAGCCTGCTCTTTGGTCTCTATCTTATCGGCCTGGAGGCTTAAAAGACCCAGGATCACGCTGAGGTTATTCTTTACCCGGTGGTGGATTTCCCTGATAAGTATCTCCTTCTCCCGGAGAGAGGCCCTGAGGGCTTCTTCGGCCTGTTTGCGGGAGGTGATGTCTTCAAGGGTACCTTCAAGGTAGAGGATGTTCCCCATACCATCCTTGACTGTACCGACATTGACGATGGTCCAGAATACACTTCCGTCTTTCCTGCGTTGCTGCAACTCAAGACCCTTTACTATACCCTTCTCTTTCAGTATATTTATAATGGTTGAACGGTCTTCAGGGTGCGCATAGAATTGCTCACCTATGCTGGTTACAGAGGATATGAGCTCCTCCGGTGAATCGTATCTCAACATTCTTGCCATTGCCGGATTTGCGCTTAAAAATTGTCCCTGAAGGGTGGCCTGGAAGATGCCTTCAATGGCATTTTCGAAGATGGAGCGGTATTTGGATTCGCTCTCTTTAATAACTTTCTCTGTACGCCTAAGTTCGGTGATGTCAGACCCAATGCTTAAGACCTCCAGCACCTGTCCCTGTCTATCCAGCACCGCCTTATTTGTCCAGGAAATCCAAACTCGCTCACCGTTGCGGCGCATGTTCTCATTGATGTTTTGCTCAAAATTCTTAGGGTTGGCACAGATTTTATCCATAAGGGGTTTAAGATCCCTCGCTGTGCTTTTTGATTCAGGGACAATAGTGCCTAACACATGGCGCCCGATAATTTCCTTTTCGCTGTACCCGAAAAACTTCTGGCCAAACTCATTCATGAACGTAATTTCCCCGTCCGGGCTCCATCGCAGGATTATGCTGTTGGCGTTCTCAACAAGCTCCCGGTACTTCCGTTCACTTTCTTTCAGCGCCTCCACTGATTTCTTCAGTTCCGTCAGTTCAATGCCCGTTCCAACAACATACGCCGTATCGCCTTTGGTCATCTGTATTCCGGTTAGATAATAAGGGATCATGACGCTGTCCTTTGTGATCAGCTCCGCCTCAACTTCTCCATAACCTTCTGTAAATGTCTTTTTCACGGCACTTTGCACCCGCGCTTGGTCTGCTTCGGCAATGAAGGTCATGATATTGCTATCTTTAATTTCAGCTGGTGTATATCCAAAGATCGTCTCGACATTCCTGTTCCATAATACCAAGTGTCCTTGCCGGTCATACATATAAAAAATACCCGGCAGGCTGTTGATGGCAACTTCGGAAAAGCTTTTCTCCGCCAGGATGGCATTGACGAAAACTATGAACGCCTTACCCATTGCTGCAATTTCATCATTGCTGCTGCCGATTATCTTTTGGATGCCCTTGTCCAAACGGCTCTGTTCTCCCCGTTTGGTCTCGGAGGCAGACAGGTGCATATATTTTGTCAGCCCTTCGATACGTCTGATAATCCGGATTCCGACCATATAATAAAGGATAAAAATGCAAAGCACCGCCGTCACCAAGGAGAAACCAAGGAGAAACCGCTTGGCGTTGTGAACGTCGCTGTCGGCTTTTTGCACAACCCGCTGCGTCATATTGCCGTACATTATTTCCATCTTGGCTGCGTCCCGCTGTAAATGTCGGGACATTTCGGTGATCTGATCGTATTGAGTTTGCGCTTGATTTTCCAACGCTATTTCTGCCTTCCGGCTGGAAAACAGTGTAGGAGAACGTTTTTCTGCAAATTGCCGGGTCAGTTCATCGATGCGGGTAGCAAGATTCTGGACTACCGGGGTTTGGGGAAGACGTTTATATAGAAACAACCTCAGGGAGGCGGCCGCGGCTTGCCTGGCATATTTATCGATCGCAGCTTCCTCGGTCTCTGAACTGACCGCATCAGCGATCACTTTTAGTTCCCGTCCATCATTGCGTAGATCCTGTGTTGTCCCGAGCCAGCTCATCTCCCGTTCGAGAAAGGCGTCCAACTCCTGGTCCACTTTGCCCTTTTTAGCGGCATCAGGGATATTGACCGCCAGCGCACGGGAAACGAGGGCGCGCATCTGCCGGTTGGCATCCTCGCTGGCTGTTACAAAACCGTTATAGACTTGATCGATATGCGCCTGGTGCGTTTTAAGCTTTTTGGTGGCGGCAATCCGTTGGCCTGTTATCTGATCATACCGTTTGATAAATTTATCCAATTGTTCCAGCTCTATTTCCAGATCCCTGACCGCGGCATAATGCGCGTCTGAAAACGCAGTACCATTCATGCTGCCCATCTGTTGCAACTCACCGAACAGGCGCTTCACCATCTGGTCTATCCTGGCCATCACCTGTTGCCTTTCTTTGTTATCGTCAATGAAAGGGAAGCTTTGAAGCTCGTCGTTCAGAACAGTAAACACATTGGAGATTTGCTGGGTGATAACTAGACCGGAAAGCTCCTGCGAGGTCAGCATGGTCATGGCGGCACGCATACTGTTCAAGGTTTGCACGGAGTAGAAGACAACGGTAAGGGATATCAACAGCAATCCGACCATAACGCCAATCAGGCTGGCGCGGATGCCGAGTAAATGATGAAACCAGCCTGATGTTTTTTGCAGTCCAGTTGTTTTAGTCATCGCCGCAATAATCTGTCTGGAAAGTAATTAGTGTAAAGACTGGATTCTATCATATAGTTCCCGAGTCCAGGGGAAATAGCCGTTGCCCTGAAAGGGCAGGATGCGCTCGATCATCGGTCGCCGGTCCACAGGATGGATGATTGCCCCCAGCTTTGGCAGATCCTGAACAAGTTGGAGTTCTTCTTTTCTAACTTCGTCTGTTACCCGGTTTGACGCTTCCCGAAAGATTCTTACCAATATTTCCTGATCGGCAGGGGATATTGAATTCCATCGCTTGCCGTCCATCACGACCAACTGGGCGTCTGAAATATGGGCCGTGAGATTGATGACCTTTGTCACCTCATAAAAACGCATGGCATTGATGGCCGGCAACGGATTCTCCTGGGCCTCAACGATCCCTTCTTTAAGAGCCTGATAGGTTTCCTTGAACGGCAGGGGCACGGGCTTCGCCCCTAAGGCGCGGAAGGTAAGGACAATGATCGGAATGTTCGGAACGCGAACAGTCAGGTTGTTCAGACCCTCGGGAATGACCAACGGCGATTTGGTCGTAACGTGACGCTCGCCGTAATAGGCCAGTCCCAGTGCCTTCATCCCCGTTTTCTTCTCGAACCCCGCCACCAATTCCTGGTAAATAGAGCTGTCCCGAAAGACCTGCCAGTGCGCAAAATCCCTGAAAACAAACGGTCCGGCACCAATAGACATCAGGGGATACAATTCCTTCAGATGTCCTAAACTCAGATATGCCATCTTGACGTTTCCGGTTTTAAAGCCTTCAATAACCTGGGCGTCAGTGGTGCCAAGCTGGCCTCGCGGCACTACCTGCAAGCGATAACGTCCTTTAAGCTCCCGGTTGATCTCGTTGGCCGCCCAGACCATATTGCGGTGGTGGGCCGTGGAATCATCAAGAATATGGCCGAATATTAATGTTTCCTCTGCCTGTGCTGGCCGTGACTCATAGAAAAACAGGCATATGCACAGCAACATCCATAACAAGACAATGAAATAAGATTGGCGCGATATGCTCATATCCATAAAACTTACCCTCTTTTTTCTCATAAGACAATAACACATCAATTACCTTTCTGTCATCAATGGAAATCATAGCGACTATCTTTTCTTTTTCATCAATAATGTAAAAAAGCCTGAAGCTCCCGATTCTGTAGCGCCATGTTTCTGGTTCATAACCGCGAAGTTTTTTGACGTTTTGCCCGAAGTGGGGTTCCTGTTTTAACTGGGGAGCGATATACTCTTCAATTTTTTTATCAAGTTTTTTCCTGATCTGTGGTTCTATCTTATCAAGTTGCTTCAGAAATTCAGTGGTCAAAAAAATCCGGTACATCAGATAAACCGGCCATTAAGATTCTTGTAGTCCTCGATCCCCTTCTTTATTGAGTCCTTCAACGCGGTATTGG
Source organism: Syntrophus sp. (in: bacteria) (assembly GCA_013824835.1). Lineage (GTDB taxonomy): Bacteria > Desulfobacterota > Syntrophorhabdia > Syntrophorhabdales > Syntrophorhabdaceae > PNOM01. The sequence goes on along the minus strand of PNOM01000071.1, from coordinate 12,454 downwards.
AGTTTATCTCTGCCGTCTCGAATTCATCAACAAATTCAATTTCGTTGATATATCTTAATGCTGCGGTTTCGATAAAATTAGAAAGAGGTCGGTTCTCTTGATCGGCCAATGTCTTGAAGGTGTGGTATACCTCATCGTCAAGTCTAAGGGTTACAACTTTTGCCATAAACCACCTCCTGAATATAATATATTCTCACACATTTATAAAACAATGTCAAAAAATGTAATGTCAAAAAATATAACCTTATAAGCGGAGTAATTTCTTGACTCTCCCAATGGCCTTTGATAGGATGCAAATAAATCTCATTCGAAAGGAATAAGGAAAAATGAACAAAATAAAGATTGAAGGCATCAATAAGGTTCTGATTATCGGTTCCGGGCCCATTATTATCGGTCAGGCCTGCGAATTCGACTACTCCGGTACACAGGCGTGCAAGGCGCTCCGGGCAGCAGGGTACGAGATCGTGCTTGTCAACTCAAATCCGGCTACAATTATGACGGACCCTGGCATGGCGGATGTGACCTACATTGAGCCCCTTACGGTCGAAACCCTTGAGAAGATTATAGAGAAAGAAAAGCCTGACGGGCTTCTCCCTAACCTTGGAGGCCAGACAGGGCTGAACCTTGCCGCAGAGCTCTACAAAAGGGGGATTCTCGGGAAACATGGAGTCCGGATCATCGGCGTCCAGGCTGATGCAATTGAGCGCGGAGAGGACAGGAGTGAATTTAAGAAGGCCATGAAGGCCCTTGATATTGAGATGCCTGAAAGCGCCCTTGCCTATTCTGTGGAAGAGGCCCTTGCCATAGCGGACCGGCTCGGTTATCCGGTGGTGGTGCGGCCTGCCTATACCATGGGGGGTACCGGCGGGGGCATTGCATACAACAAAGAAGAGCTGAAAATTATTGCAAGCAGGGGCATCTCTGCAAGTATTATCGGCCAGATACTCATAGAAGAGTCAGTCCTGGGCTGGGAAGAACTTGAGTTGGAAGTGGTCCGTGATGCAGATAATAAGATGATCACCGTCTGTTTCATTGAAAATATCGATCCCATGGGGGTCCATACAGGCGATTCCTTCTGCTCGGCCCCGATGCTTACAATATCGAAAGAACTGCAGGAGAGACTTCAGGATTATTCATACCGTATCGTAGAGGCGATAAAGGTGATAGGGGGGACAAATGTACAGTTTGCCCATAACCCCAAGAACGGGAGGTTAGTGGTCATTGAGATCAACCCGAGAACATCCCGTTCCTCCGCCCTTGCATCAAAGGCAACCGGGTTTCCCATTGCCCTTATCTCGGCAAAACTGGCTGCAGGATATACCCTGAAGGATATTCCCTATTACCGGGATGGAACCCTTGATAAATATACGCCGTCAGGAGATTATGTAGTTATCAAGTTTGCCCGCTGGGCTTTTGAGAAGTTCAGGGAGGCAGAGGATAAGCTCGGAACACAGATGAAGGCTGTAGGGGAAGTGATGAGTATTGGGAAGAATTATAAGGAGGCCTTTCAGAAGGCCATACGATCCCTTGAAATCAAAAGACACGGTTTGGGGTTTGCAAACAATTTTAATGAACTCCCCCTCAGCGATCTCATGAGGCTCCTTAATGAGCCGTCATCGGAACGGCAGTTCATAATGTACGAGGCCCTCCGAAAAGGCGCTACCGTTGATGAACTGTTTGAAAAGACATGGATAAAACACTGGTTCATTCAGCAGATGAAAGAGCTTGTGGAACTCGAAGAAGAGATTCTGAAATACAATGGCAAAACCCTGCCCGATGAGCTGCTCATCAAGGCCAAGGAAGACGGTTTTGCTGACCGGTATCTTGCCCGGATCCTTGACCTTAAGGAGGCGGAAATCAGGGAGAGAAGGATTGCCCTGGGAAAAGCGGAGACATGGTGTGCGGTGCCGGTGAGCGGCGCAGATGCGGCATACTACTATTCCACCTATAATGCCCCTGATGAGGTTGCAGTAAGCGACAGGCAGAAGGTGATGATCCTGGGAGGCGGACCCAACAGGATCGGCCAGGGTATAGAGTTTGACTATACCTGTGTCCATGCGGCCTTTACCCTCCGCGATATGGGGTATGAAACCATAATGGTAAACTGTAATCCGGAAACAGTATCCACAGATTATGATACTTCAGATAAGCTCTATTTTGAACCCCTTACTGTAGAAGACGTGCTCAGCATCTACAAAAAGGAAAAACCTATGGGTGCCATTGTACAGTTCGGGGGACAGACGCCCCTCAACCTTGCAAAGGAGCTGGAAGAGGCAGGGGTAACCATTTTGGGGACCTCACCGGAAAGCATTGACCTTGCAGAGGATAGAAAACGCTTCAGCCAGGTAATCAAAAAACTGGGCATTCCCCAGCCGGAAAGCGGCACCGCAGTTACCCTTGAAGAGGCCCTTGCGGTTTCCCGTAAAATCGGTTATCCCCTTATGGTTCGGCCTTCCTACGTATTGGGTGGTCGCGGCATGGAGATTGTATTTGACGAAACCATGCTTATCTCCTATGTGAATGCAGCGGTTGACATATCGCCGGGACGTCCCATACTGATCGACAAATTCCTCGAAAATGCAATAGAAGTAGAGGCAGATGCCGTTGCAGACGGGGAGGATGCCTTTGTCCCTTCCATTATGGAACACATAGAGCTCGCCGGTATACATTCCGGGGACAGTGCCTGTGCCATACCGCCCAGGACACTATCGGAACAACACATCGCGACAATAAACGAATATACAAAAAGGCTGGCCATAGAGCTTAAGGTGGTGGGCCTTATGAACATCCAGTATGCTATTGCTGACGACAAGGTCTATATACTCGAAGCGAACCCGAGGGCAAGCCGTACGGTGCCTATTGTCTCCAAGGTAACAGGTGTTCAGATGGCGCGGATTGCAACCCAGGTCATACTCGGCAAAAGGCTTTCAGGGATGAACCTGAAGCACAAGAAATATCCCCATGTGGGCGTAAAGGAGTCCGTATTTCCCTTTGTCATGTTCCCGGAGGTTGACCCAACCCTCGGCCCGGAGATGAGGTCAACAGGGGAAGTGCTCGGAATAGCTGACTCCTTTGGTCTTGCCTTTTTTAAATCCCAGGAAGCGGCAGGGCAAAAGCTGCCTGATAAGGGTACTGTCCTTATCTCGGTAACGTCAAAAGAGAGAGAAGAGATTTTAGGGGTAGCGCAATACCTGAAAAAAGCCGGTTTCCATATTGTGGCAACAGAGGGTACCTCTGAGTTTCTCGGGGAGAGGGGGGTTGCGTCTACTCCCATTAAAAAGGTGCATGAGGGGAGACCGAACATCGTTGATGCCATCCACAACAGGGAGATACATCTGATCATCAATACCCCTATCGGCAAGAGCAGCATGTACGATGATTCCTATATCAGAAAGACCGCGATTAAATACAAAATACCCTATATTACGACAACGGCGGCGGCAAAAGCAGCGGCAGACGGGATCAGGGCCTATATTGAAAACAATTGCAGTACCGGCGTGAAGTCCCTTCAGGCATATCATAAGGAGATAGAATAGAAGAAAAGAAACGGGAGGGGGCAACCCATCCCGTGAAATGAATAAGCCCTCCGGGCGCCTACTTGTGGGTCGCCCGGTCAAAGGCATAGCGCTGAGTGTAATCCTGAAGGGCTTCGGATCACGTATAATAGATTCCAGCTTGCTTATGCCCTGGTATCTGTGGCGCTTTATCACGGTTTTATTATCGAATAGCATCAAAAAATGCTTTTATGTCTGAGGGAATGGTAAAGGGCTCATGGCAGATATTCTTATAACAGGCCATGACATTGCCTTTATCCTCGCCGTATCGCACTGCCTTGTAAGGGTGGAAGAGGGCAAGGGCTGTTTTAGAAAGATCAGACCGGGATGATGTGTTAAGGGTAAGCTCCACCATGTGAAAGAAACCATCCAGGGCGGAGAAATAGTACCCTCCGTGAATTCCGTGTGACTGGCCATAGGGGGCGAAGGCCTCAAGGGCCTTTCGGGCATGATTGCGGTATGCTTCATCATTGGTTGCAAGGGAAAGCCTGAGAAGCACAAGTATTGCAAGGGAATTGGCAGCAGGATGGGGGATGTCTTCGATCCCTTTCAGTCTCATGCCGATTACTTCTTCGTCGGTGTCAAAAAAACCGCCCCATTCCTTGTCCCGGAAGCCTTCTATACAGGTATCCATAAAGCCTTTTGCCTGTTCAAGATAGAGTGTATTACCTGTTGCTTCATAGGCAGCAATAAGGGCATCAGAGAAAAAGATATAATCATCCAGCAGGGCTTTCACGCCCTCTGCATGAAAGAGCCGTCCTTTCTTGACATTGACATCCATTACCTTTCCAATACTTTTCAGGGCTAATTCCTTGATATTCTCATCTCCGAGGGTCCGGTAGGCCTTAAGAAAGGCGGATATGACGAGCCCGTTTAAGGATGTATAGAAGGCAGTGTCAATAAATGGTTTTTGACGGAGGGACCGGACATTAAGGAGCTTTGCCTTTCCTTCCTTGATAATATGGGCTACAAGGGCCGGTTCCATTGCCAGTTCCTGTGCGATATCATCCATGGATCGGGAGAGAAAGAGCACCCGTTTTGACGGATCGTGACGCATACGGCCTTTTTCATGAAAAAGATAGAGAGAGAGCACCCTATATTCATCTTCATTGAGAGCGGATCTCAGATCCTCGTCTGTCCATAAAAAGTATCCCCCCTCGTCCTCCGGTACTATGTCCGCATCCTGACTGGCATAAAATCCCCCCTCAGGGTGAGAGAGTTCTGTTCTGAAGAAATTGATGATACCCAATGCCGTTTCCTTAAAATAAGGCGTTCCAAAAACCTCGTATGCATCGATATAATTCCTGAGCAGCCATGCATTATCATCCGCCATCTTTTCAAAATGGGGGATAATCCATTCCTGATCAGTAGAATACCGGTGAAAACCGCCTCCCAACTGATCGTGAATACCACCTCTTGCCATGGCCAAAAGGGTTGTTTTTACCGCATCCAGAAGGGGCTTCTCTTTTGTAAGAAATGCCCTGTTAATGAGGAATTCAATGGCCCCGGACATGGGGAATTTGGGGGCCTGTCCGAACCCGCCATACCTTTGGTCGTACCCTGACAGGATATGGGCTACCCCCTCATCAATCAGGGATTCATTCACCTCTTTGGCAGGAATAGGCTCAGGCTTCAGCATCTCGAGGAGCTTCTCGCTGTGTTCAAAGACATCTTTCTGTTTTTCCCTGTACAAGTCACTTATGCTCTTCAGGATTGCCTTAAATCCAGGCCTGCCAAAGCTTTCGTCAAGAGGAAAGTAAGTCCCGCCATAGAAGGGTTTTCTATCAGGGGTGAGGAAGACGCTTAGGGGCCATCCGCCGCCATAACCCATAGCAGCAACAGCCTGCTGGTATCTTCGGTCAACATCGGGCCTCTCATCCCTGTCAAGCTTGACGGAGATGTAGCACTCATTGAGAAGCCTTGCCACTTCATCATCTTCAAAGCTTTCCTGGGCCATAACATGACACCAGTGACACCACACAGCGCCTGAACTGAGAAAGACCGGCTTCCCTTCCAGGCTTGCTTTTTCAAATGCCTCCTCAGACCATGGATACCAGTTGATCTTCTGGTTTTTCGCATGTTGCAGGTATGCCGATTTTTCTTGTGCAAGTCTATTCATGAGTGTCACTTAGCAAGAGCGCAGGGCTCCTTTCTCCTTTTTGTCTCATTATTTACTTATGTTGTTAAATATGAGCATTTTCAGGCGGTCTGTCAATAACATTTAAGACCTTGAAAAAGAGGGTGATAATGTGGTAAGTATAGTATCTGCACAGCGAACTAAACATGCAACTAACCGGTCCTGAACAAATGCTTCTTGATGCCCTGAAGGCGTTTCCTCCAAATAGTGTCTATGCAGGGGCCAGCAAAAAAACAGTCTTCAGGGGTTTTCAACTCTATACTGACGGGCGGGTTAAAGATATTGCCTGGGAAAAGGGCCGTAGGGAACTGGTTGTGCGCATTGCGGACGGAACTCTTCACCTCGTAAGGGTTTTCCTTGATAATTCGAATCTTGTTTTTCGTTGTGCTTGCTCAAGCTACGGCTCGGAAGAAAATTGTGTACATATTGTATGCGCCCTTCTCATGATTGTTCACCTCCTCAAGCCGAATCTCTTTAAGATGAACCGGGAAGACCCCCGTTACAGGGATTACCTGCTGGCGGGATTATTCAAACAGCCTGGCAGGAGGGAAGCCGTACATTACCTGGGCGAGAAGGTGATCCCCTTTTCGTTTCTTCAGAAAAGAAGGCTCGGTGTGTCGGAGGCTGGAAAGTTGAAAAAGGGTCATGAATTCCGGATTGTCCTCGAAGAGGGCAAAGGCAGCCTGAAGGTTTTTATTGAAAAGGACGGGGAAAGGCTTAAAGGGTCGATCAACAGTATGTCACTCCCTGCGGAGCTTAGATATATAATGAATTTCTCCCACCGGGAAGACATGTCGGTTCCTCTGTCTATATTCCTGAAGAGAGGAAACGATGCGTACCCGATCTTCTATCAAGACGGGAAAGGTATTCGTAGGGTCGAATGGGTTGAGGATATCTCATGTGCTACATGGACTGAATTTGATGCATCGGGCAGCGAGATTTGTCTCAAAAAAGGGTGTGCTATGGGTGAAGATCAAAGCCCTGCTGATATTATCGGTAGTTTTGCTTTTAATAAAGAACGTACAAAAATGTGCTATGTAAAGGAGAGGCACGGGTGGGTGCTGTGGGATATAATCCGGAATGCATGCCATCAGAATCCTCTGGTTGCAGGTTACATCAATGAGACAAAAGAGCGGACTATCCATATCCCAAAGAAGGTCTTCAGGAATTTTCAGATATCTTTTAACAAGCCTGTTGAGGGGGATGAGATGTCTCCCGTTATTTACAGAATAAACGGTACTGATGTAGCCCCCGTGAACACCGCAGTCTCAAGCTACAGGCTCGCAATTACACAGGAACGTGACAATGAGGATGAATTCCTGATCAGGCCGGAGTGCAGGGCAGGTGATTACTCTTTTTCACCCTCAAAGAAGATCACGTCTTTTGTAAAAACCGTGGAGTGGGGTCAGATTCCTTTGTCTCTCCGTAGCCGGAAAAGGAAACCCCTCCTTTTTGATGCCTTTTTTCATGGTCTCACCCTCAAGAACCGCAAGGTCCTTGATGAGGCATTAAAGAAGACGATCAACGAGGAGACCTTTGGTAAGCCGAAGCTTGCCACCATGGCGCGGAGGCTGATCAGGGGGGCTGTTGCAAAGTTGAAGGCCGGGGAGATGCAGCTTCATTTTGCTGATGAACAGTGGCAGTTGATTTCGCCGGACAGAGGGAAGGAGGTGCTCCTCTTTTTTATCCCTTACAAGGTTTTTGGCGCACGGCTTTTTGAGCGGATTATCCTGAATGATGCAGAAATGAAAGTGGGCAGAGAGGAGTTTCTTGCCCATCTCTATACCCTTCAGCATATGGCGGATACCCATGGTATTGAGCTCTATCTGGATGGCCGTCCAATTGAGATTGCTGCATGGGAATTTGAGCTTGATGCCACAAAAGGGACGATCGACTGGTTTGAAATCCGTCCTGAAATACGGTGCAAGGGGCAGGCAATAGGGAGGGAGTTGTGGGAGCAGGCCCTTGCCAGAAAGGGAATCATCTATCAAGACGGTGTGGTTCAGGTTCTTGATGAAAAGACTCTTCATACTCTTTCCATAATTACCCGGCTCTCAGAGGCGAGTAAGACCGCTTCCAGGGAGATCGTATCAGTCCCGAGGCTCAGGATCATCGAGCTCTTTTCCCTGAGAAATCAGGGTATTAAGGTGAAGTTTACCCCCAGAGACGAGGCAATAATGGCCCGTCTCACCCAATTTGACAGGATTGATGAAAAATCGATCCCCGGAGAGTTGCGGGCGGAGTTGAGACACTACCAGAAGGAAGGCTATTACTGGCTTTCCTTCCTCTATGAACACAGGTTTGGAGCTTGTCTTGCCGATGATATGGGACTTGGGAAGACCATTCAGGCGATCACCCTTTTAGGGGCTATCAGGGAAGGCATCGTTGCCGGTCACGGATCTGCCTTAAACCCCTCCCTTATTGTAGTGCCCCCAAGTCTTATCTTTAACTGGGAGCAGGAAATTGAGAGGTTCTATCCGGCACTCAAAGTCTATGTATATGGGGGCAAAGCCCGGTCTGTTGCTTTTGACGGGTATGATGTAATCCTTACGAGCTACGGTCTTATTCGAAGAGATATCGGAAAGCTGAAAAAACTCCCCTTCAATATAGTGATCTTCGATGAGGCCCAGGCCATAAAGAATATCTTTGCCAATACCACCGGGGCTGTCCGGCAGTTGAAGGGCTATTTTAAGGTAGCCCTTACCGGGACTCCTGTAGAGAACCATATCGGTGAATATTTCTCTATTATGGATCTCGTACTTCCCGGCCTGCTCGGCGAATACAGAGAGTTCCAGGGTCAGGCAAAGCAGGATCTTTCATCCTTTCTCCCCATAGTCACAGAGCGGACAAAGCCCTTTGTGCTGCGGAGGACAAAAGAACGTATTCTGAAAGAACTTCCCCCGAAGGTTGAACATGACGTCTACCTTGAGCTGACTGAGAAGCAGAAGAAGTTCTACAACAAGACCGTGGAAGAGGTAAAAACGACTATTGAAGATGCATACAAGAGTAAAACAGGGTCCCAGGCAAAAATTATTGCCCTCACAGCGATTATGAAACTCCGCCAGATATGCCTTACCCCTCAGCTTCTCGTACCTGACCTGAAAGAGGTTTCTCCCAAGATAGAATTTCTCATTGACAAACTGGAAGAGCTGTCAAGCGAATTGCACAGCTCCCTCATCTTCTCGCAGTTCACCTCCTTTCTTGACATTGTTGAAAGAGAGGTGCGGAAAAAGGGCTTCCATGTTTTTAGACTTGATGGTTCCACGCCTGTAATAAAAAGAAGGGAGATTGTGGAGGGCTTTCAGTGCTCAGAAGGCCCTGCTGTGTTCCTACTCAGTCTTAAGGCCGGGGGTCAGGGGCTCAATCTCACCCGGGCTACCTACGTGTTCCACCTTGATCCCTGGTGGAATCCTGCTGTTGAGAATCAGGCTTCAGACAGATCACACAGGATCGGGCAGAAGAAGAAGGTGATCGTGACGAGGCTCCTCATGAGGCATACCGTGGAAGAGAAGATGATGGCCCTGAAACAGAGAAAACTGAGTCTTTACCGTGCCCTTATGGATGCCCCGGAAAAGAGTGCGGGCAAGTCCATAACCCGGGAAGATTTTAACTTCCTCCTTGGATTAGACTGATATTGTGCTGTGCGGAAGAACTGGTAGATCAGAATTTGAACCCCTTCTCCCTGAACAACTTGAGGCATGCATCTACCACCTCAGGATCAAAAGCCTTTCCTTTGTTCTTTAAGATTTCCTCAAGGGCCATCTCAATTCCGAGTTCTGGTCTGTAGGGACGATGAGACAGAATGGCTTCTACTACATCTGCAACGGCGATAATTCTTGCCTCAAGCAGTATCTGTTCACCCTGAAGCCCTTGAGGGTAGCCCAAACCATCAAATCTTTCATGATGCTGGTGAACAATATCAGGAACCGGATAGGGAAATTCACTCTTTTTTAAAATATCGTAACCTATCTGTGAGTGGTCTTTGATGAGCTCAAACTCTTTTGCGGACAGCTTTCCAGGCTTGCTTAACAGTTCGGCTGGTGTTGATATCTTGCCCAGGTCATGGACTGCGCCTGCCATACGTATCACATCGACCCTGTCCTCCGGAAGCCCCATTTCCTGTGCGATTGCACAGGCGAGATCGGTAACCCGCTGCTGGTGACCCGCGGTATATGGGTCTCGTGTTTCAACTACCTGTATTAACGTCTGGATGGTTGCCCCCATGCCTTTGCGAAGGTTTTCCAGGGTGCGCCCCAGTCTTTCTTCCGCCTCCTTACGTTTGGTGATATCCTCAACAGTGCCTTCATAGTAAACAATCTTATTGTCTGCATCCCGAACAACATAGGCGTTTGTGGAAGTCCAGAAGATGCTCTTGTCCTTGCGGGAACGCTGTGCTTCAAAGCCGGTCACAAAACCATGCTCATCCATGAGTTTCCTGAATAGCTGAATATCTTCCTGATTGACATATAATTGTTGATCAATATCAATGATTGTTTTCATCATTTCTTCCGGGGACTCAAAACCATACATACGTGCCAGAGATGGATTGATGCTGAGAAAACGTCCTTCCGGGGTGCGCTGAAAAACACCTTCCACAACATTGTTGAAGATGCTGTGGTATTTTGCCTCACTTCCTTTCAAAGCCTCTTCGGCCCTTACACGTTGACCTTCAGCTTTCAACCGTTCATTAAGTTCGCTTATGACCCGCTGGCTCAGAGAAGAGACTTCCCGTAATGCAGAATATGCCCCAAGGGAAGCGGCAGCCCCCGCCATAACAATAATAATCATATCCAGTTCAAAAATCCTTTTATCAGGAAACAATATTTGTTTCAATATTTCATAAACAATCAGTAAGCTCAGAGTAACAAGGGATGCTTTTATGACAAAAGGGAATATGCGTTTAGGGGTGAACTGGGGGTTTTCTGCGCGATTCAAGATTGTTCTGTTTGAACTGAGGGCGTGCCAAATATGACCCATATCGCCTTTTCCTTCTATTCCATTATTGCAAAGTTTTTTATATAATACAAGAATAACCTTGTTTATTCTTTTTGAGTATCCTGTCCGTCCGTTGTTTTTGCCTTGACTCGTTTTCAGGGGGTGAATTAAACTATGAAAACGAGTTGTCTTTAATAAATAGGGAGAGTACACGATGAAAAAGGATTACTACCTCTGTCTGGGTGATGACAAAAGGGAATATTTTGCTCTCCCCCCTCAATGGAAAGTATCGCATTTTAAGGAAGCAGAAAAGAGGGAGAAGATACATTCGGTCAAAGAGATGGCCGAAGAGGCCCTCTCAATGCCTGTCAATACCCGACCCCTGAAAAACCTGATCTCCGGGGCAAAGAGCATTGCGATTATCGTAGATGACGGGACTCGACCGACACCAATATTAGAGATCCTGAAAGTCCTGCTCCCCCAAGTGGAGGAAGGGGGCTTTTCCCCTCAGGATATTGTCATTGTTGTAGCCCTTGGAACCCATGCGAATATGACAAGAGAGAATCTTGAGGCCCGGATGGGGAAAGACGTGGTCTCCCGTTACAGAATTGTTCAGCACGACCCATGGCAGAGCGATCTCGTGCCTGTTCATGTATTGGGTGAGGAAAAGATAGTAAAGATAAACCCTGAAGTGGCCCGGGCGGATATAAAGATAGGTATCAGTTCAATTCTGCCTCATCCCATGGCAGGCTATGGGGGCGGGCCTAAAATCATAATGCCCGGGGTCTCCGATTATGAATACATCAGGGACCATCATATGAGGCTTACAATACACCCCCACGCTGTGGCGGGATATACCAGGGACAATCCTTTTCATGAGGTCTGTATGAGGGTGGCCCGGACCGTAGGGCTTGATTTCTCCATCAACTGTGTATACAACGAACAGGGAGAAATTATACGCATAATAGGCGGCAGTCTTGACGGGGCATTCACCGCAGCAGTTGAGCTCTGCTTTGAGAGACTCGGGGCACAATTTGAGGAAAAGGTTGATATAACGATTACTTCAACCTATCCCCATACCCACGCTGTTCAGTTTGCTAAAGGTCTCAGTGCGCCTACAGTGGTCACGAAAGAGACAGGCGCTATTCTGATAGCAGTCCCTACGATAGCGCCGTTGCCTGAAGAATTTATCAACTCCTTTACTATTGTTAAAGAAAAATCTCATAACAAATCCTTTGAATATGTTATGGATGCCATGTCTCAAGGCATGCTTTTTCAGCCGGACAAAACGGTAGAATTTAATATGGCCATGTCCTGTATTATCCTGCGGCCTGCAATACGGACAATACTTGTATCACCGATGATTACGGAAAGGGAGGCCTCTATAATGGGCCTGGAGCATGTGTCCTCTATTGAAGAGGGGCTAAAGGTGCTTGAAGCTTCTTATCCCGAAGCAAAGGTTGCCATATTTCCGTCAGGTGGCCTTATCATTCCTGTTGTCCCATGGAAAAGGTAGAGGTGGAATAAGCGGCTTCATTGCCCCTCAGCAAGCTTCGGGGTAGTTCATCTCATATTTCTCGCCATTGTATTGACGGTCATTTCCGCAAGGGCTTCTTCGAGCCTGCGGGCTTCATCAAGGATGATGCGGGCGTAATTTCCGCCTTTTGAATCGGGGTCTATGGTAGCGGCAAGTTTTTTTGCAAAACCTGCGACAACCACAAGAGGATTTCTGATTTCATGGGCCACAGCCTGAAGAGTTTCTGAAATATATGCCTGACCGTCTTCTCTCCCCGAAAGGCTTTCAAAGCAAGGGAGGGGGCCATCATGC
>PNOM01000070.1 GCA_013824835.1 Syntrophus sp. (in: bacteria) | reverse complement strand
TAGTGACTCGGTATGATGACTTGGATGACCTTCTGGTTTCACCATGATCGGCAAGATGAAATAGACGAAATAGCTGATTCCGCCGTGGAATTTGTTTTTCATGGCATCAATCCGAAAAATGCATAAAGAAGGGAGGTGAAGGATACCGAAGGATTTTCTACTATCTCTGCCTTAACCTAACGTGATGCTGATCAAGAGAAGATACGCAACCTTCTCGGAGTAAACATGTCGCCATACTACTGAAACCTGATATCGTGTATAAACATTTGATATATAAGGATTTACTGCACGTTAATGGATGGAAAACACGTTTACACATACTCGGGAGAAACTGAGGGTGGGCAAGGACCGGGAGTAATCTCCTTGATTTAAAACGTTTCTTAATATATAAAAACATTATGAGGCTCATCGATGTCCATATTCATGTAGGAAACAGGTTTGAGTGGACCGAACCGGCAAAAAGACTCTGGATGGATACAGGCCCTTATGTCCCTGCGATATTCGATAATGCGGGCAACCAGCTGCCGCAACAGTACGGAGACGCAATAAAGAAAGAGGGGGTGTCCGGAGGGATTCTGATTCCCGAGTATTCCCCCATGACTGCCGGGGTTATGCCCTTTGAGAGGGCCAGAGAGATTCATAAACGGCATCCCGAGTTTATCCCAGTAGCAAATATCAATCCAAACTATCATCACGATGTATTTGAGGCATTTGAAGAACAGCTTGAGGGCGGGGCAAAGGGTCTCAAGATACACCCCATTCACGGCCTTTTTTACGCAAACGATCAGAGACTATACCCATTGTACGCAAAGTGTGAGCAGGAAGGTTTGCCCGTAATGTTTCATGCAGGCACAAGCATGTTTAAGGGTGCCAGGATGAGATACTCCGATCCATATACTTTTGATGATGTGATCAGTGATTTTCCGGAAATGAAGATAATACTCTGTCATGGGGGCAGGGGCTTCTGGTACCATATAGCGGAATTTATGGTAAAGAGGTTCGAGAAGGTCTATATTGATATATCGGGCCTCCCTCCGAAAAACCTCCTTCAGTATTTTCCTTCTATGTTGAAATTCAGTCATAAATATCTTTTTGGCACCGATTTTCCGGGCGTTCCCGGGATAAAGCGGAACTTTGATGAGCTGCAGATATTGGTGAAGGATGATGCTGTTATGGAGAAGATATGCTTCAAGAATGCCTGTGAGCTTTTCGGTTTCTGGAAATAGGATATACTCAGGAAATATTATATAATGGGCGAGGGGGTTAAAGATGCCGCGGGTAAAACTGCTTGAACAAAAGGAATACGCCTTTCATTGCACTATATCGCTCCAGCCACGGGACATCAACTATGGCGGACACCTGGGGAATGACTCCCTTGTCTCCCTTTTGGGCACCGCGCGAGCCAACATGTTTCATTCCATGGGCGTGAGCGAAATGGACTTTGGTGATGGGAAGGCGAGCAGCATAATGTCGGATATGGTGATAAACTACAAAGCAGAGGCATTTATGTTCGATGAGATCACCATTGACACTCATGTGGGTGAGTTGATGCGAAGCGGTTTCCGTATATTTCACCGGGTAAAAATAGGACAGAAAACTATTGCCTTGGCAGAAACGGGTATCACTGCATTCAATTATGCCTCCAGAAAGATTGCCTCCCTCCCCGAGGTATTCCTGAAGGGGCTGGCAGCACACCAAGGGTGAGGATACTTGTGAATATTGGGATTTAGTTCGTTAGACTTGCAGTGAACAGGAAATATGCAGTAAAATTCTCTATGGAAAAGGATTATTCTCTTTACTTAAGAGTGGGTGATCGTGTAGTCCATAAGAGATTTACAAGGTGGGGCATGGGCGTAGTGGTTGAAGAAAGGCGGTCAGAACTACCCGGCGGATTCTGTTATGTGAGGATCAACTTTCAGGACGGTAATATGAGGGTTTTTGATAACAATTTGAAAAGCGGGAACTGCTGTTACTACGCAGGCATTGAAATCATCGAGGACAAGAGGTTCCTGAAGTAGCGCTCATCTGAAAACGGGCGCTTTTGAATCGCTATGGATACACGTCTCGCGGTTTGCCGCGAGTCCGGCATGACGAATAATACCCCGCTGCTTGCGGCGGGGAGGTCTATGAGGTAGAGTTAAGACACCAAAAAAACAAAAGGAGACAGGGCATACATGGATGTGGAATTAACAAAGTATGTACGGGGCGCAGGCTGAGCGTCTAAAATAGGTCCGGGCGACCTTGCAGACATTTTATGCGGTATTGAGATTCCCGGGGATGAGAACGTACTCGTTGGTATTGAAGGGTTTGAAGACGCAGGAGTCTATAAAATTACAGAAGATATTGCCCTTGTTCAGACCGTCGATTTCTTTACCCCTATCGTGAATGATCCCTATGCCTTTGGTCAGATTGCAGCGGCAAATTCCCTGAGTGATATCTATGCCATGGGCGCTGTGCCCAAGACTGCCCTGAACATGGTCTGCTTTTCATTGAAGCAGTTTGACAAGGGTGTACTCAAAGCGATCCTGAGGGGCGGTGCGGACAAGCTCCGTGAGGCAGGAGTGAGCCTTTTGGGCGGTCACAGTGTGGATGACATGGAGATAAAGTATGGTCTTGCAGTCACGGGCCTTGTCCATCCGGACAGGGTTATCCTGAATGAAGGTGCATTGCCCGGGGATGTCCTTATACTGACAAAACCCCTTGGCATCGGTATTATGAATACAGGCATCAAGGCAAAGATGGTGAGTGAAGACTCTATTGAGAAGCTCATTGAGGTAATGACCCGCTTGAACAAAAAGGCGTCGGAGGCCATGCTTTCAGTGAGAACCCATGCGGCAACAGACGTGACAGGGTTTGGTCTTGCGGGCCACCTGAAGGAGATGATAAAGGAGAACCTCGGAGTTGAACTTTTTAAAGATAAAATACCCTGTTTTGAGGAGGCAGCAGGACTTGCCGCGTCCGGTATGCTTCCCGGCGGACTCTACAGGAACCGGGACTTCTATGGTCCTCATGTAGAGGGCAAGGGCGAAGGCTTTATAGAGGATGTTATCTACGATCCTCAAACCTCAGGGGGACTGCTCATGGCGATCCATCCTGACGATCTCCATGCCTTTGAGAGCAAAGCAAAGGGTCTTGCCCTTGATTTCTGGATAATCGGGAGATTTATTGAAGCGCCGAAGGGCAGAATTATCATAGTAAATTAAAAATTACCTAAAATAAGTCATTAGCGCATGGTGTCAGGATAATCCTTAAGCAAACCGTCGTGAGGCGAGGAAGCTCGGTTTTTTGCATATATGTAAAAGTTCCGAAGCCGAACGCGAGCGATTGAAGCCGCTGGAGCGAAAGAGCGTGTTTGCGTGGAATATCCCGACACAGGTGCTCATCCTAACTGATCCCTGTTTCTCCACGGCAAAAATCTCTGAAATTATTCACCCCTATAAAGAATTCCCGCATCATGAGCACCCAGTAATATTGTCCTTTTGGGGTTAAGTAAAGCATGTTGCCTTGTTTTTTAAGGCCTCCCACGAGTTGGAAAAAGCTGATTTCCGGCCACAGGTAGCGATAGGCATTTACCCCGTTTTTTTTCTGAAGTGCTTCCAGGTCAAGACTCAGGCCGAAAAGCTTCATTAGAAAATCATAGCTGAGCCTTTCCTTTATTGAAAAATCCCTTTTTGCCGTTACAGGGAGTATATTGTTTTCCTTAAGCATCCTGATATAGTCCCTGATATCAAAGGTATTCGCATAGACCCTGCCGTTGAGATAACCAATTGATCCGCTTCCGAGGCCGGCATATTCCTCGAAATTTACTACATATTCGTCTATCATTGCCTTGTTTCTCGAAAAGCACCATGCAGTCGTTGTCTGGTAAATGGGTGTGAGCATCTCCACGATCTTTTGATAGAGCATGCCTCCTCTTTCATAATCAACGATCCCGAGTTTCTTGTTCATAATATTCTGCGTAGAGGATGATACCATGAGAGGGTAGTAAGTCACCTGATCAACACCGAGATCCATGAGCGTGGTGAGGTCATTCTCAAGGACAGCCATTGTCTGCATGGGAAAATTAAAGATCATATCTACGTTGAGGGTATCAAAAGCGCCCTGTGTAAACCGGAGGCGCTCTGCGGTCTCCTCGCCGCTGCCGTATTTATGGTATCTCTCTGTTGCCTTTAATATATTGTCATCAAAACTCTGTACACCCACAGAGAGACGGTTTACGCCCAAACCTTTTAAAATGCCTATGTTCTGTGCAAAGAGATGGTTCGGGTTTGTTTCAACGGATATCTCCGATACGCCATAGGTCTCCTGTATGAGTTCTATTGTCCGGGCAAGCTCATCCATCAAGACTGTTGGCGTGCCTCCCCCTACATAAAGGGCGTTGAATCTGTAGCCCAGCTCTTTATAAAGGATAATCTCTTTCCGCAGGGCATCAAAATAAGCCCGGGCGAGGCCTTCCTGAAACACGACCCTGTTAAATGAGCAATAGGGGCAGAGCTCTTCACAGAAGGGGACGTGCATATAGAGGAGGGTCGGTGTATTGCTCGTATTAGGGGGTACGGTCAGGGGACCGGAGGATGTGAACTGGAGGCAGTTTGAATTCTTCTTCCTCGCAATACAGGTAATCAATGATTCTATCCACATAGGCCGGTTTCCAGTCTACAATTAAAGCATGTTTGTACTGGAGAGTCAAAAAAACAACATCTACCTGCATAATTACCGGATTTCATTCGATTAATATTTATAACAGTTTGTGTAACAAATATGGTTTTCCTGAACTTGACACAGGGGGTCTTTTTGCATCTAAAACAGGCGATAATCCATGTGAAAACGATTACTTATTGAATATTTATCCGTAAGATGGTAAACTAAGAAAACAAAAAAGAAAAACTGGTACATAATGAATTGGAGGAATAATGTTTAATGTTGGAGAAGTGGCTGTATATCCAGGTCACGGTGTAGGGAAAATTGCCTCTATAGAAGAGAAGGAATTTTCCGGTATGAAACAGGCGTTTTATATTATGCGTATCCTCGATACTGACATGACGATAATGATTCCTGTGGAGGGAGCAAATAATACAGGCCTCCGCTGTGTCATTGATTCCTGCGAGGTCGCCAGGGTTTTTGAGATTCTCAAAGACAAGAACACAGCCCATGACAATGCGCCTTGGAACAGACGATATAAAGAATATATGGAAAGAATCAAGAGCGGTTCCATTTTTGAGGTTGCCATGGTATTGAAGGAGCTTTACAGCCTGAGGGTGTGGAAAGAACTTTCTTTTGGCGAGAAGAAGATGTTCGAGATAGCGAGAAATCTCATCAAAAAAGAGCTTTCCATAGCCTTGAAAAAGGAAGAAATAGAGATAGAAGAGGAGATCGAAGGGATTTTTCTCGAAAACTATAAGGGGTAAGGTTTATAATCTTGACTATACTGGTTCAGATTGTACTTGTCGCAGTAATCACGGTTACAGGGTTTTTCATTTTCAGAGAAATATTTGCAAGCAGCCTCCTCAGTTGGATAGGCGCCATATGCGGCCTTGCCCTGGGTTA
Organism: Syntrophus sp. (in: bacteria); assembly: GCA_013824835.1. GTDB lineage: Bacteria > Desulfobacterota > Syntrophorhabdia > Syntrophorhabdales > Syntrophorhabdaceae > PNOM01. Next base: position 11,786 of record PNOM01000070.1, on the reverse strand, counting down.
CGTAATCCTGAAATTAGAAGGAATTCTGAAGGAGATACCGTTAAAGACCATTATCGGGAGCCTGACAGGACTTACTATAAGCCTTCTTGTTGCCAACCTGTTTGTTGCAAGGCTCCTTTTAACAATAATGAAAGATGTTCCCATATCATTGCCCATCTATATCCTCTTGTACGTGGTAATGGGGTACCTGGGGTTTCGAATCGGGGAAAAGAAGAGCCAGACTATCGATCTCTCAAAGGTTCCTCTCTTTGACAAGATAGAAGGTACTGAAAGCGTCAAAATCCTCGATACAAGCATTATTATCGATGGCAGGATAGGAGATGTATGCGAAACCGGGTTTATTGAGGGGGCTTTTGTTATCCCGCAATTTGTGCTTTATGAGATACAGCACATTGCTGATCATCAGGACCCGGTGAAAAAAACACGGGGCAGAAGAGGCCTTGAGGTGCTCCACAGATTGCAAAAACAGTCCCTTGTTAAAGTAAGAATCGTTGATTACGATTTTCCTAAACTGCAGGATGTGGATACAAAACTGATTGCCCTCGCAAAGAAACTGAACGGGAAGATTGTAACGAATGATTTTAATCTTAACAAAGTAGCAGAGCTTCAGGGCATCGAAGTGCTCAATATGAATCAGTTGGCTACTGCCCTGAAACCGGCCATTTTGCCCGGCGAACAAATGAATATAAAGATTTTGAAAGAAGGGAAAGAACACGGACAGGGAATAGGTTATCTGGATGACGGCACCATGGTTGTAGTAGATGATGCAAGAAAATTGCTTGGAAAATCTGTAGACATAGTGGTGACAAGTGTTTTGCAGACCACATCGGGCAGGATGATTTTTGCAAAGCTTAGAGAACAGGCAGAAAAAGAGTTCTATTTTCCCTCTGAATATAAACTTGAAGAACAAGCGAGGTAACATATGAGGAGTATCGCGATAATACTTGCCGGCGGCGCAGGCAAAAGGATGGGGGCATCCACGAATAAACAGTTTCTGCTCCTTGACAATAAACCTATTATTGTCCATACCCTGCAGGTCTTTGAGGAATGCAGGTCTATAGATGGTATATATCTTGTGGTAAATCAGAAAGATCTTCCTGTCATTCAGGAAGAGATTCTTGAAACCTACAGGTTTAACAGATTGACGAAGATTGTGATAGGAGGCAGGCTGAGGCAGGATTCTGTAAGAAACGGGCTTGAGGCAATAGAGGGCCCTTGTGATAATGTGGTCATCCATGATGGCGCACGTCCTTTTGTCTCCCCTTCATTTATAGAAAAGGGCATCTATCTCATGGAAATGTTTGATGCGATTATCCCGGCCTTGCCGGTAAAGGATACTATTAAAGTAATCTCTAAAGAGGGATTTGTGGTCAAAACCCTGGAGAGGGACTCTCTGTGGCATGTCCAGACGCCCCAAACCTTCAAATATGATCTTATTTCAAGGGCTTACAAAGAAGGGATGGCAAAAAAACTGTTCGGTTATGATGATGCAACCTTTCTTGAAATGATGGGCAAAAAGGTCAAGGTAATAGAAGGCTCTCCCTACAACATAAAGATTACTACACCGGAAGACCTTATTATTGCAAAGGGGATGCTCGCTGAGTTAAAAGGCTGTCTATGAGGATTGGCGCAGGTTTTGATGTCCACCGCCTTGTGGAGGGAAGAAGACTTTTTCTGGGTGGCATTGAAATACCCTATCATCTGGGACTCCTTGGCCACTCTGATGGGGATGTCCTTATCCATGCAATCTGCGATGCACTCCTTGGCGCCATTGCCGAGGGCGATATCGGCGTCCATTTTCCAGACAGGGACGACACCATAAAGGATATCAGGAGTACCGTAATTCTTTCTCATGTTGCAAGTCTGGCAAAGGGGAAAGGGTTCAGGATCGTAAATATTGACACAATAGTGGTTACGGAAGAGCCGAAAATATACCCCTACAGAGAGGATATGAAGGGTGTTATCTCTGAAATATTGGGTATTGACCGGGATGCAGTCGGCATAAAAGGCAAAACCACAGAGGGTCTTGGTTTTACGGGAAGAGGTGAAGGCATAGCAGCACATGCGGTGGCGCTTGTTGAGAAGTCTTAGGGATACTATAGGCAGGTTGTCTGATGGTTAAGGTAAGGTTTGCCCCAAGCCCTACAGGGTATCTTCATGTGGGAAATACAAGAACAGCACTGATGAATTACCTCTTTGCACGGAAAGAGGGGGGTATTTTTATCCTCAGGATAGAGGATACGGACCTGGAGAGATCCGATGCCCTCTACGATGCCTCTATTATGGAAGACCTGAAATGGCTCGATATTGTCTGGGATGAAGGACCTTACCGGCAATCGGAAAGAACTGCAATTTACAGGGCCTATGCAGAGACCCTTCTTGAAAAAGGTCTTGCCTACAAGTGCTTCTGCTCCAGAGAACGGCTCGAAGATATGAGAAGATTTTCCCAGGAGAAAGGTATACCTCCGAGATATGATGGAACATGCAGAGACCTTTCAAAGGAAGGTGCAGAAAACATGGAAGAAGCAGGCAGGCCCCATGTAGTAAGGTTTAAATCCTTTCGCAAGGCAATCTGCTTCAGGGATCAAATTCACGGTGATATGACCTTTCCTGAAGATCACGTGGATGATTTCATCATCCTGAAGCAGGAATTGACCCCTTCATACAATTTTGCGGTAACAGTCGATGATATGCTGATGAATATTACCCATGTAGTCAGGGGGGCTGACCATCTGTCGAATACACCGAAACAGATCATGCTCTTTCAGGCCTTTGATGAGGCTCCTCCTCAATATGCTCATCATTCTCTCCTTACAGGAGATGACCAGAAACCCCTGAGCAAAAGACACGGGGCTACCCAGGTGAGGGAGTTTCGCGAAATAGGCATCCTGAGTAAGGCCCTGGTCAATTATATAGGCATTATGGGGCGAAAGACAAAAAAGGAATATATGGATGAGACTGAATTGATTAACACATTCTCCTTTGAGTCCCTCTCTGCCTCTGATTCTTTATTCGACATGGAAAAGCTGTTCTGGTTTAACAGGGAATATATACGAAAAATACCGATAGACGCCCTCCTTGCGGAGCTTGATTTGACCTCTGAATATGAAGAGAAGGTAACTCTTCTCCGGGAGAATGTGAAGACACTGGCTGAAATAAGGGAATACCTCGATATTTTTGACGGAGTCGAGATAACGGAAGAGAGCATCTCATTTCTGTCCGGAATAAAAGAGCCTGGCAAAATGGCTGATATAGCGCAGGGGTTTCTTGAAGACCCTGATTTATCTTTTGAACAGATTGCGAAAGCATTTCAGGAGGCAACGGGCCTTCCAAAAAGAGATGTTTTCATGGTCCTGCGCATACTCTCTACGGGCAGACGATTTGGTCCTCCTTTAAAAGAGGTATTTCCCCTCATAGGAAAAGAGAATATAGTAAAGAGGATATCATGTTTGCGCAAAAATCTATTGCTTTCGTAAAGAATCTCTATCGGAGTCTTTCCCTTAGAACACAGCTTCTTCTTATTCTCCTTCTCCTCCTTGTGGTTTCCATAAGTTCTCTTACCATAATCTATTCACGAACAGAGGGGCAGATCATAGAGAAGGTGGCGGACAATATTGATGATATTACCAAGGCAATTCAGATAAGCGTTGAGGAGATGACCTACAGGGGCGACAGTACGGACCGGTTGAAAAGCTATGTAGACATGCTGAACAAGAAGGGTATAAATGAGATATCGATCTTGAGCGACAGTTCCGAGGTTATTGCCAGTTCAGACCCCAAGAAGATAGGGACGAAACAGAAGATTTCCGAGAAAAAGGTAGGAAAAAAGAAGAACCTCATCATCACCGCGCGGATGGGGGATGAAATCAAGAAGGATACCCAGAGGCTTTATAATGTAATAATGCCCGTTTCCATTAAGGGGCAGAACATAGGCTATATCCATATCAGCATGGTCCTTGATGATTATAAGCAGCTCCACAATAAGAATCACCTGAAAAGGATACTGAGCACTCTTTTCGCTTTCAGCATCGGCACTATTTTCTGCCTTCTCATTGCGGAGAAGTATACAGAGCCCATTAAAAGGATTGCTCAGGCAAGCAAAAGGATTGCTGAAGGAGAACTGGTTAAGATACGGGCCGGGGGACGAAAAGACGAGATAGGGGTCCTCATAAAGAGCTACAATGAGATGGTGGATAAGCTGAGTGAAAGGAAGGAACTCGAAGAGAAGCTGAAGAAGACGGAGCAGCTCTCCATTATCGGACAGCTCTCGTCCGGAATAGCCCATGAGATCAGGAACCCTCTTAACTTCCTCTCTCTCTCCATAGGTCATATCAGAGAATGGATTATTGAAGGAAAACCGGAGGACAAGGAAGAGTATATCAAGCTTTTGGATAATCTTTCAAAAGAGATATACAAAGTCAATGAGTTGATCCATAACTTCTTGTTCCTCGGCAAGCCTATTACCCTGAACAAGGGGTGGGTTATGACGGAGGGGCTGATACGCGAGGCGGTGGATCTTGTGAAGGATAAGGTGAAGGACGGGGTTGTTATAAAGGTGGCGGTTAATGACGGCGGCCAGCCTATGTGCTGTGACAGGGAGTATATGCGGATATGCCTTTTAAATCTTATTCTCAATTCGGTACAGGCTATTGAAGGTAAAGGAGAGGTTGGCATAGGGTGCAGTAAAGAGGGCGTCTTCTCCTGTATCTCTGTTGCTGATAATGGGGTAGGTATTGAGAGGGAAGAGATGGAAAAGATATTTGAGCCTTACTATTCAACCAAGAAGTTCGGCATGGGTCTGGGTCTTGCCATTACCAAACGCTTTGTTGAAGCCCATGGGGGGACAATATCGATAGAGAGTAAAACAGGCGAAGGAACGATGATTACCATCAGGGTGCCCGATAATGAAGCATGACAGGGGTATTATCCTTGTAGTTGAAGATGACAGGTATCAAAGAGAAATTATCAAGACTATCCTGACAAAGGACGGGTTTTACGTAGAAGACGCGGATTGCGGGAAAAAGGCATTGGAACTCCTGAAAGGGAGCAATTTTGATGTAGTGCTTACCGACCTGAAGCTTCCTGATGTTGACGGGACCGAGATCCTTAAAGAAGTAAAGGCTTTTAACAAGACGACCCATGTCATCATCATCACTGCCTTTGGTTCGATACCCTCTGCGATTGAGGCAACAAAACTCGGTGCTTTTCACTACCTTGAAAAACCTTTTGAGAAAGATCAGCTTCTCATGGTGATTAATAATGCCATGGACCAGGTAAGGCTGCTGAAAGACAATATTATGCTGAAGAACCAGCTTTTCGACAGATTCAACCTTGAAAATATAGTGGGTGACCACGGGAGGATGGAGGAGCTTTTTAAAATTGTCATGAAGGCCGGCCCTACAAATTCCACGGTTCTTATCTATGGCGAGAGCGGGACTGGAAAGGAACTTTTTGCAAAGAGCATCCATTACAACAGCTCAAGAAAAAATAAGCCCTTTTTTGCCATTAACTGTGCAGCCATACCGGAGACCCTCCTCGAAAGCGAGCTCTTCGGATACGAAAAAGGGGCCTTTACGGGGGCGCTTACACGCTATACGGGGCTTTTCGAGCAGGCAAGCAAAAGTACTCTTTTCCTTGATGAGATAGGTGACCTGGCTATGAGTACCCAGGCAAAGCTTTTGAGGGTAATTCAGGAAAGAGAAGTGAGAAGGCTTGGCGGGAAAGAGACCATCAAGCTTGATGTGAGAATTATTGCAGCAACGAATAAAAACCTTGAGGAGGAAATAAAGAAAGGTAATTTTCGGGAGGATCTCTACTATAGGTTCAACGTTATTGCCTTTACAATACCGCCTCTCCGGGAGCGAATAACCGATGTGCCCCTCCTTGTAGAACATTTTATAAAAAAACTGAATGAGTCTCATGGGCTGAAAAAGGGCATTACCAACGATGCGCTCCAGACCCTCATGAGATACCAGTGGCCGGGGAATGTGAGACAGCTTGAATCGATCATTGAGCGTGCCTACATTATGTGCGAGGAAGAGATAATGGATCTGGAACATATGCCCAAAGAGGTAAGACAGGAGAAAAACCTGAATATCCTGGAGAAATTTGAAATTCCCGATGAAGGTCTTGATTTGAATGAGATGGAAAAGGAGTTTATTAAAAAGGCGATGATTAAGGCTGAGGGTAAGGTCTCCCTTGCGGCAAAATATCTGAACATGCCCTATGACAAACTCTGGTTCAAGGTCAAAAAGATGAAAGAGAAGGATGAGATGCTTGGACCATGAAGCTGAATAATTAAATAAAGGAGAATATATATGAAAAAGACTCTAATGATTGTTTTGGCAGCAATAATCAGCGCAGCATTTATGACCACGGTTTTTGCACAGGACAAACCGACAGTAGCGCCTGACAAGCCGGTCCAGACAGAGAAGGCCGGGAAATTAAAAGCCAAAAAGTTTGACGGCGAGGTAGCCAGTATTGATGTCGCGGCAAAAACCATCCTCGTGAAAGGCAAGAAAGGGGATATAACCGTTGATGTAGGGAGTGCAAAGTTTGCAAAGGGCTATACCATGGAAGATATAAAAGCAGGCGATAAGGTTATCGGGAAATATATGGAGAAAGACGGTAAAATGGTTGCATTGTATCTTGCAAGGAAGATAGAGAAAAAGGCAAAAGTAGAGAAAAAGGAAGAGAAAGCAGGAGCCCCTGCACCGGAAAAGAAGTAGCTGAATAATCGAATAGTAAAAACGGGGTGGCGCAATCCACCCCGTTTTTTTATCACCTGTGGGCTGTTTACAGATAGAGGGGATCTGCCTCTATGTGAACATCAGGCAGGGCATATATGCGCAGGAGAGATCGGTACAGGGGTTCTTCGTTGCCTTTCAGCAGTATCCTCCATTGATATTCTTCCTTTTTCTGGAGCAAAGGCCCTGTGATTGGTCCTTCATAGCCTTCCTCCCTCAATATTTCCATTATCTTTTTTATGATTTTCGCACCGGCTTCTTCAGTCTTTTTTTCGACCTCAACGAGAAAAAGCCTTGTGTAAGGTGGAAAGTCGACTGCCTTTCTCTTAGCAAGCTCATCCCTGAAGAACCCTTCCATATCAAGAAAGAGGGCAGGGTTAACCCTTTTTTTTCTCTCCATACAGAAGTAGAGTACCTCTGGATTCAGGGCGTCAAGAAGATGCATTACCGTATGGAACATCTTTTCCGATGCCCTGTATCCGCTGATCCTTGAAAGTTCCTCCCATCCGACAAGGATAAGATTTTTCACCTTCACATCATACAAGCCGGAAAGTGTCTGGGTGCCGATAATGATGAGAGGAGACCCAACGGGTATCTTTCGTAAAAGCCCTATTTCCTTCTTTGCCGTTTCCCCGGTAATCTTAACAACCGGACAATCAGGAAAAAGGCCTTTCAGCCGTTCCTCAAGGAATTCAGCGCCGACGTGAGAAAAACGGATAAGATTGCTCCCGCATTTGGAGCATTGTTCATTGTAGGGAAACTCTTTGTTGCAGGTTGTGCAGAAAAGGCTATCTTTATGCTTCCGGTAGCTCAGGACGCTGCTGCAGGTCGGGCAGATAAAGAGGGTTTTACACTCAATGCACTGAAGATAGCTGCTGTAGTCTTTTCTCGGGGTATAGACGGCGATCCGTTCCTTATTCTCAACCCCGGCCCTTATAACCTCCACGAACTCATCGGGCAGGGGGTTATAGAACCCTATGCCTTTTTCCACAATGATCTCGGTATGGGTATTCAGCCTCGGTGAATTCCCGTGTATGACCCTGAATTGGCCGTCTGACCCATATTTGAACACTTCCAGGGACGGGGATGCGGTACCGAAATGAGCTGGGATACCTTCCAGTTCGGCTCTCTTCAGAGACAGAAGGGCTGCATTAAAGTTAAACCCCTCTTCGTTCCTGTAATGGTCTTCTTCATGTCTCTCAACAATGATGAGCCCCAGGTTCATTGCAGGCAGGAAGGCACAGCCTTTGTTGCCCATGATCAGGAAGCTGCCCTCGCTCCTTGTTCTTAAGTACGTCTCCATTCTTGATTTCAGTTTCGTTGGGGTTCCGTACCAGAGCACTTTGCCGGGGAATTCTTCGAGAAAAGCCCGCTGGAAATAATCCCCCATGAGGTAATAATCAGGGAGGAGCATGAGCACATTCTCTCCCCTCTGGAGAGAGTCTGATATGAGGGATACATAATAGGAAAGACGGTCCGATACACTGCCGATGTAGAGGCAGTTGACGGGATTCCCTTCATCCGCTATTGCTTCAACAGTAGGGCAAAAGGGTTTCTTTACGAGGATGTCATATAATTCTATGAAACCATCCCTGAAGTACCCGAATACCCTGTCTTTACCCAGAGAGGCATATGCCTTTTTCAGGGGCATGTCATTAAGACCGGTGAGGGTATCGTCGGCTGTTTTGACTGCAAGGTGTTTTTCTATCTGGAGGCTTGAAGGAAGGGCATATTTGAGGACGAGCCCCATGGGCGTCACATAATAACGGGAAGCCCATTCACATAAGCGGGTGAGGGCGCCTCCCACAAAAGGGAATATGTCAACAACCTCAAGAATCTCCTTCAGATTGGCAGCATCTTCTTCCTCTATGCCTGTTATAAAACCCGTAATGGTTCGATTGTGAAAAGGCACAAGAACCCTGGAAAAGAGGCATGCAAAGGGCTGCCATTTTTCGGGGACCGAGTATGAGAAATGTCTCTCTACAGGTATCGGCAATGCAACATGGACGATCATGAAGAGAGCAGGAAGTCTTTGTAGTCGAGGCTTTTAAGAAATTTGATATTCCTGATGTTTTCTCCAAGGAAATGGCTGCCGATTTCCTTAAAGGTATCGGGTGAATCGGTGACAAAAAAGTTGCACCCCCCCCGTCCTCTGGGGTTCAGGATATCCCTTTTCTCGAGGGTTTCTTTCACATCTTTTGCGGTCTCTCTGCCTGTGTTGATGATTGCAATCTTTTTGCCCATTACCTTCCTTATTACATCTTCAAGGATGGGGTAGTGGGTACATCCCATGACAAGGGCATCAATATCTGCCTTTTTAAAATCCTCAAGATACTTCTTTGCAATAAGTTCGGCGATCATATCCTTCTCAAGACCTTCTTCGACTATAGGGACAAACAAGGGGCATGGTTTTGACAGGACCGAGACCTCGGGCGCATACTTCATGATTGTTTTTTCATAGGCGCCGCTCTTTATGGTGGCCTTTGTGCCTATGATCCCCACCCGTTTCTTTGCAGTATTCCTTACAGCCTCCCGTGCGCCGGGATCAATTACCCCTAAAACCGGGATAGGAAGCTTTTTCTGGAGGACATCCAATGCAAGGGCTGATGAGGTATTGCAGGCAACAACGAGTATCTTTACCCCTTTGGTGAGGAGGAAAATAGCGCTTTCAAGGGCGTACTTTGTTATGGTCTGGGGTGATTTGTTTCCATAGGGAACGCGGGCCGTGTCTCCGAGATAGAGGATGTGTTCCTGAGGGAGAAGGGCTCTCACCTCTTTCAGCACCGTGAGGCCGCCGATGCCTGAATCGAACATGCCTATGGAGAGGTTTTTCATGGAGTAAGATTATTGTAGATACAGGCAAAAGTCAAGCGAATCAAAAGACAGTGAAGTAAGTCCTCAGCTTATTTTCGATCTTTTCAAAAGTCCCATACTATTTCTCTATTCATCTGGTCAGCCAACGGCTTGTTCGAGAATGTCCATCTGTGGCGTCCTGCTGCGCTCGTGTCCTCCAGCGTACATTGAGTACGATTACGGACTACGATGCTCACAGCCCATCCCCATCTGAATCATTCCACTCCAAGCCGTCGTCTACCCACACCGGTAATCATACGCCTTTACCATGCTAATGATTACCGGTATAAATAAGACATCGCTAACCCTGTTTTGTGCTGATTCTTCAGTTTGTAGTATATTCCGGCGCCCACAGTGTTAAAGATATCTAATAGCGCCGTCCAGGCATATCAATTATATTGCCCCTGTATATAATTAGTGAAGGCAGGCTTCAGATCAGAAGGCCAAGGGCCTCCCGTACCTCCTGCATAGTCTGTTTTGCAATGGTGCTGCACGATCTGGCTCCTTCCCTCAGTACGTCCATGACATAATCCTGATTAGCAAGGAGATCTTTAGCCCTGTTCTGAACAGGGGCCAGCTCTTCCCACATATTTTTGAATAACATTTTCTTGCAGTCTATGCACCCGATGGAAGCTGACCGGCAGCCCTTTGCCGCTTCATCGAGTACATCGTCTCCTGAAAAGGCCCTGTGTATGGTATAAATATTACAGATGTCCGGATTACCCGTGTCTTTTCTTCGTACCCGGTTCACATCTGTCACGGCAGTTCTTACCTTTTCCCACATGGTTGCTTCATCTTCAAGGATACCGATGTAATTCTGCATAGTCTTCGACATCTTCCCTGTGCCGTCTACACCCAAGATCCTGGGTGCAACGGAAAGAATAACCCTGGGTTCAGGAAAGTGTTCACCGAATCGATAATTAAATTTTCGCGCTACTTCCCTGCAGAGTTCAACATGCTGAACCTGGTCTTCACCAACAGGCACAAACCCGGCTTTATATATGAGGATATCTGCAGCCTGCAACACGGGATAGTCCATAAGCCCAATATTAATATTTGCTCTGTGCTGCTTTGATTTATCTTTAAACTGGGTCATCCTTTCCAGGTCGCCGATGGGGGTAACACAGTTGAAAATCCATGCAAGCTCTGTATGTTCCTGGACATGGGATTGGACAAAAATCTTGCATTTTTCCGGCGAAAGACCACAGGCAAGCAGGACTATTGCGGTCTCAAGGACCCTTTTTCTCATCTCCTCAAGGGGATATTCAACGGTGATCGCGTGATAGTCGACTACACAGAAGATGCAGTCGTATGTTTCAGTAAGCTTTACCCAATGCCGGACTGCCCCGACATAATTGCCTATATGTATTTCTCCTGTGGGTTGTATCCCGCTAAACACCTTCTCCATAATTTCCTCCGAAGTAATGATGGTCTAATCTACACTGAAAAGAGGCATAAAATCAATAAAATGACGATATAAACCGGGACGTTTACTGACAGTTCCGGCGTGCAAAATCATAATTAAGCAAGTGTTTGCAGAATTCTAATCCATAAAGGGGAATGTGTAGTATAATAACATAATTCCATTGATGAATGGATTCTGGATGACCTATGAAAAAAACTTCTCTCTTTGAAAGACGGGTGATCATTCTATTGATGTTGCTCGCACTTTTTGCCGTCCCTTCTGCCGATGCACAGGAACCTGTCAATTTCGGAAATATCGGCACCGTTAAGGTGGTTACAGATGACAATTATCCGCCTTATGTGTTCCGTGACGAAAAGGATCTTTTACAGGGAATCATTGTTGACCAGTGGGCTTTGTGGGAAAAAAAGACAGGGGTACAGGTAATACTTGTGGGCATGGACTGGGAAAAAGCGAAGCAATCCATTGCTGAAGACATATTCGATGTTATCGATACGTTCTTTTTTACACAGGAACGTTCAAAGACATACGATTACGCAAAACCCTATGCGACATTAGATGTTCCGATCTTTTTTCATAAAGACATCAGCGGTATTAAGGATATCAGATCCCTTCAAGGTTTTACGGTAGGTGTGAAATCAGGAGATGCCTGCATTGAGATACTGAAAAAAAACGGAATTCATGCCCAGCAGGAATTCCCAAACTATGAAAGTATCATCAGGGCGGCGGCTGAAAATAGGATTAAAGTATTTTGTGTCAGCTTT
>PNOM01000069.1 GCA_013824835.1 Syntrophus sp. (in: bacteria) | reverse complement strand
TAGCCCCAAGCAACCTGAAGGGGCGTATATGCTTAATTTAAGAAGCCAGGTAGCCAATCTTGCAGAGACAATATACAACAGAAAGGGAGGGTTGATATTAAAGGAATAATATTGTCGCAAATGTAGTTGATTATTTTGTACAACCTGTTGTATATAATTATAGTTATGACTATTGTGAATTTTTTAATTATCAAAAAATACACTAATCAGGAGGTTGTGCATGGAAATTAAGACCATAGGAGTATTGGGTGCAGGCGTTATGGGCAACGGGATTGCCCAGGTAGCCTCAATGGCAGGTTACAATGTAATACTCAGGGATATCGAAGACCGTTTCGTGGAAGGCGGTATCAAGAACATCGATAAATTCCTGACCAAGTCTGTTGAAAAAGGCAAGATGGCGGCGGATGACAAGAATGCCATTATGGGCAGAATTAAAGGCACTACTGACATGGGCGCCATGAAGGATGCCGACTTTATCGTTGAGGTTATTATTGAAGTTATGGCTGTTAAGAAAAAGGTGTTTGCAGAGCTTGATGAAATTACAAAGCCCGGGGTGATCCTTTCTTCAAACACATCCTCTATGTCGATAACTGAGATTGCCTCTGCTACGAAAAGGCCCGACAAGGTCATAGGCATGCACTTCTTTAACCCCGTTCCTCTTATGAAGCTTGTAGAGGTCATTCGTGGCATAAGCACAAACGACGAGACCACGACAACAACGATTGACCTCGCCAGGAAATTGGGCAAGGAACCCGTGGAAGTCAAGGTAGATGTACCGGGCTTCCTTGCAAACAGGCTCATGATTGCTGTCGCCATTGAGGCTATTAAGTTGTACGAACAGGGTATTGCCTCGAAAGAGGATATCGATAAGGCAGCTAAGCTCGGCCTCAACTACCCGATGGGCCCCTTCGAATTGATGGACCTTACCGGTATCGACATCAACTACCACGTTATGGACTATTTCTACAAAGAACTGCCGAAAGAGAACAAATGGGATCCCCCACTTTTCATAAAGAACATGGTGAGAGCCGGTCTGCTTGGCAGAAAAACGGGTAAGGGTTGGTACGACTACTCTAAATAAGGCGGAGCAAGGAGGTATACATGAGTTATGAAACATTGATCATTGAACGCGAATTTCCTGTAGGGATAATCAAGCTGAATAGACCTCCTGTAAATCCTTTGAGTGTAAAATCCTACCTTGAACTATATGACGCGATCAGCGAACTGGAAAAGGATGAGCAAATCGGCGCAATACTTATCACGGGCGCAGGCGACAAAGCCTTTGCAGCAGGGCTGGATGTGAAGGATGTGATGGGCAAAACTGCGGTTGAGACCCTTGATTTCCTCTGGAGCGCACCAAGGCGAACCTTTGACAAGTTAACCGGCATAGAAAAACCGACGATTGCAGCAGTCTTTGGCCTGGCCCTTGGTGGCGGCTGTGAAGTGGCCATCTGTTGTGATCTCAGAATTGCTTCCGAAGACGCGATTTTCGGCGTACCGGAAATCAATCTCGGTATCATGCCGGGATCAGGGGCAACACAACGGCTTCCAAGACTTGTAGGCCTGGCAAAGGCCAAAGAAATGCTTTTTACAGGCGATAACGTCAATGCCGAAGAAGCGTACCGGATTGGACTGGTGAACAAGGTTGTTCCGAGAGACAAGCTCATGGAAGAAGCCATGAAAATGGCCAGGAAGCTGGCAGCAAAACCGAAGGCAGCGCTGGCCCTGATAAAGAGATGTGTGGATAGCGGCCTTAATATGGATCTCGCATCCGGTCTTACCCTTGAAATGGATTGTTTTTCTATAGCATTTACATCGGAAGATGGGCGGGAAGGCATTAATGCCTTTGTAGAGAAAAGAAAGCCAAATTATAAGGGCAAGTAGAATTAAATGAGATATAGATATATGAAATGACGCATCTTGATTATACAAAATAAATGTTAGGAGGTTTATTCATGAGCACATTTACCAAAGCATATATCCCTTTCAACGGATATTATTCAACGCCTTTTACCCGCTGGCAGGGGAGTATGGCAAATGAGAATTCAATTGAATTGGGCGCAAAAACAGCACGGAGATGGTTTCTTGAGAAAAAGAAGATCGATCCCGCAATCTTGGATTATCTCTATTATGGAACCTCCATCGCCCAGAAATACCTGTTTTATAGCCACAACTGGGCAGCAGGTATGCTCACAGACAACAAGAAGAACCTGCCCGGCCTTTTAGTCAGCCAGGCCTGTACAACATCCACAACAATCCTTAATCTCGCTGCAGTAGCAGTAGAAGTAGGACAGATTGAAGTAGGTTTCGGTCTTATGTCTGACCGTACCTCAAATGGTCCTCACACAATCTGGCCGAACCCGAATGGCCCCGGCGGCGAAGTCATCCATGAGAACTGGCTTATGGATAACTTCAACAGTGACCCCAATGTATTCCCACCCACAAAGATGGTTGGAACTGCAGAAAACGTAGCAAAGATAGAGGGATTCACTAAAGAGGAATCCGATGCAGTAGTGCTTCGCCGTTACGAACAGTACATGATGTCACAGGCAAATGACCGCGAGTTCCAGAAAAAATACATGTTTCCCGCAGAAGTAAAAGTCGGCAAAAAGGGAACCAAGCTGGTCGAGTTGGATGAGGGCGTAACCGCTACAACGGCAGAAGGCCTTGCCAAGCTGAGACCTGCGGAGCCAGGCGGTATCCATAGCTTCGGCGCCCAGACATTTCCTGCAGATGGTAACTGCGGATTTATCGTTACAACCCGCGACAAGGCAAAAGAACTGAGTGCAGATAAGGGTGTAGAGATCCAGATCGTCTCCTTTGGATTCTCCAGGGTTAATCCCGGATTCATGGCTTCGGCACCCGTTCCGGCTGCCCAGATGGCTCTCGCCAATGCAGGCCTCAAGATTACCGACATGAAGGTAATAAAGAGCCACAACCCCTTTACCACAAATGACCTTAACTTTGCCAAAAAGATGGGCATTGATGTCATGATGATGAACAATTACGGCTCATCTCTGATATACGGTCACCCCCAGGCTCCGACTGGCGGCAGAATCATCGCCGAGATGCTCGAAGAAGCTGCAATGATCGGCGGCGGATACTGCCTTTGGACCGGTTGCGCTGCTGGCGACACAGGTGCATCCATGATCTTCAAGGTTACCTGCTAATATTTGTAACATATGAGCAGAGCCGGCGGAAATCCGCCGGCTCTGCTTTTGTTGTGCCAAGGCCGTTCCTCTTTTCGTTGAACGGCCTTTTTTCTCAATTAAAATGTTAGCAATTCTTGTTAAATCTGTAACTGCTTGATATTGCATCACTTCGTTCGCAATGATAATAAAGAATTTCATAAACTGTCGTTGCGAGGAGCGAAGCAACGCGGCAGTCTATGTTCATTTTCACCGAGAATTGCCGGATAATTGTTTATCGCGCTGCAAAAATGGTGTAAAATCATTATTCTATGAAACGACTCATTATAATTGCTTGTTTTATGTGCATCCTCCTGATCAGCGTCACCTCCTATGGCAGAGAGTATGTAGTAAGAAAGGTGATAGACGGTGATACTATCCAGCTTGAAAACGGTGATATCGTGAAATATCAAGGGATTGACGCTCCTGAGATATATGTAAAAGATAGTGGAGGTGAGTTTTTTGCAAGGGAATCAACAAGGCAGAATAAAAAACTGGTGTTTCTTAAGAAGGTTCGTCTTGAATTTGATGTGGAAAAAAAAGACAATCGCGGAAGGCTCCTTGCCTATGTATTTGTCAAGAACCTTTTTGTAAATGGTGAACTCGTAAAACAGGGGTGTGCAAAAGCAGTGGTAAAACCTCCCAACACAAAGTATAAGGATCTTCTTTTAAGCAATCAGAAAAAGGCCATGGAAGAGGAGAGAGGGATCTGGCAGGAAAAGAAGAAGGATACTGAAAGCTCATATATCGGAAACAAAAGGACCTATACGCTCCATAGGCCGTCCTGTAAAAATGTAGCAAAAATTCCTGATAAAAATAAGATTATTTTCAGAAGCCGTTTGGACGCAATAAAAATCGGTTTTGTCCCGGACAAATTTTGCAAACCATGATCGAAGAATATATTGAGTATTGGGGACTAACGCAGCGCCCGTTTCATCTGGCTCCTGACAGCAGGATGATGTGTATAACGGGACAGTACTTTGAATGTTTTGAGCGATTGAAATACGCAATTAATACGGGGAAAGGGGGGGCTCTTATTGTATCTGAAGATGCGGGGCTCGGAAAGACCACCCTTCTTTTAAAACTCATCAATGATATGAAAGAACGATACGGTGATGCCTTCAGACACGCCTTTATCGACCATCCTACCCTCAACTCTGTTCAGATGATAGCCCAGATCACAAGTTCAATAACGGGTATGACAGTTGGAGAAGATAAGTTAAAGAATCTCACTCTCCTTAAGAATGCGTTAATTGAAGCAAAAGAACAGGGCGGGAAAAGCATTATTGTCGTTGATGAGGGACAAATGCTGTGCGATGCTGCCGATATTTTGCAGGAATTAAGAATACTTATAAATATTACCCATAACAACGAATATCTTCATACCTTTATCCTTTCGGGGCAAAGGGCATTATGGCATACCATCAAGGGTATGCCGGAGTTCTGGCAAAGACTGCCGGTACGGTACTATTTTGTGCCCCTGAAGGCTGAGGAGACAAAGGAGCTTGTCCAGCACAGGCTCAAAAAGGCGGGTGCTGTGGAAAGTCGGGATATTTTTGACGATGACGCCCTCGAGATTATACATAAATATTCAAAAGGATCGCCGAGAACGGTCATCGCCCTCGCAGACCTTTCTCTCCTTGTTGGTTATACAAACTTTGCAAATAAAATTGGTTTTAAAGAGGTCTCAAAGGCTATGAGCGCTATGTCAGGGCAGGGGGAGAGTCTCCCCTATGTAAAAGAGGACCAGGAGCCTGAGAAGGGGCCTGCGTTGAGCAGTGTTTCATTTGTTGAGAGAGGCAGCAAGAAATCAAGGAAACATCTTAATTATTCAGAAGCAAGCCTCAACACAACCCCTATGGTTGATAGGGATATGAAGACTGTCCATGAGAGACCGGTTTTTATAGCTATAGCAATCATTCTTTGTCTCATTACAGGGGCAGCAGGCTACTATATGGCATCCGGACCATTTACTGAGAAGAGGGAAACCGTAAAAGAGACAATACAAAAAATACAAAAGGCACCTGAAGCACCTTCTGTGCAAGGAAAAGAAGGTGCTTTTGATATTGAGGCGTTAAAAGATGAGTCCATAAAAAAAGAGGTAAGTGAAGCGATTCCTGCTGACCGTGGGGAAGAGAGCAGCAAGGTATTGAATATATCTAATCAGGGGAAAAGGGCGATTGTTGTTGCTTATGCAGGAAATATCAGGAGTGCTCCCGGTATCAACTACCCACGTATTGCAATAATTTTTCAAGATGAAAAAATCAATATTTTTGATGAAAAATTTGCCCAGGATGGTTCAAAATGGTACAAAATTTTGTTATATGGAGACAAGGAAGGGTGGATTTCAGGCAGTGTCATAGATGTACAATAATGTTAAGCGTTAACATATCTCTTTCAAATAATACATGATAAACAAGGGGGAGTGTCCTTATGGATGTCTATCAAATAAGGATATTTATAATAGTTAACATAATATCTCTTATCAGCACTAAGCTATTTATAACTTTTTTTTAAAAAAACATTATTGCCCTTGACAAGTAAAACTGCTTTTTGTAGACTTAGCTCATTCACATCGAGGGGGATTACAAAAACAAATCTATTTAGTAAAATAAAGAGAAAAACATGTTAGAGATGCCTCTGTACAATCATAATATCGATAATGATACAGGAAAGATATACAGACTTGTTGAGGTAAAACTTGAACATATTGCCGACAACTTGTTGTGTTCAAAGAATAATAACGATGATAATGTACTTTTTGATATCCATCAGACTATTGAGAAGATATTTATTAACTCAGCCATGCGGCTCAAGAACAATAATGTCACTCAAGCCGCAAAGCTGTTAGGTATTAACAGAAATACCCTGAGTAAAAAACTGAAAGAGTTAAATCATAACGGTATTTAAATACTTAACACGCTTTTTGCAATAAGATCGCCGATTTCCCGGGTGCCCATACCCATTTTACCCGCATCAAGAGATTTTATCTCTGTCTTTATTGCATTCTGTACCGCCTTTTCAATAAGGTCTGCTCCTTCTTTTTCCCCTATAAATTCAAGAAGCATCCCTCCGGCAAGAATTGCAGCTAAGGGATTAATGATGTTTTTACCTGTATATTTCGGCGCAGAACCACCGATCGGTTCAAACATTGATACTCCTTCAGGATTTATATTGCCGCCGCAGGCAATCCCCATGCCGCCCTGAATCATAGCGCCGAGGTCCGTGATAATGTCACCAAACATGTTGTCGGTAACGATCACGTCAAACCATTCAGGATTCTTTACCATCCACATACAGGTGGCGTCCACGTGTGCATAATCTGTAGTGATGCCCGGATATTCTATTGCAACTTCATAGAATGCTCTTTCCCAGAGATTAAAGGCATAGGTGAGCACATTTGTTTTTCCGCACAGGGTAAGTTTGTTTTCTTTATTTCTCTTCTTTGTGTAATCAAAGGCAAACCTGAGGCATCTCTCTACACCTTTTCTTGTGTTTATCGATTCCTGGACAGCGACCTCATCTTTGGTGCCTTTTTTTAGTACGCCCCCAGCGCCTGTGTAAAGTCCTTCAGTATTTTCTCTCACCACTACAAAGTCGATCTCTTTAGGCCCCTTGTTCTTAAGAGGTGTATCCACACCTTCGAATAGTTTTACCGGGCGAAGATTTATATACTGATCAAGCTCAAACCTTGTCCTTAGAAGTATCTCCTTTTCAAGGATGCCCGGCTTTACATCAGGATGACCAATGGCGCCAAGATATATCGCCTTGTACTGTTTCAATTCTTCAAGTACACTGTCCGGAAGGGTCTCCCCGGTCCTTTTGTATCTTTCACCACCAATATCATACTCTGTATACTTCAAGGTAAAACCCAGACGGCTTGATACGGCGTTCAGTACCTTAATGCCTTCCGCGACAACCTCCGGGCCTGTGCCATCCCCCGGAATTACTGCAATATTATATTCTTTACTCATTGTATACACCCCCTACTCTTCAGTAATTTTCAAAGCCTTGCTGCCGATATCTTTTCTGAAATACATACCTTCAAATTCAATGCATGAGACTGCATCGTATACGTTTTTTATTGCATCCCTGTATGTCTCACCTGTGGCAGTTACACCCAAAACCCTTCCTCCTGACGTATAGAAGGTATCCCCAATCTTTTTGGTGCCTGCATGAAATACCGCCACATCCTTTTGCCTCTTTAGATACTCAAGCCCTTTTATGGCCTTTCCCTTCTCGGGATTTTCCGGATAACCCTTTGATGCGATAACAACGCATATTGAAACACCGGGCTTCCATTTTATCTCCTTAATATCTGACAACTTACCTTCAATACAGGCAAGAAGGATCGGTACAATATCACTCTCCATCTTAAAGAGCAGCGGCTGGGTTTCAGGATCACCCAGTCTCGCATTAAACTCGATAACATAGGGGCTGCAATCTTTCAGCATCAGGCCACCGTAGAGGACGCCTTTATAGGTGATGCCCTTGTCACCCATGGCCTTGATTGTTCCCGTCATAATCCTTGCGTTAATCTCTTCCTCCATAGATTTGCTTATGAATGGAATTGGTGTATAGGCGCCCATGCCGCCCGTATTGGGTCCTTTATCATTATCAAGAAGGGGTTTATGATCCTGAGAAGGAACCATAGGGAGAATATCTGTGCCGTCAGTAAAGGCAAGATAGGACGCTTCGATGCCCGGCAGGAAATCCTCTATGATAATCCTTGCCCCTGCATCACCATAAATTTTGTGAACCATCAGGTCTTGAATAACCTGGGCACCCTCATTCTGATCCCTGATAACGTATGCACCTTTTCCCGCGCAAAGGCCATCTGCCTTTATCACATAGGGAGGAGTTATGGCTTGTATGTGTGCAAGTGCATCATTATATTGACGGAAAGACCTGAAGGGGGCTGTAGGTATTCCGTACTCAGTCAAAAGTTCTTTCGAAAAAACCTTGCTTGCCTCAATTTGTGCCCCTTTCATGGATGGTCCGAATATGGGGATCCCTTCTCTGCCAAAAACATCCACAATGCCTGATGCGAGGGAGTTCTCTGGGCCGACAATTGCCAGCTCAATCCGCTCTTTTTTTGCAAAACGTAGAAGCGCATCAATGTCGCTTACATTCAAATCAACACAATCGGCAATCTCGGAAATGCCCCCGTTCCCTGGCGTACAGAATATGGATTCAACCATGCTGGATTGAGCAATCTTCCATGCCAATGCATGTTCTCTGCCGCCGCTTCCAATTATCAGGACTTTCATACGTTCCCTTTCCTACCGTTTTATTTCTGACAGATATTTAAAAATGGCGCTGTCGTAATCGGAGGTTATTGAGAAGACCTTTCTTGCAAGATAAAATCTGAGATCTTCCGTTGTCTCTCCATTATGGGCCTTCATATCTTCAATGACCTTAGAATAATCATCAGGGTCAACCACAACGGTGACGAATTTATGATTTTTCGCTGCTGCCCTGATCATGGACGGGCCCCCTATATCGATATTTTCTATCGCCTCTTCGAAGGTACATCCCTTGCTTATTACCTCTTTGAATGGGTAAAGGTTTACGACAATCATATCAATATGCTTTATGCTCAAAGTTTCCATTGCCTTCTGGTGTTCCGCGTTATCCCTGATATTGAGAATGCCTCCATGGACCTTGGGGTGAAGTGTTTTTACCCTTCCATCCATAATTTCCGGAAAACCTGTATAAGCGCTCACCTCTATGGGGTTCACCCCTATGCTGTCAAGAAATTTCTTTGTACCCCCGGTGGACAATATTTCTACACCGCTCTCTTTCAAGAATAATGCGAGTTCTGATAAGCCGTCTTTGCTTGAAACGCTTATTACTGCCCTTCCGATCTTCATGTAAACCTCCTTTGTAGACAACCCCGAGAATAAGAGTTATAGTAAATGCTGACCAAATGCTTTGTCAATACAATTAAGGGTTGTTTCTTGCGAAATATATAGCATATTTTTTAATAAAATGCATGCGAAGAAGGAGGCCGCACACGGTATGAAAGCTATGGTATTGAATAACATTTCCCAACTTAGCACAAACAGAACACCGCTGAGCCTTGCTGATATGCCTGTGCCGATAGAAGAGGATAACGGGCTCCTTATAAAGGTCTCAACGTGCGGCGTCTGCCACACTGAACTTGATGAAATAGAGGGACGAACCCCCCCTACCCTCTTTCCTATCGTGCTTGGCCATCAGATAGTAGGCAGGGTTGTCCGGACGGGAAGCAAGGTCTCGAAGTTTACTACGGGCGATCGAGTGGGTGTGGCATGGATCCATTCTGCATGCGGGAAATGTAAATACTGCGAAGAAGGCAATGATAACCTTTGTGATCAATTTAAGGCTACCGGACGGGATGTCCACGGAGGCTATGGGGAATATACAACCGTTACAGAAGATTTTGCCTTCAGAATCCCTGAAATCTTTTCCGACGAAGAGGCTGCCCCTCTCCTCTGCGCAGGGACAATAGGGTACCGATCGTTGAGACTTACCGGTTTGAAAAATGGTGAGAACCTGGGTCTAACCGGCTTTGGTGCTTCCGCTCATCTTGTGATTCAAATGGCGCAACACAAGTTTCCCCGCTCCCGATGTTTTGTCTTTGCAAGGAGCGCGGCTGAAAGGGCCTTTGCCATAGAACTTGGGGCCTTCTGGTCAGGAGACACTGACGATGATCCCCCGGAAAAACTCCATTCGATCATTGACACGACACCGGTATGGAGACCTGTCGTGCAAGCCCTGAAGAACCTCGAAAAAGGAGGCAGGCTTGTAATTAATGCAATACGGAAGGAGGAGGTCGATAAGGAATCCCTTCTCGCTATTGACTACCCCAGTCATATCTGGCTTGAAAAAGAGATAAAGAGCGTTGCCAATGTATCAAAGCAGGATGTGCGGGAGTTTTTGCAGCTCGCAGCGGAGATCCCCATCAGACCTGAGGTCCAGATATTCAGCCTGGAAGATGCAAACAGAGCTCTCATTGAGCTTAAAGAGGGTAAGATCAGAGGGGCTAAGGTGCTGAGGATAATCTGATTAATTCCGATTGGAATAAGGGTCAACCACCAAAATCAGGGTTAATAAACTCAATCCTGTCTCCATCAGAAACAACTGTCGTTTCGTACTTCTGAAGGAATACATATTTGTTGTTAAGTTCCACCACAACGTGTTTGTCTCTTTCATTTTCGAGGACAAGCAACTGGGAAATTGTCGTATCCACAGGCACTTTTTCCTTTGTACCATTAAGAATCACTTCGATTTCCATGCTGTTCACTCCTTTATCGCCACAGTATTGCATATCCTGCATTCAGGGTTTTTGTCTATCCTTATCTCTCTAAAAGTCATATCAGTTCCTGAAAAGAAAAGCAATCTCCCTTTCAGAATCCCCTCTAAACCAAGGATGATCTTTACTGCCTCTAATGCCTGAAGGGATGCAATGATCCCCGGCGTGGGGCCAATAATCCCAATGGGCCTTTTCTCTCCTGCTGCGCCGGGAAAAATGCACTCAAAACAGGCTGTTTCACCGGGCACAAAGGTAGAAATCATGCCGTTAAACCGGTCTACACCCCCGTAAATAAAGGGGATACCCTTTTGAAGAGAGGCCCGGTTAAGGAATTTACGTGTTTCCAGGTTATCCGTTGCATCAACAATAATGGAACAATCGCCGATTAATTCCACAATATTGTCTTCTCTCATCTCTCCCTGGATGGATTCAATGTGACAATAATGGTTAAGCTTCGACAGTTTCTCTGATGCGGAATCCACCTTGTAGGCCCCTATATCGTTTGTCCAGTGCATGATCTGTCGATTGAGATTCCCAGCCTCAACCCTGTCACGGTCAACAATCCTCAGGCGCCCTATTCCTGCTGCAGCGAGATAGTACGCAGATATTGATCCTAAACCGCCAACGCCTGCAACAAAAACCCCTGCGCCTTTTATCTTCCTTTGTCCTTCTTCTCCGATCTGGGGGATAATGATCTGTCTATGGTAGCGGAGAAGTTCGTCCTCAGAAAGGGAGCTGAGAGGCTGTTCTGGATCAGTTATGTTCATTTCTTTCATTCAAACGTAACTCCCCCACGGTTGTCAAGGAAAAGACATAGTCTGTTTAACATATTGCATTGCTCTTTATTTTCTGATAGAAAAACAATGGTATAGCATTTCTGACGCACGGTTTACGTTAAACCAACAATGGCAGTGTTTTTAAAAATATGATTTACACGGGTGATCAAATAATGAACAGTTCTTACAGGTTTGAACTTCTTCAACCTGCCGATGCGGAGGGGGTTGCTCTTCTTTTTACCGAGGTCTATGGAGATGCATATCCAATAAAAATAGTCTATGACCCGAAACAACTTATCGCCGCTCTCGAGAGTAAGGATAACATCCCTGTTGTCGCCCGTACTCAATCGGGCCAAATTATCGGCTACACGGCCTTTTATCGTTCTTCACCGAATAAGGCGCTTTATGAATTCGGCCAGACCCTTGTTCTGCCGGAATACCGGAATACACCTGTTTTCGGTCTCCTGGCCCGCCATGTAGTCCGCATTGCACCAACGCTCCCCGGTTTGGAAGCTGCCTTTTGCGAGAATGTCTGCAACCATACGGATACACAAAGGGCAGCAGTGCTCTTTAAGTACATCGAGGCTGCCATCGAGATAGACCTCATGCCTGCGGAAGCATATGAGAAGGAACAGAGTGCCAGAGGCAGGGTATCAGCCATTAACATGTTCCGGACATTTATCCCGAAACCCCACACCGTGTATGTCCCTGACAGATACGGTGATTATCTCCGGTATATTTACGAAGGCTTCGATGACAGGCGAAAGCTTCTTCCCTCAACCGGCGAATTACCCTCGGGACAACCAACAAAGACAACCGTTCAAATCTTCGATTTTGCCCGCGTGGCCCGCATTGCAGTCCATGAGGCCGGAAAAGATTTTGAAGAATCTTTTAGCAGGGAAGAAGGTGTTGCCCTCAACCGGGACGTCCTGATAATCCAGGCGTGGCTCAAGTCCTCATGGCCATGGATCGGCGAAGTTGTCCATATTCTCCGAAACAAAGGGTACTTTTTCGGCGGTGCACTCCCTCGATGGTTCGATGAAGACAGGCTCCTCATGCAAAAAATAATCGGACAGCCAAACTGGGGCGGGATCCATCTCTATTCTTCCAGGGCAAAAACGATACTGGAATTTGTGAAAAATGATTGGAAGGAACTTCAGAAGTGATATGTTATGATACGAATTGACACTCCCCTTGATTCACTGGAACACAAGTTGGCCCGGGAACTTGTTGGAGATAATGGAAAAATCCATTATAGTTACGCTATCTGTTGTCAGCAATAAACATACGGAGGATATGCCGTCAAAACAAAATCTCTTCTCATCTTTTCTGTTTTATCAGCCTTATTCAGTTTTTCCATGTTCTATCGTGTATCAAATGCCGTCATTGCTCCGGATCTTGTAAAGGATCTGGGGTTGAATGCCGAAAGTCTTGGCGCGTTAGGGGGAGCATTTTTCTATTCCTTTGCACTGCTTCAGATTCCCATGGGCTTTCTCCTGGACAGAATGGGCTCCCGCAAGGTAATTACCCTGTTTTCTTTAACCGGGGCAGTGGGTGCGTTTATCTTTGCCTCCGCCCATACTGTGTCAATGGCATTCCTGGGAAGGGTCCTCATAGGAATGGGCATGGCATCGGGTCTTATGGGGGCGCTCAAGGTCTTTGTCTTGAGATTTCCTCCAAAACAGTTTTCAACTCTTTCCGGGACTATTGTTTCCATCGGCACCGTGGGAAGCGTCCTTGCTACTTCCCCCCTTGCATATCTTGCAACGACTATAGGCTGGAGAATGACCTTTATCTGTGCGGGAGCTGCAACAACCATACTTTCTTTTCTGGCCCTCTGGGTACTCAAAAATACCGCATCGGAAGAAAATCATCTCCCGCAGCCCTATCACGCTACCCTGGGCATGACCGTGCGGGAGCTTGCAAAGTTTATAATGGGAAACCTGTCTTTCTGGCAAATCGGCGCAATGGCCTTTTTCCGCTATGGAACCTTTGTAGCGCTCCAGGGTTTATGGCTCGGCCCCTATCTCATCGATATTAAAGGGTTTAATTCTATAGAAACAGGTAATATGCTCATGATGCTCTCCATCGGTATGATCGCCGGTTCTCCTGCTGCGGGTTATCTGGCGGACCGGGTATTTAAGTCCATCAAGATGACGGTGCTTTTCGGTGTTGGATGTTACGGTATTTTACTGATCCCTCTCACCGGTATATTTAATATTATCCATCCCGCTGCCTATTCAATTCTCTTTTTTATGATCGGCTTTTTCAGCGGTTTCGGGCAGCTCGCCTATTCCCACGTAAAGGATCTTTACCCTCTGAATATCTCGGCAACCGTTATTGGCGGGATTAACTTTTTTGTCATAGCCGGGGGCGGAGTCTTCATGCCCCTCCTGGGAAAGGTTATAGAGGTTTTTAGCACAAAAGCTGATTCTGCCTCCCCTTATGCCTATCATCTCGCATTCCTGATCTGTTTTCTCGGAATGGCATCAAGTCTTATCTTCTACGCATTCTCAAAGAGCAGAAAGGAATAAACTACCACATCCTACAAGATAGCCCCGTGTTTTCAGGAACACCGGTGCATCTAAAAATCACGTATCATCCGAACCATATACATATACCACCAAACCACCCACAAAATAACTGAACGGAGGAAATATTGGAAGGCCGGGGACAGGTCTCATCTTGCGCTCACGACTCTGTTTGCAAATCCTCCATTATTTCCCGTACTTTATAATCCAGATTCTGTGGTAACCCTCTTAGCGTGTGTGAAAATCTTTTTTTCCTGCCCCTAATCCTGCTGGTCGTCAGTTTTCCGGTCCTGAGTTCCCAGGGCCTCTCGAGCTTTCTTTTCCATAGCTTTCTGGGTATCTTCCTTGGCCTCCTGTGCCCGTCCCTTTGCATCCTCCTGCACTTTTTTGTACGTTTCGACAGCCTTATCAGTTCTTTCACATCCAATACCTGCGGACAAACAAAAGAGTCCTATAACACAACACACTATTATTCTCATTTCCTACCTCCGTGGTATACAATTAAGTATAAAACCCGAACACCATTATTAGAAATAAGCTCTCCCCCTTTGCAAACTGCCTCTCGATAATGCTCACAACTAAACGGACCGGGGAAACATGACCGATAAATATTTCAAGATAAAGATTACCAGGGAGGGGGTTGGCATTCCTAACATCATTGGAAGATAAATGTGCCTTTTTCTCATATTACCCATAGTGTCTGATTACTTCAATTGTAATGTCAGTTAATGAGCGTTCCCAACCTCCTAACGGACTTGGCGGTATTCCTTCAAAAAGTCTGCCATGCGTTGAGCGACAGACCTGATCTCTTCAACGGTCGGCAGGAAGACAACGCGGAAATGGTCCGGCGCTTTCCAGTTGAATCCGGTTCCCTGCACCATCAATACTTTCTTTTCCAGGAGAAAGTCGAGGAGAAATTTCTGATCATCGTGGATTTTGTATTTCTTCACATCGATTTTCGGGAAGAGGTAGAGTGCGCCCATCGGCCTAATGCATGAAATACCGGGTATGGCTTTAAAGGACTCATAGGCGGCCTCACGCTGTTCATAGAGCCTTCCGCCGGGAGTAATCAATTCAGTAATAGTCTGGTAACCCCCGAGCGCTGTCTGTATGGTAAACTGAGCCGCCATGTTGCCGCACATGCGCATATTTGCCAACGTATCTAACCCCTCTGTTGTATAATCGCGAGCATTATGCTTCTTGCCGCTTACTATCATCCACCCTGCCCTCAGGCCCGGAATCCGGTGCGATTTTGACAATCCGTTAAAGGTGACGAAGAGGATGTCTTTTGAGAGTGAAGCCAGCGGAATATGTTTGGCGCCATCGTAGAGGATCTGGTCATAGATCTCGTCGGCATATATTATGAGATCGTGTTTTTCAGCTAAGTCAACTATCTTGAGTAAAACATCTCTGTGATAAACAGCGCCTGTGGGATTGTTGGGATTAATTACTACAATGCCCCTGGTCTTTGATGTGATTTTTGATTCCATATCTTTGAGGTCCGGATTCCAATCGGATGCCTCGTCGCAGAAATAGTGGACTGCCTTCCCTCCGGACAGATTGATGGCTGCTGTCCACAGAGGGTAGTCGGGAGAGGGGACAAGCATTTCATCACCGTCGTTGAGGAGCCCCTGCATTGCCATCATGATCATTTCGCTCACTCCGTTGCCTACGTAAATATCCTCAATCTGCACATCTTCAATGCCCACAAGCTGGCATCGCTGCATAATTGCTTTGCGCGCCGCAAAGAGTCCCTTCGAATCGCCGTATGCCTGGGCTGAACGGATGTTGAGAATGACATCATGGATTATCTCGTCCGGCGCATTGATGCCGAAAGCCGGTGGATTGCCGCTGTTTAGCTTGACAACCGTGTACCCTTCTTCTTCGAGGCGTTTCGCCTCCATCAGAAGGGGGCCGCGGATTTCATAACATACATTGTCCAGTTTTCTGGATTTTAATATCTGATGCATACAACTCTCTTAGTTCTCATTATTTTGATACATCATGTATGTATTCATCATTATCAGGGAAAACTGGCTATTTGTCAAGAAGGTGTATGGTTCCCAAATCCGCCACCACTTTTCTACCATACCTCTTTTACTCCCTATATGGGGTACGACAACGATTCCTTCATTTTGGGGCCATAAGGGATCGGCCCACAATAAAACTGCCCTCCGGACTCGAATGTTAGAGTTACCATCTCTTCTCAGGATCTTCCATTGAGACCATGTCACCTTCAGTGAAACCTTTCCGGTAATCCGCAATATTCTCTGCTTCAGCGTAAATATCGTCGTAGATTGTCCGTTCTAACCCTTCGTCGGTGGTGTAAGGAATGGAAAGGATATACTCATCGCCATCCTTGAAGGGTTTTTCCATCCCGAACTGACCAAGCACCTGCCTTTCTATCTCATCCCGCGCCCTGCTTCTTCCCCGAACGTATTTGTTGTTATTTTCCACTCTTAGCCAAAGCTTTGCTTTCATCACCTTGGGTTGTGGTTCGGTGGGCTTCAGATCGGGGGTGCCCCGGTCTT
The DNA here is from genome assembly GCA_013824835.1 of Syntrophus sp. (in: bacteria). Classification (GTDB taxonomy): domain Bacteria; phylum Desulfobacterota; class Syntrophorhabdia; order Syntrophorhabdales; family Syntrophorhabdaceae; genus PNOM01. The sequence continues at coordinate 1,339 of PNOM01000069.1, read as the reverse complement.
TCATTTTTGGCTTGTCTTCAGAGCGGGTATACTTGTAATAGGCATTGCGGGAGATGCCCACGATCTCACAAATATCCTTGATGCTCCGATCAAGATCTTTCTTCAGCGAGATGGCAGCTTGTCTCTTCTTTTCATCCACCCCCTTTGTCCTACCACCCTTTCTCCCTCGTACCCGTGCGGCGGAAAGGCCCGCGTTGGTCGTTCGCGGATTATATCCTACTTCGCCTTGCCAATGACAAGGACCTCGATAAGGTGCTGTTTGTCGAGGAAAAGGTTTCTGGAAAGGTTTCATGGAAAAAGAGAAAGATAAGCGTTGGATATGTTGACTTCATATACCCGGATGCTTATAAACAATATAATTAACATAAACCAAGGGTTCAGGAATGTAAACCATTCCTGGAGGCAAGAAGAGTGGCCGGGCCGCCACCTGAATATAGTGTTTAGGGTGGCAATTCTATTTTTTAATCAATGATGACCCCAAGAAGCTTCTTGTGCGAACGCATAGAAGATTGCCTGCTTAGGAGGAATTGTTATGGACTCAGATGTGTCTATGGTGTCTCAAGGCGATGTTTTCATAAGAGTATCCCTGATAGACCGTAGTCTCTATTACAAGGACCTCATGTTGCTTATAAGAAAGTACCGTGAAATACACGATGAGGGAAAAGGCATGATTATGCATATAGGTGAAATGCTCGGATTTGAATCGAAATTCTGCGAGAATACAATCAAGGAGGTCCTGGACAATAACTACATAGTCGACTCACCGCCTCATTTCGAAGAGCCCAGTTTTACAGCCCGCGGCGAAGGCCTGGGGGATAGTCTGGAATTGATGCGTTTCAAATGGGAATGACCCGCGTAGTGTGATGGAATGGGGGTTGATGTAACACGCGTTTATGTAAAGAGAATTATCACAATCTAAACAGGAGGTATTTATGAAGCCGACAGAACATGAAGACGAGTACATTGCCAAGATGGAATTTGAGAAGAAAAGGCAGATTGTAGCGGAAAAACACCAAGTACTTGCTCTCACGGAAAAGGACAGACTCAAGGAACTCCACTACATGAGCTGCCCTAAATGCGGAATGGAACTCATTGAGGTGGAGTACAAGGAAACCAAAATTGACGAGTGCTCGGAATGCCGGGGCATATGGCTTGATGCCGGGGAACTGTCAAGGGTATCAAATTTCGAAAAGGGAGCCCTCGACAAGCTTTTCAGCGTCTTTAAGATTTGAATAAACGCCTCCTCTTCGGATTATTGCGGAGGATGCAGAAGCGAGGGAAAAAGAGTAAAAAGCGAGTACAGAGAGAAGATGATGAATAGCAGCTTGCTTCAGGGGGG
>PNOM01000068.1 GCA_013824835.1 Syntrophus sp. (in: bacteria) | reverse complement strand
AGGCAGGTTGAGATGCTCCCCGATATTGGACGGGACATTCTTGAGTAACCATATGTTTCCAATTTTCTTGGAGTAATTCGGATTGAGCTGTAGGGAAGGGTTGGTCAATACCTCAAAAGAATTCATTCTTTTGCTTCTCCGGCAAATGTAGCCTGCCCTTTCTCGAAGGACATGCTCTAACACAGCCTAAAATGTATGAGGTTGAATAAGAACCCGTCTGCCATAACCCGGCCAAGGTGAGGCAGGCGGGTTCTGAAAGGAGAGGAGCGATGAAAAGAGTTTACCATCTTCTACTTCATCATCTCGTTTCTGTCAATTAAAAAGAAAGGCTACATTGAAAAAAAGAACACAGGGTTTTATAATCTGAGACATCTCCTCCTGTTTATCGAGTTGTAGGTGCTATACGGGCAATCTTGGGAGGGCTCGGTGCCATTTCTTGCTTTTTGCAGCCATGGTGTTTTTCGGGAAGACTTGAGTGAATCCGCCAAATGGTCATTTTCATAACTGAAATGACGTATAAACCGTTGTTCGAAAATCCCTCCCAACCTCCTTTTTCGAAAGGGAGGAGTCAAATTTCCTCTTTGGAGAACCGACGCAAGGGGTTTAAAAAAATCCGGCATCCACTTTAAGGTAATTAAATGTTGTCTGATAAACAGAACCCAAAAAAAGAATGAGTTTATGCCCTGGGAAGACTCCAGACGCATTTTCATTGACTTGTTTCAACCGGCATGGCAACATGAATATAGATGCCCATGGATTGTGTAGAATTGTGGCGTTGTGTGCAACGATAACTTTTTTGACTTATAAGGGAGGAAGGTCATGAAACAAAAAATAGCGGTATTAACTGGTGGTGGTGACTGTCCCGGCCTGAATGGCGCGGTCAAATGGGTAACAAAAAGTGCGCTGGATTCGAAACTCGCTGAGAAACGGTCTGTTTCTTTTGAAGTGATCGGTATTGCAGAAGGATGGAGGGGGCTGGTAGAGGTTGATCCTGACGATCCGAAGAGTTGTGATCGATACCTCAAGCACCTCGATCAGGAGATTGTTCGAACATGGGACCGGTATGGTGGCACAAATTTAGGGACTTCCCGTACAAACCCTTTTAGTCCGAAAAACGATCGGTCCGACAAAGTTGTTGAGAATATTAAAAAACTCGGGATTGATGTAGTGGTTGCCCTCGGTGGAGAAGATACCCTTGGTGTTGCCTATAAATTGCACAAATTGGGCGTCAAAACAGTAGGTATCCCCAAGACCATTGATAATGACCTTACGGGGACAGATTATTCCCTTGGTTTTGATACGGCGGTGAATGTGATTATGGAGGAAATTGACCGGCTGAGAACCACTGCAGGCTCTCACAGCCGGATCTTTGTTGTTGAAACAATGGGGCGTCATGCAGGGTGGCTTGCCCTCCACGGAGGAGAGTGCAGCGGCGCCTATATTATCCTGATACCGGAACACATGTTTGATATGGACCGGGTATGTGAGCTTCTTCAGGAACGAAAAGGCCGGGAGATAAACTATTCAATTATTGTTGTTTCCGAAGGGGCGAAGCCTTCGGGACAGCATGAATTCTTAAGAGACAGCAAGGTAGATGAATTCGGTCATTCTTCCCTTGGAGGCATTGCAAGTTTTGTAGCAGGTGAGATTGAAAAACAGACAGGGTTTGAGTCCCGCCATCTTATCTTGAGTCACTTGCAGCGTGGAGGCACGCCATCTGCACGGGACCGTTTAATGGCCAGATGGTTTGGCATTGCCGCAGTTGACATGATAATCAACGAGGATTTCGGACGCATGGTAAGTCTTGTGCGGGGTGAAATTACAAGCGTTCCCATGAAAGAGATCCTCCATAAATTGAAGCTTGTTGACGTGGCAAAACAGTATGACACGGAAAGGTATAATGGCCGCAGATCGATAATGTAGCGAGGAATTGAATGGATCTTAAACGCTTGTTTAAACCTGAAACAATGGCGGTTTTCGGTGTTTCTCAAAATAACGATTCCCATCCGGCCAATGTTATATACAATAAAAACCATTTGCGCTATCAGGTGTCAGCCTTTGCGGTGAACGGTAAAGGCGGCGCCATAAATGGTGAGACGGTATATGCGAAAATTCAGGATATTCCAAAAAGGATTGATCTGGCAGTGATCGCCACAAAGGCTGAAATAGTGCCAATGGTCATTGCTGAATGCATCGAGGCTGGGGTAGGCGGCGCAGTTATTATCTCGGGCGGCTTTGCAGAAACCGGGCTCATAGATTTACAGAACAGGGTTGTATCTATGGCCAGGGAGGCAGATTTTCCCTTTATCGGACCCAATTGTCTTGGCGTCTATGCTCCCCCCCTGCTTGATACCTTTTTTATACCCAGTGAGAGGATTATAAGACCTGAACAGGGAAGGGTGGCGATGGTAAGCCAGAGCGGGGGCATTCTTGTAGACCACATGCTGAAATGCGCATCCGAGGGTGTTGGGCTGTCATTGGCAGTGAGTATCGGTAATAAGGCATTGATCAGGGAAACAGACCTGCTTCAATATTTCAGGGATGACCCCGGGACAGATGTGATTACCTTCTATCTGGAGGGGTTTGATGAGAACGAGGGAAGGCGGTTTGTTCTCGCTGCTTCAGAGTGCGGAAAGCCTGTTGTAGTGCTTAAGTCCGGTAAAACCAGTAGTGGAGCCAATGCAGTAAAAAGCCATACCGCTTCCATGGCAGGTAATTATGAAGTCTTCTCCTCAGTGATGGCGCAATATGGGGTAGTGGAGGCAACCGATGAATATGAACTGGTCACCTTTGCTGAATCCCTGAGCTGTTACAAAAAAACAATCGAAGGGAAAATGGGTATTATTACGAGCAGTGGCGGGCATGGTGCTTTAGCTACCGATACCTGTTTTTTTCACGGCCTTCAGGTGCCTGCCCTGAGCACAGAAACAAGAACTACCCTTTGCGATGCTGTATCGCCTGCAATCCAAAAAATCGCTTCTTTCACTAACCCCGTAGATCTGACGGGCAGCTCAACGGATGATGATTTTGTCGCTGCAGCGCGATTGCTCAGTAAAAATGATGCAGTAGACTGTATTATGATGCTCCTCCTTCCTTATCAGCCGGGCATTACGATGGACCTTGGGGCGCGTATAAGCCTTGTGCATCAGCAGGAAGGCAAGCCCATCATAGCGTATGTGCCCCACGTGGATAAATATTCAATGCTCATTGAAGGGTTTATGCTGAATAAGATTCCTGTTGCCCATTCCGTAGAGGATGCGGTGCATATGGCAGAAGCCATGAGGAGATACAAGGCATGTTAAGGGAAGAGATCAAGGCGCTGCTCTCAGAATCCAGGGAAAGGGGCTGGGTAATGGAGCCCCAGGCAAAAGAAATACTGAGCTTTTCAGGGATGGATGTTACAGAATTCATGTGGTGCAGAGATGCCGGCGAAGCTGTACATTTTGCCGATAAAATCGGGTATCCTGTGGTGGTAAAGGTGGTTTCGCCTGACATAATCCATAAATCGGATGTTTCAGGAGTTGCCCTTGGTGTTGCTGATGAAAAGGCCCTTATGAAGGTTTTTACAGAGATGAGCACAATAAAGGGTTTCAGCGGCGTCCTTGTTGAAGAGACCCTGAAAGGAATGGAGCTTATTGCGGGCATGAAAATGGATCAGCAGTTCGGCCCTGTCATTCTTCTGGGTATGGGCGGAACGGCAGTAGAGATATATAAAGATGTGGCAATACGAATGGCCCCCCTGAGAGAGGGGGATATTGATTCCATGGTGAAGTCTATTAAGGCCCATCCCCTTCTTGAAGGGTACAGAGGCGCTCCGCCTATCAGCATGAACGCACTCAAAAGGATGCTCCTTGCCTTTTCCGGGCTGGCTATGGAATTCGACGGAGCGGTCGATTCAATAGATTTGAACCCCGTTATCTGCAATGAAACGCGATGTATCGTTGCGGATGCACGGATCATGCTGGCAAAGCAGTAACACCATTTCTAATTCAATAGTGTGTTTTATGTCAGATGTTATTGCGAGCAAAGCGAAGCAATCTCGATGCCTTAGATTGCCACGTCGCTACGCTCCTCGCAATGACTTGAATTAGAAATGGTATAACTTGATCTGCCTGTTTTGCAGGTAATTTCAATGGGGTGTTAATTTACCCTACGATATGGTACCCGCCGTCGATGTAGTGCACCCCGCCGGTGATGCTTTTCGCCCTGTCGCTCACGAGGAACGCGGCGAAAGCACCCACATCATCTATTGTCACAAGGTGATGTTCGGGGGCATGGGCAACAGCCTGGGCCATCAACTCATCAAAGTGGTCAATGCCTGATGCAGCCCGTGTTAATATGGGACCGGGAGAAATGGAATTAACCCGGATCATTTTAGGACCCAGTTCAGCAGCCATATAACGGACAGTGCTTTCCAGGGCGGCCTTTACAGGTCCCATAATATTGTAATTTCCCACCACCTTTTCTGAGCCGTAATAGGTCAAGGTAAGAAGGGACCCGCCTTCCTCCATGAGCGGCTCAGCGAGCCTCACTGTCTTGATGAAAGAATAGCACGATGCATCCATGGCGAACAGGAAACCTTTCTTAGAACAGTCAACAACGCGGGCATGGAGATCATCTTTCGGGGCCGAAGCAATACCATGAAGGACGAAATCGAGCCTTCCCCAGAGCTGCGTGATTTTTTCAAAGACTGCTTCGAGCTGGCCTTCAATTTCCACATCAACAGGCATGATGATGGGACATTTCAGGCCTTCCGCAAGGGGTCTTACATGGCCTTCGGCCTTTTCGTTGAGATAGGTAACTGCAAGCTCAGCGCCAAGAAGATTAAAAGATTTTGCACAACCATAGGCGATGCTGTTTTCATTGGCTATACCCAGTATTAACCCTTTTTTGCCCTCCAGGAATTTGCCTGTCTCAACCCTGGACGATAGATCATTTCCCATATAACACCCCCGTTTTTTTACTACCAGTCTTAACAAGTATATACTTAAAAGGAAGGTTGTCAAGCAATCCATTTCCCTTGACAAAAGAAATAAACAGGTATACAAATGTATATCATGCGTGATCTTACAGAAACCCAGAAAAGGGTGCTCCAATTTCTCAAGCACTATACAGGGCAGCACGGGTATCCCCCCACAGTGAGGGAGATAGGGGAGCACTTCGGCGTGCTGTGGGCCGGGGCGCGAAAACACCTCCAATCCCTTGAAAGAAAAGGGTATGTCCGCATAAATCCTTCAAAGTCCCGGGGCATAGAGATCATGGGGCTGCAGCTTCTCAGCGAACGGATAATTCCTGTAGCGGGAAAGATAAGGGCAGGAGCGCCGACCCTCGTTATTGAAGAAATAGACAGCCATATTCGCGTTGATACATCCCTCTTCCCTTCTGAAAACCTGTTTTCCCTGAAAGTTGTAGGGGAGAGTATGAAGGAAGCGGGCATATTCCACGGGGATTTTGTCATTGTGAAGCCCCAGAGCAATATTGACCATGGAGAGATAGGGGTAGTCCTTATCGGGGAAGAGGCGACAGTAAAACGGGTTTTGTTCAAGGGTGAACAGGTGATCCTTAAGCCGGAGAACGGGGATATGGAGCCGGTCCTGTACAGCCGTGATGAGGTGACTGTTATAGGCAAGGTAACAGGGCTTATACGGAACAGGATATGATATCAAGCTGCCTTCAGTCGCACATCTTTGTTATCTCCTCCTCGCACTCCCCGACGTACTTTTTTGTGTACGCCTACGTCGGCTCGTCGTCGCTGCCTCGATGTGCATTTGAATGCGACTTGGTATGATGCAGGTGGGACAGACCATAAGCGTGCTCGCATCCTTCTCCGCGGGTATGAAGCCCCTTCAGTTCAGATGGTCAGGGAGGATTATCAAGGTGAAAGAGATCACCTATACATGGAAATCCAGGGAGGGGCAGAAGGATATCTTCCATTTTTCCGTGACTGACGGAGATTCCCTCTATGAGCTGACCTTTGATACCCGGTCGCTGCTCTGGAGACTTGAGCACATCGAGGCATAGCAGGGGATGGAGCGGACCATTATATGTATTGACATGGATGCCTTCTTTGCATCTGTGGAACAACAGACAAATCCCCGCCTCAAGGGGAAACCCATCGCGGTTATCGGTTCCGGACAGAGGACCGTGATTACCACCTCCTCTTATGAAGCGAGACAATATGGTGTAAAGACAGGGATGAATGTGTACGAGGCGAGAAAGCTCTGCCCCGGCCTGATTTTCGTAGTAGGTGATAACAGGAAATATACCCACACCTGCAGGGAGCTGGGGCTGATATATTGTCAATTTACCCCGGATGTTGAAATTTATTCCATTGATGAGGCTTTTCTTGATGTGACGGGCACGGAGCACCTCTTCGGCGGCGCGGAAGCAATAGGACGATCCCTCAAAAGGCTGATAAAGGACCGCTTCGGCATAAACTGTACTGTAGGCATCGGCCCGAATATCCTGATTGCCAAGCTTGCAAGCGATCTCGCAAAACCCGATGGGCTGATGCGGGTCCCCCAGGACCGGGTAGGGCCGTTACTGGAAGGACTGCCCGTAAAAAAACTGTGGGGGATCGGCCGTCATACAGAGGAGAAACTCAAGACAATGGGCATTGTCACATGCGGTGACCTGGGGAGGGCGCCCGTAAGCGTTCTGAGGCGGAGGTTCGGCATTATAGGGGAAGGTTTGAAGGTCATGGGAATGGGTATATGGGCACGACCCGTAGCAGTCCGCGAAGAAGACCCGAAGTCTATAGGACACGGCATGACCCTCCCGAGGGACATATACATACGGGAGGATATGGAGATGTATATCCTCCAGCTCAGCGAGATGGTGGGCAGAAGGGCGCGGCAGTACGGGCATACGGGAAGAAGGGTCTCCCTTACCCTCAGATATACCGATTTCCACACCTTTACAAAACAGACTACCCTCCATTCCCATACGAACGATACCCGCGACATATTCCGCAGCGCCCTGTCGATTCTTGATACGATACGGCTGAGAGACAGGGTGCGGCTGATAGGGGTCCGTCTCTCCCATCTCGTGAGAGAGACGGGACAGATGACACTGTTTCCTGATGGAGCAAGAAGAAAGTCCCTGATAGAGGCAATGGATATGGTGAATAACAGATACGGGGAACACCGCCTCATGTGGGGGTCATACCTCAGGAGGCTTGAATCCCCGCGGGTCATATCACCTGCATGGAGGCCGTCGGGGGTGAAGAATATAGAGGTGAAGTAATACCGGGGTTCATGTCTTCCCCCGCCTGCTTTACGGCGCCCGGAAGGCAATGAAGATAGGGTATTGAGCTGGAATTACCCGATCTGCTGGCTGTTCTTGATGAGTCGTTTAAGTCTGTCGAGATGGTCCTGCTTTTCCTGTTCTGAAAAGCCCTGGAGCATGGCAAGCATGTTCTTGTCCCGTTCATTTTCAATCTTGACAAGCGTCTTTTTTCCCTTCTGGGTAATCTCGAGCATGGTAACCCGCTCATCTGTAGGATCGGAATTACGATTAATAAAGCCGTTCTTTTCCAGTCTCTTTGCAATACCAGTCATGTTGGCGTAAGGAACGAGCATGATACGGCTCACATCAGTAATCCTGTTTTGACCTTCCTTTGAAGCATCGAGAACCCTCAAAACATTATACTGCGGAAATGAGAGATTATACCTTCTGAAGACAGTTGACACAACCCTCTTGAATATCTCTGCAGCCCGTACAAGAGCCATCAGAACGTTCTCGTCTACGCTCAAATCGCTTCGATAATTCATACTCATCCTTTCACCTCAGTGAATCCTGCTTAGTAGTTGTTTTTGTACAATGGTGATGGATTATACCAGTTTATTAACAGATATGCCAATAAATAAATACATATTGATTGTAAATTTATTGATAGTAAACATATTGACTTTTTATGGGTTCTCATGGTAAAAAAATATATGTGTAATCAATTTCAGTTGAGTCAACAAGCAGCAATAGAAGAAAAAAAGATTAAGAACTAAGGAGGTATAATGCAAATCAAGAATGAGCTAGCAAAGATTGTTGGCAAGGATTATGTGAGCGAAAGCCTGAAAGATCGCGAAAAATACTCACGAGATCAGAGCTTGCTTCCCCCGGGATTGCCTGATGCCGTAGTGTGGCCTGGCAGTTCCGAAGAGGTGGCGAAAATAGTTACATGGTGTAATGAAAAGAATATTCCTGTGGTCCCCGTGAGTTCCAAGATGCACTTTCACGGTTCCTCCATACCGAAGCAGGGCGGTCTTGTAGTCGATATGTCAAGAATGAACAAGATTCTTGAAATCGACACGGATAACCGTCTCGCACGGTTCGAAGCCGGTGTCACATGGGAACAGCTTACCACTGAACTGGCAAAGAAAGGCCACAGGGTCATCATGCCGCTACTGCCCCCCGGTGATCGCTCCGTACTTACTGACACCCTGGAGCGGGAAGTGCCGACAAATATTGTCTACGATTACGGCGAGCCCATGCAGTCAGTCGAAGTTGTGTGGCCCACAGGCGAACTTTTCAGGTGTGGTTCTGCAAGCGTGAATGGTTTTCCTGATTCACAATCGAGAGGCGCCAACCCATCAGGACCCGGTCTTGATTTCTACCGGTTTTTTCAGTTGGCCCAGGGCACCATGGGTATCGTTACCTGGATGAGCCTTAAGATTGAGACTATCCCTACGATAGACAAGATATTCTTCGCACCGGTCGATGACCTTGAGTATGCCATGAATTTCCTCTATAGAATCCTTCCGAGGAGAATCGGCCAGGAATGTCTCCTCCTTAACAGTTCTGATCTTGCTGCCATCGCAGCAGACACAATGCCTGATGATTACGACGAACTCAGGGCAAAACTACCGCCATGGACACTTATTCTCACCATCGGCGGTCTTGTGAGAAGACCGGAAGAGAAGATTGCCTATGAGCAGAATTTCCTCAAAGAAATCCTGAAGAATGAGTTTCCGAAGATGGGCCTTACCGATAATCTGCCGGGATTCCCTGGCCTTGGCCGGAAGATGATGCCTCTCCTGAGACAACCGTGGCCCACCAATCTGCCGTACTGGAAGAACGGGGTAAAAGGCGCATGCCAGAACCTCTTTTTTATCACGAAACCGAACCGTGTCCCTATTTTCATGGAGGCCATGGAGTTCGTAGCTGCCAAGTATGATTATCCCTATGGAGACATCGGAAGTCATATTCAGCCGATAGAGCACAACAGGGCCTGCCAGATTGAGTTCAGCTTCTTCTATAACCCGGATGATGCCAACGAAAAGGCACTTATCGCTGAGATGTACAAGGATGCATCTGTGACGTTGTTCAACGAAGGGGCCTTCTTTTCGAGACCTTATGGAGACCTTTCTTCCATGGTCTTTGACAAGGCCGCTGGATATACGGCAGCTTTAAAACGGGTGAAGAATGTTCTTGATCCAAAGAACATCATGAACCCCGGAAATTTGGTTTTTTAAGGAGGAGACAATGCCAAGTGATCGCTATGATACGCCAAAAACACCAGTAAGTCTGGATATAACAAAACTGGATAACTTTAAGTATGACATGGACCATTGCATTAAGTGCAAGGGTTGCTACTGGGTCGAACATTCCTATATGCCCGGTGTTAATTTCTCGGTACGGTGCCCGAGCAACTATTGGAACGATTTTGATTCCTACGGTGCTTTCGGGAAGTGCAGGATAGGTCTCGGTGTTCTCGACGGGAAACTGGAATGGACCGATAAGCTCCTTGAAATCATTTACGCTGATCCCCTGTGCGGCGCCTGTGATGTAGGCTGTAAGCGTAACCTTGACCTGGAAATCGGGTTGACCCTCGAGGCCCTGAGAGTAAAGGCAGTAGAGGAGGGCGCAGGCCCCATGCCGGCTCACAAGAAGATTGCCAAGAACATTGCCACAAAACATAACCAGTTCGGCGCTCCCCACGAGAATAGAAAGAAATGGGTGACAAAGGACATCAAGGTCGCCGAAAAGGCAGATGTGCTCTATTTTGCGGGATGTTCCGCATCATACAAGAATCAGGATATTGCCAAGGCTACAGCGAAGATTTTTAACGCTTCAGGAACCCCCTTTATGGTTATGGCTGATGAGCAGTGCTGCGGAAATACCATCTTTTCAGTGGGTATGCTTGACGAAGCACGGGAGCTGGCAAAACGTAACATCGAGGCAGTAAAGGCATCAGGAGCAAAGACCCTGGTAACGAGCTGCGCTGAATGCTACCGTACGTGGAAAGTTGATTACCCGAAGCTTCTCGATATCGCTACCAGCGACCTCGGATTTGAGGTCATTCACCTCATCGAATTTGCCGATGCGGCAATCAAGAACGGTTCCCTGAAGCTGACACAGTCTGTTGATGTGCGCTTCGCTTATCAGGATTCATGCGGCGTGAGCAGACTCTCCGATCCCTGGACCCCATGGAAAGGCACACGAGGCTGGATGGGTTGCGTGGAGCCCGGACTTAAGAGAAGACGCGGCACCAAAGGACTTTATACCCAGGCCAGGGATATCTTCAATGCTATCCCGGGGGCTACATTCGTTGAAATGCCGAGGACGAGAGAGAATGCATTCTGCTGCGGAGCAGGGAGAGGCACAAAAGAGGCCTTCCCGGAACTCGCTTCCGTGTCTGCAAAACATCGCATGGAAGAGGTGAAGCATGTGAGCGCTGAGGCACTCGTGGCTGCATGCCCGTGGTGCAAGAGCAATTTCGCCCAGGCAATCAAAGAAAATGGCGACAATGTGAAAGTAATGGATATTGCGGAGCTTATCATTGCCGCAGTTGAAATATAAGGAGGTTGACTATGAGTATAGTGAAATCAGCATATAATGCAATAGAGTCGGTAGTTGGCTCCAGGTTTATCTCCGACGACCCTGCGATTTGTGAAGGCTACCGGTCAGGACCGGGCGGATACGAAAGTGGCCTCGGTTATGAACGGGTAATGACCACCATACCCCACGCAGTGGCTATGCCGAAGACGACGGAAGAAGTCCAGAAGATCGTAAAAATATGTAACCGTTATAAAGTTCCTTACGTTCCCTACGCAACAGGATTCTATGGTCCCCGGTCACATTGCCATGTGGAGAACGAGCTTCTTATTGACATGAAGAGGATGAACTCCTTTGAGATTGATGAGAAACACTTCTGTATCAACGTGGGTCCGGGCGTGATTTACTCTCCGATCCAGCAGGAGTGCCTGAATAAGGGCGCCTATGTGGTAATCGGCGGCGGCGGCGCTCAGGCGTCGGCAATAGCCAACCTGATCGGTGATGGTTGGTCTCCATTAAGTCACAGAATCGGTCTTCCCCACAGGCGTATTCTCGGCACCGAGCTTGTTCTGCCTGACGGCGAGATCGTGAAGATGGGTTCCCTCGCAAATGGCGACGATCCCTTCTGGGGTGACGGACCCGGTCCGGACCTGAGAGGGCTTTTAAGAGGTTTCACCGGGCTTCGCGGCTGTCTTGGTATTGTCACAAAAATGGCAATAAAGACCCTTCCTTTCCAGCCGGAACCCCTCGTGCCTACGGGTATTTCACCGAACACAGGACTTGCGCTTCCCACGAACCGCGTGAAATGGATTAACTACCAGGTGCCCAACAAGGCTGCCCAGATCAAGGCTATGTTTGAAGTAGGAAAGGCCGAGATCGCCGGCGCCATCACAAAGGTGCCTCTCTTCTGGCGCGCCATCAATAAGGCGGAATGCAAGGAAGAGTTCTGGGAATTGTGGGGCAAAGAAAATGAAGAGACCATTAAGAACTTCTTTATCGTCCGCGTGCTCCTTATCGGCTTTACATCCGAGGAGCAGATGCAGTACGACGAGAACGTCCTGAACGATATTATGGCGGAATGCGGCGCAGTGCCTCGGGCCACAAGACCTCTCGACGAGTCCTGGATAAAGAATGCAGACTCAGCGGGTATGTGGCTTATGTGCGGTTCCTACGTATCAGTCGATTATATCATCGAGTCCCTGTCTCAGGCCACGAAACATGGTGAATTCTACGCAGACACGAAGAAGAAATATACGCCGCCCCTCATGCCTGATTACGGCGATCCGGGATGGTTCCAGAGTTTCGAGTGCGGTCACCAGGGATACTCCGAGTTCCTCGTATATTGGGATCAGGATGAGGACACCAACGGTGTTGACCAGTTCTATCTCGAGACGTCAAAAATGAACATAAGGGAGCGTTGCTATACATCTTTATTAGGTCCTCACCAGCCCATGTATCTTACGGGCCCGATGTATGGACCGAACTACCATGAGTGGATGCTCAAGATTAAGGATGAGTTTGATCCTCTCTGGGTATGTCATCCGCCGGTACCTCTGGCCCACGATGAGTTTGTGAAGCGGGCAGAGTGGATGAAGCCGATGGAAGACTGGGAAACCCCTGAAAAACTTCCTATGCCTGATTGGAAATAGGAAGGAGTCTGACTCAGATTGTTATGAATAATGTGTAATTAATGGAAATAGAAACTGGGCAGCGGCTAACAAGGCGCCGCCCAGTTTCTTAATTTAATGCCCGGAGATAGGCGAGGAGACGGAGTGGCCGATGGTTTGTTTGTGAATAAAGTATACACTTGTGGCCGTTGTATACACCGATTTAATAAATGTATTGAATAATGGCATAAAGTGTTGTATAATCACGGCCTGAGGTTCGCGAAAACGGGCACAAAGAGCCTCTGATTGTTGAGAGATTTTGTTTGATTTAATAGTGTTCCCCTTGAACTGTAAGCAGCATGAATTATAGAAAAAAGTAATGAGGAGGTGAGTAAATGGCAAAAGTAACAGCAGCCTGTCCTTTTTCAAACAGATCGTGCCGAGAGTGTCCGATCTATATAGGCAGGCATTCCCAGCTCTGTATCGCAGCAAGGTATCAAAACGGACATACAAAACCGAAGCCGACGTACGGATGTACCCATTTAAAGTTTGAATTTCCTACAGAACTTGTATACAGCGAGAATCGACTTAAAAATCTGGAAGAAAGAGAAGAGAATCTTACTGAAGTAAAGATAGTATGGACATGAGGCGCCACAACTACAGGTTAGAATTCCCGGACAATCCGGTTTGTCCGAAGCGGCTGAAATCGTTGAAGACAGAGAAGAAAGTACTATGGAAAGGAGATAAGCATGATACATGATTTTACGTACCTCAAACCAGGCACGGTCAAGGAAGCAGTCGCAATGCTATCCGACCACGTGGATGAATGCAAGATCATCTGCGGTGGCCAGTCATTACTCATCGTGATGCGCCAGGGACTAATCGCTACCGATTACCTGATCGATATCAAAGGGCTTAAAGAGTTGGACTACATTAAGTACGACGATAAAGAAGGCCTCAAGATCGGCGCTACCACGACACACAAAAGCATTGAGAAGTCAGCACTTCTCAAAGAGAAGTATCCGGTTCTTCCCATTATGGAAGAGAGGCTTGCATCGCTTCAAACCCGTAACTGGGGAACAATCGGCGGCAACCTCGCCCACGCTGACGCAGCGGGCGACCCTGCACCGGTGCTCATCGCACTTGATGCAAAGATAAAGGTCGGATCTAAGGCAGGGGAAAGGGTTTTCGAGCTTGGAGAATTCTACACTGATCTTTTTGAGACAGCCATGAATCACGAAGAGATGGTTCTCGAAGTTCAGGTTCCACCCATGGCCCCGAAGACTGCATGTGCCTATAAGAAATTCAACCTCCTTCAGAACGACATGGGAGTAGTAGGAGTTGCGGTAAAGATTACAGTAGATGCGAGCGGTACGTGCACTGATGCGAGAGTAATCCTCGGCAACGCCGGAGTAACTCCAGTTCGTGCAAAGAGTGCAGAGCAGATCCTTGTCGGCAAGAAGCTTGACGAAGCCGTCCTTGTTAAGGCAGGCGAGGCTGCTGCCGATGACGCAGATCCTGTTTCCGATATCCATGCTTCTGAAGAATTCAGACGGCACCTGATCAAAGTTTTGACAAAGCGTATGGCTCGTCAGGCTTGGGAACAGGCTGTTAAATTAGGATGAGGGAGGATTGACGATATGGAAAAGAAAATAATAACATTGAGAGTTAACAAACAGGATTATGAACTTTATATAAATCCCAAAACCCTTCTTGTTGAGGCCATAAGAGATTACATAGGCCTTACGGGGACAAAAAGGGGATGTGAGACCGTATCCTGTGGCGCATGTTCCGTACTGGTGGGCGATCTGGCAGTAAAGGCATGCTCCGTTCTTGCTATGCAGTGCGATGGCATGGAGATCACCACATCGGAAGGGCTCGAAGATAACGGGAAGCTGGCCCCGATCCAGAAGGCATTCCTGGATGAAGGCGCGTATCAGTGCGGGTTCTGTACCTCCGGTATGCTTATGACCACCTCGGGCTTGCTCAAGGAAAACGCCAACCCCACGAAACAAGAGGTTAAAGAGGCAATTGAAGGAAATATCTGCCGCTGCACGGGTTACAACAGTATTGTCCGGGCTGTTGAACGGGTGGCAAAAGGTATGTACAAGGAGGAGTCATTATGACAACCACGAGTCTAGCGAAAGAAAAACTACACGTTATCAATACACACGTTCACAATATAGATGGTATTGCGAAGGTAACGGGCAGGGCAACCTATTCATTTGATGTGAAGCTTCCCGGTATGCTCTATGGCAAGATTCTGCGCAGCCCTCATCCCCATGCAAAAATCATCAATATTGATGCAAGCAAAGCCCTTGCCCTCCATGGCGTAAAGGCAGTCGTAACAGGTAAAGACACCCTTGGCGTGAAACAGGGTATCTGGAGAAGGTACAGTGAACTCTGCGACGAGCAGATCCTGCCTGTCGAGAAGGTCCGTTACATAGGCGAACCTGTTGCAGCAGTGGCAGCTATAACCGAAGAGATCGCAGAAGCTGCACTCGACCTCATCGAGGTAGAATACGAGGTTCTTGAAGGCGTATATGAACCTTATGAAGCAATGAAGAAAGAAGCGCCGGAGATTCACGAAGGCGTAGAGAGAAATATTAACGTTACCCGTCACATTGAGTGGGGTGATGTAGAGACAGGATTTGAGCAGGCTGATTATATCAGGGAAGATCACTTTTTCTGCGGTGGCCAGGCACATATGTGTATGGAGACCCGTTCGGCAGTGGCAAGCTATACTCCTGAAGGCAAGCTGACCATATATCACTCCAATCAGTCTGCCTATTACATGCAGGCCCTTATGGCCGGCGTTCTCGGTATGAAAGAAGGTAATGTCCGCGTCATCGCTCAGTATGTCGGCGGTGGTTTCGGCGGTAAGTTTGAGCTTGACGGAGCAATCTTTACAAGTTGTATCCTCTCCATGAAGCTGCATAGACCTGTGAAGGTTATCTACACAAGGGAAGAGGATTTCATTGCTACAAAACGTCGGACCCCCATGCACTATTGGGTACGGACCGGTATCAAAAAAGACGGCACCTTCTGTGCCCGTGAAGCAAGGGTTGTAAGTAACGGCGGCGCCTACACAGGCATGGGAGCAACGGCTCTTTATCTCACCGGTTTCTTCCATTCATTCCCCTATCGTTGGGAAAACTACCGTTATGACGGCTACAGGGTCTACACAAATACCCTTCCGTCAACCTCTATGCGTGGTTTCGGCGCACCTCAGGCAATGTTCTGTTCAGAGCAGCAGCTTGAGTGGATCGCCGCAGACTTAGGTCTTGATCCCATCGAAATGAGAAGAAAGAACGGCCACTATGCCGGCTACGAAGTCCCGGGACAGGCATTTATCGCCAGTTGCGGTCTCGATGAGGCATTTACCGTTATGAAAGAGTGGATTGCCAAAAAGGGCAAACTGCCTGCAAACAGAGGCATCGGTTTCTCGGCTGCCGGTTTTATGTCCGGTGGTATCTTTAACTGGTTTGACACCCCCTATTCATTCTCCTCAGCAGTAGTAACGATCAACCAGGACGCAACAGTGGAGCTGCACATAGGCGCTACGGAAATCGGTCAGGGTTCCAATACGACGATGGCCATTATCGCTGCAGAGACGCTCGGTGTAAAGGTTGAGGACATAAAGGTGCACTCAGGCGACACTGACCACTGCCCGGCTGACCTTGGCGCATGGGGTTCACGACAGACCCTTATGACCGGTAATGCGACGAAGAGGGCCTGTGAAGATGCAAAGGCACAGCTCCTTGAATTTGCCTACGCAAAAATGGGACTGAACATCGTCTATGACCTTGATATCAAGGATCGCTGGGTACATATTGTCGCCCGTCCGGAGAGGGGTATGCCCTTTGATGAGCTGGTAACGATTGCATTGCGCGGCAAAGATGGTCAGAGAATTATTGGTAGAGGGTTCTATACACCTCACAGAAAAGGCATGATCTCTCCTGCATACAGCTACATGCTGCAGGGAGTGGAAGTGGATATTGATCCGGAGACAGGCAAGATAGAGCTGCTGGACAGCCTTACAGCCCACGACTGTGGACAGCCCATTAACCACCTGGGCCTTATTGGCCAGTTGGAAGGCGCCTTCTCCATGGCAGCCGGTTACGGTTACCTTGAGTATATGCCCTATGAAGACGGCAAGCTGATGAACCCGAACCTGGTTGACTATAAGATGATCAGGGCAACGGAGATGCCGGAGACACCTATTCATGATATCGATACCTATGAGCCTGAGGGACCATACGGCGCAAAGGAAGCAGGCGAAGGTCTCACGAACCCGACAGCAGCAGCAATCGGGAACGCGATCTTTCATGCCCTGGGCGTACAGATGAAAGAATGCCCGATCAGGCCCCATATGATCGTTGATGCTTTAAAAGAAAAGGCAGAAAAAGAAAAAGCAGGTAAATAAGACAAATTAGTCGAGGAGGTACACTATGGCTTTTAAATGTCCTGCATGTAAAAAGCAATGGGATGTTAGCTTGCAGGTAGCGCGACACATTTTCGGTACCGGCGATAAAAAACATCGGGAGTGGATTGAATCACAGGGCGTATCCTATGCTGATCTGCTTGTTCAGCAGGCGACGAATCCCGGTAACGCGAGTTACCAGACTGTAGCCGATCTCGTTGAGAAGGCTCAGGATAAGTTATAAGAACACAAAAGGGAATATATTTTTCCCTATTGACAGGAGGATTTTATGATTATAGAAGGCGGTTTTACCGTAAAAGCGCCCATTGAAAAGCTGTTCGATTTTCTGATGAAACCGGAGACCGTCATGACGTGCATACCAGGCACAGAGTCGGTCAAGATTATTGATGACAGCACCTTCGAGTGCATAGTAAAACAGAGGGTAGGTATTATCTCTGTAAAGCTGAAATTCGTAACGAAGGTTGTGAAGGTCGAGAAACCGACCCACGCAGAGTTTGAAGGCGAGGGCGAAGACATGACAAAACTCGGTCACTTCAAACAGAAAACCTCTCTGAACCTGAAGGAAGTTGCTCCGGGCGAAGTCGAGTTTTCCTATGCAGTCGATGTAGCCATCGTTGGAAAGCTTGCAATGTTCGGCGACAGGGTAATGAAACAGAAGGCAAAAGATACGGAAAAGGCATTTACAAAGAATCTCCAGGAAAAACTGGCGACCATGGTGTAGAACTGCCTTTTAAGAAAAGGGTATTTTAAAGGAGGGTTTCCCGAAAGAGAAACCCTCCTTTTTATTTATAAAGAAAATCGGTAACTATTAATTGTTAGCGAGAGAAATCCATTTACATAAACAAACCCC
>PNOM01000067.1 GCA_013824835.1 Syntrophus sp. (in: bacteria) | reverse complement strand
CCCCTGTGACGGCGGCGGAGACAAGGAAGTGAACAATGAAGCAGAAAGAAAAAGCAAAGATCAAACCGGACATTTCTACTTTGGTAAAAACCGGACATTTCTACTTTGGCTTGACAACCGTTCTTTATCTTCGTTGACATTTTTCCCCATTTATTATAATTTTAGTGTGAGTATTTACTATATCGGAAAAACAGAGGGGGTAGGTAATGTCCAGTTTAAATAAGGCAATCATCATCGGAAGGCTCGGGGCGGATCCGGAGCTGCGTCATACCGCGGAAGGTATTGCAGTTGCGACCTTTAATGTTGCCACATCGGAGACGCGGAAGGACAAAAGCGGCAACAAACAGGAAAAGACGGAATGGCACCGAATTGTTGCCTGGAGAAGGCTTGCCGAGATCTCAGGGGAGTATCTGAAGAAGGGTAAGCTTGTCTATATAGAGGGAAAGATCCAGTCCCGTGAATATGAGGGAAGAGACGGTATAAAACGGCGCACCTTCGAGATCGTTGCAGATGCCATGAAAATGCTGGGAAGTGGAAGTGGCGGAGGGGATGAGAGAAGAACCGCGCCGGGCGTTCAGGGACAGATAGAAGATGATTTTATCCCTGAAATAGAGGAAGATGATGTTCCCATGTAGTTTCGTTGAGAACTAATTCCATTTCTAGTTCAAGTCATTGCGAGGAGCGTAGCGACGTGGCAATCTAAGGTAATGAGATTGTTTCGCTTTGCTCGCAATGATATCTGACATAAAATACACTATTGAATTATAAATGGTATAAGTCAACCCGTCTGAGGTTTTAGAACTCAGCGCCATCCTGATCGATAACCTTTGCCTGAGGGTTTGGGTCAGCCCTTTTAACCGAGTGTTTCAGGCCTTCTACCCGTGATTCGACAAGGCCCCTTGATTCTGCTGCCTGGATAAACTCCTTGAACTGGGCAAAACCCAATTGATTAAAATAGACCTTCTTCTCGATCAGCTTCGAGTTTACACTCCTATAAGAATGATATGCCTGGGATTTACCCCTGTCGAGTTCCGAAAGGACTTCGAGGAGCACCTTGAATGCCTGCTGGAGGGGTCCTTGTTTTTCCAGTACGCTTGGAACAGGATATACAAGGGCCTCGGGGCCTCTTCCCTCGATTTTGACAAAACCTGCCTTCACTGCCGCTGCCACAAACTCGCTCCAATGGGAGAAATTTAGCTTTTTCTCATTGAAATTGGCATTGAGCATCTTCATTCGTATCTTCACTGACCCGATGCCGGGGTTGATCTTCTTCTTCAGCATCAGGTCCGCTGCCTCAGCAAGGATGAGGAACCAATCCTCTATGCTCATGGAAGGGGTCTGCGCCTCGTTCTTTCCCTGGTTTGCCTTATTGTTATCACTTGACTGTGCAGGTTTTTCATTCGATTCTTCGTCGTTACCTCCAGGGACCAGCTCCCTGTAATCCACATAACTGTCGGCAAGGGCAAGGAGGTCTTCAGACGCATTCTGTGTGTTGCAGACAATATGGACTGTTTTTCCCGCCCTGCGGAGGGCAAGGACAAGAAAACGGAAGTCGCTGTCTCCTGTGACAAGAATGTAGGTATCTATGTGGTCGTGTATCCTCATGATTTCAAGCGTATCTGAAACGAGCACCATGTCGGAGCTGTTCTTTCTGCCCTTTGGTATATGGACGAGATAAAAGTATCTCCTCGTTAAAGAAGGGGCAAGTTTGGAAAAGCCCGGATTGGTCCAGTTGCCGTAGGCCCGCGCGGTAGCGATCCTTCCCTTTGACTCGGCAAACTCGTTAAGCCCCTCAAGAAAAAGGGAATCTGATCCGGGGTTTACATTCTCAAGATCCCATAAAATTGCAACATTGTTCATTTAATCTCCATTTCTTAACCGTATATCGGCAGCATATTTCTATCATTATAAAACATTTCCCGCAAGAATGGCAGTCCTATTATAGAATTTGCAGGCGATAGATGGCTGAAGTAAAATCCCTATTGATTTTGAGCCCTTTTTAATGTATACTGATAGTTCAAAATCGGATCCAGTCGATGTATCATCAGCAAACATTCGAGGGAGTATGGAACAGAGCAGAATAAGAAATATTGCAATTATTGCGCACGTTGATCACGGTAAGACCACCCTTGTTGACCAATTGTTCAGACAAAGCGGGGTTTTCCGGGATAACCAGGTGGTAGAAGAAAGACTTATGGATTCAATGGACCTTGAGCGGGAACGGGGCATTACCATAGCCTCAAAGAATGGCTCCTTCCTTTATAAAAACCACCTCGTCAATATTATTGATACCCCTGGTCATGCTGATTTCGGAGGTCAAGTCGAACGGGTCCTGAAAATGGCAGACGGCGTGCTTCTCCTTGTAGATGCAGCGGAAGGACCTATGCCCCAGACCTATTTTGTCTTGAAGAAGGCCCTTGCCCTGGATCTGCCTGTCATCGTAGTGATAAATAAGATTGATAAACCGGCGGCTCGGTGCGAATGGGTGGTAGATGAGGTTTTTGACCTCTTTGTAAAACTCAATGCCCCTGACCATATCCTTGATTTCCCGGTCATCTATGCCTCTGCAAAGGACGGGTACGCCACCCTTGATCATAATGCACGGAAAGGCACGATGATACCCCTCTTTGACATGATTATCGACGCGATTCCCGCCCCTGTCGGAGATTCTGATGGACCCCTTCAGATGCTTGTCAGCTCTCTCAGTTATTCTACATTCCTGGGCAGGCTTGCTATAGGAAAGATTACCTCAGGCAGTTTTCATATCGACAAAGAGGTGGTAGTTGCAACACCAGGGACAGCGGTTCGTCCTGCAAGGATAACAAAGATCTACCGATTCAAGGGGACCGATAAGGTCGAGACCGAAGAGGCAAAGGTAGGCGAAATTGTTGCCGTCGCAGGCATGGATTCCATTACCATCGGCGAGACCCTTACTGATCCGTTAAACCCCGTACCCCTTAAGGGTATAGAAGTGGATCCGCCCACAGTATCCATGAGCTTTGTACCCAATGACTCGCCTTTTTACGGCAAAGAAGGCAAGTATGTTACCTCCAGGCACCTGAGGGACCGGCTCTTCAAAGAGACCCTCTCTGACGTGGCTCTTGTGGTGGAAGAACTTGAAGATATACAGGGTTATAAGGTTTCAGGCAGGGGAGAGCTCCACCTGTCCATCCTTATTGAAAAGATGAGGCGGGAAGGGTATGAATTCCAGGTCACGAGGCCACAGGTAATATTCAGGGAAGAGGACGGAAAAAGACTCGAACCCTACGAAGAGCTGACCGTTGATGTTGATGAAAATTACATGGGCAGGGTTATAGAGAATCTTGGGGGCAGAAAGGGTATTATCCTCGAAATGATTCAAGAAAACGGTATGGCCAGACTTAAATACAAGATACCCACAAGGGGACTCCTCGGGTTCCGCTCCGAATTCCTCACGGAAACGCGGGGGATGGGTGTCATGAACTATGTATTCCTCTGTTTTGATGAGTATGCAGGGGAGATTAAGAACAGAACGCGGGGCGTACTTATTGCTATGGAGCAGTCTACTACGGTTGCCTATGCGCTTTTTAACCTCCAGGAGAGGGGGAAACTCTTCCTTGGCCCCGGTGAAAGGGTCTATGCAGGCCAGATTATCGGCGAACACTCCAGGGAGGCCGATATCATCGTCAATCCGGCAAAAGGGAAAAAGCTGACCAATATGAGGGCTTCAGGTTCCGATGATGCAGTAATGTTGACACCTTATGTGAATATGACCCTTGAGGAGTGTATCTCCTATATCAATGATGACGAGCTTGTTGAGATAACACCTGAGTCCATAAGGCTCCGCAAGATGATTCTCGACGGTAACGACAGGAAAAGGGCAAAAAACGCCGCAGCATAAACGCTTGTAAACCAGTTTATAATAATAATTCGCAATTAAGTCATTGCGATTGCATCGCTTCACTCCTAAGAAACTCTCTGTTTGTCATTGCGAGCGAAGCGCGGCAATCTGATCTGAGATCGCCACGTCGTCCCGGGCCTCCTCGCGATGACTGTCAAACAGTTTCTTTCATTGATGGTACCCATGCTACCTATAGGAGTCACTTGCTCGCAATGACAGAAGAGATTAGTGTCATCTTGAATGCGAATTGGAATAAGACTATCTCGCCGGATTCTCTCCTGGTGGGGCTTGGCTATTCTGATGCTCCCCGAGTATGCCTTTTTCCATATCCGTACCCTCATGTCCAATCTTCCCGGAATCCCCCACAAGATCTTCATACTCAGGTATCACAATCCCTCTTCTCACCATGATGTCATAGATAATGCGGGTACGTTTCTCTACATACCGGGAAGTGCCATCAGCCCTATATCGCCTTGGGTTTGGGAGGACCGCGGCAAGGCGCGCAGACTCCTCTGCATTGAGGGTTGAGGCTGGTTTGCCGTAGTAATGGCGGGAGGCGGCTTCAATGCCGAATATCCCTTCCCCCCATTCCGCCACATTCAGGTAGAGCTCAAGGATTCTTTTCTTGGAGAGGGCTCTTTCCAGCCTCCATGTGATGACGGCTTCCTTTATCTTTCTAAGGGGATTTTTTGAAGGGGACAGATAAAGATTTTTTGCGAGCTGCTGGCTGATCGTGCTCCCCCCGAACTTCAGTTTCTTCGCTTTCAGGTCCTTCTCGAGGGCCTTCTGCATGGCATCAATATCAAAACCGCGGTGAGACCAGAATTTATCGTCTTCTGCGATGAGCACTGCCTTGATGAGGAGCGGGGAGACCCGGGAAAGGGGAGCCCATTTCTGCTGTATGACGAGCCGCTTCCCTTTGTGCCTCCATTCCTCTTCCCGGTATTCCATGAAGGCCGTTTTTTTCGGATTTTCCTTCTTTAACCTTGATATATCAGGAAACAAGGCATAATAGCCCAGAAAACAGGCAACGATAAGGAGAAGAATAAGGACTATTTTTTTCATTTCCTATAGCATAATAAAATCAGTAAAAAAAGGCAACTTCAGCAATTCTCAGTGAATCCGTAACTGCTTGAGATTGTTCCACTTCGTTCGCAATGACAATTAATAATTTCGTAAACGGTCATTGCGGGGAGCGAAGTGACGCGGTAATCTACGTCCATTTTCAGCGAAAATTGCTGGGTAACTTCCGGGAACGCCCTGATGTCGGGCGCGACTCTTCCATTGTATCCGCCGGCAATTCAGTGTATAATAGAGGATAAATCCTGATAAGTTAAGGGATTTTGTCAATGTTGAACCGCTTGACAAAGGCAAGGGATAATAATTATTTTATAGGGTGCAAAAGGGTCATGGAAGCCTTAACAGAAAGAGAACGGATGGTTCTGGAACTGATAATGGATAGCTATATCACGTCCGCAGAGCCTATCGGTTCAAAAACAATATCAAAAACTATCAGAAACAGCCTGAGCTCTGCCACCATACGGAATGTTATGGCCGATCTTGAAGATCAGGGTTTTCTCTACAAACCCCATGTAGTGGCCGGCAGGATACCTACCAATAAGGCATTCAGGTATTATGTGAACAGCATGATTG
Organism: Syntrophus sp. (in: bacteria); assembly: GCA_013824835.1. Lineage (GTDB taxonomy): Bacteria > Desulfobacterota > Syntrophorhabdia > Syntrophorhabdales > Syntrophorhabdaceae > PNOM01. The sequence goes on along the minus strand of PNOM01000067.1, from coordinate 12,167 downwards.
TGCTGATGCCTCCCGGCAGGAAAGAGATGCAGGCCCTTGAAACGCTCTTCAAGCCCCGATACTCCCATGTAGAAGATGTCATGGGGGATGCATCAAAGGTTCTTGCCTCCATATCCAAATTTACCAGCATTGTGGTTGAACCCAAGGTTAATACCATGCTTTTTAAGGAGATAGAGTTTGTAAAGCTTTCAAAGAATACAATTCTCATAGTCTTCGTGACCTCTTCCGGCATAGTGCACACAAGAATCGTGGATACGGACAAGAGCCTCAATATGGACCTGCTCAGCAGCATGAAAAGGTATATGAATGACAGATTCGGGGGTATCCCATTTTATGCCCTTAAAGACAGGATTATTGAGGATATGGAGAGGGACAAGGAGAGCTACAGTGCGCTCCTTGCGAAGATAAAGGATACATTGGAAACGATCATGGATGAGGAGGATCAGCGGGAAATTTACATTGAAGGAACCTCCAAGATGATGGATGTTCCCGAGTTCTCAGACTTGGCTAAACTGAAAGACCTCTTTCAGGCCCTTGAGCGCAAAGAGAAACTTCTCATGCTCCTCGATAAATGCCTGAAAGAAAAAGGTATTCACGTCATTATGGGCATTGAGAGCGACATTAAAGAGATGCGGGATCTGAGCATCATTACCTCTACGTACCGGATCGGGGAAAAGAGCTATGGTGTACTGGGGGTAATAGGTCCTATAAGAATGAACTATTCAAAAATCATACCCATCGTAAATTATACCGCAAAGACACTGACAAATATCCTGTCCATAGTATAAGGGGTGACAAATGGAAGAGAAAGAGGCGCACGTTTTGGAAAAAGATGGCATTTTAGAAAAAAAAGGCAAAGCTGAGGCCCATGAGGAACACAAGAAAAAGAAAAAGAAAGAAGACCCGATAGAAGAACTCGAAAAGGTGGTTCAGGAAAAAGAAGCACAGATCAAAGAGCTTCAGGGGAAAATGCTCTATCTTCAGGCGGAATTCGAAAATTTCAAAAAACTGAAGGTCAGGGAAAGGCAGGAAACCCTCAAGTACGGCAATGAGACGCTGCTCCAGGAAATGATCCCGATTATTGACAATCTGGAAATGGCATTGGCCCATGCACTTCGCACGGAAGACGGGAAGGGTATCAAAGAGGGGGTAGAGATCACCCTCAGCCAATTCCTTAAGGTCCTTGAAAAATCAGGCGTTGAAAGGATCGAGGCCATAGGCGCGAAATTTGATCCTAACCTCCATGAGGCATTGTACCAGGAGGAACGGGATGATGTAGCACCTGATACGGTTGTGTCGGAAGTCCAGAAGGGCTACCTTCTTAATGGCAGATTAGTGAGGCCCTCCAGGGTATGTGTATCAAAATCGCCTGAAATACAATAATAAATTGAGAGATAGAGCATCTTTATGAGAAAAGATTATTACCAGACATTGAATGTTTCAAGAGAGGCGAGCGACGAAGAGATAAAAAAGTCCTATAGGAAGCTTGCCCTCCAATACCATCCGGATAGAAACCCCGGGGATAAGGCTGCTGAGGATAAGTTCAAGGAGATCAGCGAGGCATACGCGGTCCTGAGCGACCAGCAGAAGCGGGCCCATTACGAACGATACGGGAGTGGAGGGAACGACTCCTTCGGTTTTGGATTCCAGGGAAATTTTGACAATATCTTTAATGATCTTTTCAGTGATTTTTTTGGGCAACAGAGGCAGCGGGAGCGAAAAGGCGATGACTTAAGGTATAACCTCGAGATAGAGTTTGAAGAAGCGGTATTCGGTGTTGAAAAAGAGATTGAGATACCAAAGGAAGAGCGGTGTCCAGCGTGCAACGGCTCAAGGGTTGAACCCGGCCATCAACCTGTGGTCTGTAAGCAATGCGGGGGAAGGGGCCAGGTTCGGGATACCCACGGATTCTTTACCATAAACAGGACCTGTGGGACCTGCGGAGGAGAAGGGCAGATTATCAAGAACCCCTGTAAGGCCTGCAAGGGCAAGGGGTATACACATACAAAAAAGAAACTGAAACTTAAAATCCCCCCTGGCGTGGAATCGGGATCGCGGTTTAAGATGAGGGGAGAAGGCGTGTACAGGCCCGGAGATACTCATCCCGGCGATCTGTATGTGGTACTCACCATAAAGGAACATGCTGTATTTGAGAGGGAAGGAGACAACATCATTGTCCAGATTGATGTGACATTCCCGCTGCTGACCCTCGGCGGCCGGGTTAAGGTGCTCACCCTTGAAGGAGAGACTGAGATTGAGATATTGCCGGGTACTCAGCAGGGAAAGGTAATCAGGCTCAAAGGCCTTGGCGTTGCAAAATCAAATGGATACGGAAGGGGCGATGAGTTTGTCTACCTGAATATTGTTATACCCACAACCCTTACGGAGAGACAGAGAGGGCTCATGGAGGAGCTTGCAAAGGAGTTTGACGGGGATATCGGTAATACCCGCAAGGGATTCAAGGAGAAGTTCAAAGGGTTTTTTGAAAGGAAAGAATAATATAAGACCCGGAGTATTATCTCCTTTATTTCCAGTCCAGTCAGAAAACCCATAATATTTTTATATATCTTGGTCGGCCAACGGCTTGTTCGTAGGTACTCATCTGCGGCGTCCTGCTGCGAGCGTGGGGAGAGTTGCGCCAAAAACAGGGGGATATATGAGGTGATCTTATGCGATAGAGGGTAAAAAGCTCAAAAAAAATGCCCTGGGACACAGGAAATTAATGATTATATGCTTGAGACGAGGGAAGTAGCATGCGCCCTACGACGTATCCAGATACGCCTTCGGTCAGCAATGCTCGCAGGCCATCCACATCTGAAGCATTCACTCCAAGCCGTCGTCCACCCATACCGGTGATCATACGCTTTTACGAATGATCACCGGTATAAATAAGGCAGTACCCTGTAAATTTTTGAGAACTTATCGTCTTGTAGTATATTCCGGGATTTGAATTATCAAAGGGCCAAGGACACTGCATAAATCCTTGACCCCTTGTTTATTATTTACCAATTACTAACTACCAATTACTTTTTATTCTCTGCCCCTTCCACCATAAGGCGGGCGATCATCCTCGAAAATGCAACAGGGTCTTTCGGCTGCGATCCCTGGAGTACCAATGCCTGGTCATAGAGAAGGCTGATATACTCCTTCAGGGGCTCGCCATCCTTATCCTTTTCAAAGAGCGTATTCATTGCCTCAAGGAGGGGATGGGCCTGATTTATTTCAAGAATCTTCCTGGTAGGAGGCACCTCCTGGCCCATGGCCTTCAGCATCTTCTCCATCTGGGGATCAATATCATTCTCGTCTGCCACGAGGCAGCACGGTGAATCAGTGAGCCTTCCGGAGAACCGTACATCCTTCACTTCGTCCTTTAAGCTGTCCCTGATAAGATCGAGTAGTTTTCTGTATTTTTTCTCTTCCTTCTTTATGTCAGCCTTTTCCGAATTATCAAGGTCAATGTCGCCCCTCAACACGGATTTAAGCTTCTTTCCCTTAAATTCCAGATTGCTCATCACAAAATCATCAATGTCATCAAGGAAGACGAGTACCTCGTAATCCTTTTCCCGGAATGCCTCAAGGTAAGGTGATTTCAAGGTATCCTTGAGATTGGCGCCGGTAATATAATAAATAGCATCCTGACCTTCCTTCATGGCATCCACATATTCCTGGAGGGTCCTCAGGTTATCTCCCTCGGTCTTTGTAGAGGGGAACAAAAGCAGGTCAGCGATGGTTTCCCGCCTTGAGAAGTCATAATGGATGCCCTCTTTCAAGATCCTGCCGAACTCCTTGTGAAATTCCCGGTACTTTTCCGGCTCATCCCTCTTGGTTTCTTCGAGCACGTCAAGCACCTTTTTGGTAATGCTTGTCTTAATGGTCTCTACAAGCCTGTTATTCTGGAGGATTTCCCTGGATACGTTGAGGGGAAGATCGGAAGAATCAACCACGCCCCGCACAAAACGGAGATAGGGCGGAATCAGCTCCTCGCAGTGGTCCATAATCTGAACCCTTTTTACATAGAGTGTCGGGCCTACCTTGTAATCCTTGTAGAGGATATTGAAGGGCGCCTTTGAGGGTAGATAGAGAAGGGCATTAAATTCTGAAACACCTTCTGCCCTGTAGTGAATCACCTTGAGGGGATCAAGAAAATCACGGGCAATGTGTTTGTAGAACTCATTGTGTTCCTCGTCTGTTACCGCAGCCTTATCCTTAAGCCAGATGGCCTTCATGGAGTTCAGGGTCTCATCTTCTTTTACTTTTACCTTTTTCCCCTTTTCCAGGGAGCTCTCGGTCTCTTTTTCCACCTCCATTACTACAGGATGCTCAATAAAATCGCTATACTTCTTCACCACGGTGCGAATCTCCCACTCCTCAAGGTACTGCTTCTCCTCTTCCTTGAGGTGGAGTGTTACATCAGTGCCCCTTCCCGGCTTTTCAATATCTTCAATTGTAAATGTGCCGTCCCCTGTGGATTCCCATTTGACCCCTGTTGTCGCAGGTTGCCCTGCCTTCCGGGAGATAACGGTAATCTTGTCTGCTACCATGAGGGAAGAATAGAATCCCACGCCGAATTGGCCTATCAGTTCCGGGTTGTTTTGAACCTCCCTGCTCTGAAGGGCCTGAAGAAATTCCTTTGTCCCTGAATGGGCGATAGTTCCCAATGCCTCGATGGATTCGTCCTTTGTCATGCCGATCCCGTTGTCGCTGATCGTTAAGGTGCGGGCCTCCTTATCAATGGTGAGCCTGATTTTCCATTCTGCGTCACCCTCAAGAAGGGCACTGTTCTGCAATGACTCATAACGCGCCCTGTCAATAGCGTCCGATGCATTGGAGATAAGCTCTCTCAGAAAGACCTCTTTGTGGGAATAGAGGGAATGGACCATAAGGTCAAGGAGCTGCTTCACTTCTGTCTTAAATTCACGTTTCTCTACAGTCATATTTTATCACCTCGTCAATTATTGTTATTGTAGTTGATACACATCAGCCTAAACCCGATGATAATACAATTTAATCACTCTTCCTTAATTACGCAAGGTTTATAGAAGCACAGAGGGGATTAAAAAAGCAATATCAGTGGTTGCTTTAATCAAGGCAAAGGCATCGGGGAACAACAACCTTGTCGGTGAATGGAAGGTGGGGGGGCAGGAGGCGGGTGGGGGTTTCTGGCTCGTGCCAGGCTTTGTATAAAGAAAAGCAATCTTTTTATCTTCCGGCAAATGCCACCCCCCATCCCCCTACAGATCGAGGGGGCTCTCAACCTTGCTGAAAGATAAAGTGAGCTTACAATTAAAGGGGCTTGCGTCGCCCCCTCGCTCGGCAGAAGCCCGTGCGAGCCTCCCCCTCTCGCCCGCCGCCATGCGAGCTATAAGGTCGCTCTCAGCAATGCACGAGTCAGTAACCCCCACCCGCCTCCTGGGATGGATTATATGTAATTATGCGCTTTGAGAAACAACCTTCCCGCAGCGCCTATAAAAAGCAAAATCGTTTATAGTGGTATTAGCCAATAATTACGGTCCAGATACAGATATCAAGTTGAAATTTAATGTACCTTTGTTGTTGTCATTTATGAAACTTCGGGGTAAAATTCAAAATAAAAGAAATTTGTATATTAATTGTTCGTTTCTGAAGATGAGAAGAATATGGTCTATGGTATAATAGTAAAATAACGTCAAGATAGAGGCAGGAAAATGCCGGAAATAAGTAGGTTCTTTGGTATTGTTATCGCCATGTATTATAACGAGCATGCACCTCCGCACTTTCATGCAAAATATGCAGGGCAAAGAGCAGCTTTCTCCATTCCGGAACTTCAAATTATAGAGGGAAGTTTGCCGAGAAGGGCTATTTCGCTAGTGCTGGAATGGGCATTTCTCCATCGTGACGAATTGATGGATAACTGGCTTCGGGCAGATCGACACGAGGACCTTTTTAGCATTAAACCATTAGATTAAGAGGTGGTGAATTATGCATTATGTGACTGAAGCAACCTATGTAAGTGAGTATAAGCTCAAGGTTCGTTTTGAAAGCAACGAGATAAGGCTCGTTGATCTTGGTCCCCATCTTTGTGGACCAGTATTTGAGCCTCTTAAAGATTTATCATTCTTTAAATCATTTAAAGTGAATGCAGATATTGACACTGTCACCTGGCCCAACAACGCCGACTTTTCCCCGGATTTTCTCTACGAAATAGGATATTTAATCAGCGAACAACAGGATGCAGCCGACGGCTAAGACCCGCGGCTCATCATGGCGTTAGCGTATAATTGATCAGCATGGATGTTGATTCTTAGCTGCATAAATACAGATTTGGCAACGCAGCCAGTCCTTTATAATGAACGTATATTGAAAGTATCAGGGCCACGGGGGGCTTTAAAAAAGCAATCTCAACAGATGTTTTAATCAAAACAAAGGCATTTGGGAACAAAAACTTTGTCGGTGAATGGAAGGTGGGGGGGACAGGAGGCGGGTGGAGGTTACTGACACGTGCCAGGCTTCGTAGAAAGAAAAGCAATCACTTTCTCTTCCAGCCATAGTCCGGGGTACCCTGCGTCCACAGCAGGGTCGGCCCATCCCCATTCCCCTTGTATCGTTCTATCTCCTGTTCTTATTTTCGCTTATTGAAGTACTTTATATGTTTGTTTTCAGGCTGGCTTTTTCTACTATTTTGGCAACCTGAATGAGGGTTTTCTTGTATTGATCACTTCTGATATTTCGAAAGATACTTAAAAGATTTTTTTCCAGCGTTTCCAGAGCTTGAGTTACGTTTTTTGCCGGTATCGGCTTATTATTTACCTCAAAAAAGTGTGAGACAGGTATTGATAAGGCCTCTGCAATAATTTGGATATTCTCTACATTTAGTTTATTGGTTCCATTTTCGTATCGCTGTACTTGTTGGCATGAAACGCCCAGAATATCTGCAAGCCTTTCTTGGGAAATGTTCAATTCTTTTCTTTTTTTCTTAATTATTTCCCCTATATCAGTACTTGTTACAATCAGCTTTTTCAGCACAGTGAATAACTATAACAAACCCAAGTGTTATTAACCACTATGCCAAAAGAGTTAAAATAACTTGACAATTACAACATAAAACGTGCAATAATAAAAAAAAATATTGTTGACCTTGTGAGCTACAGATTTGAAATACATCAATAAAGATAATTGCTATATACATTTGTCTCAGGAGGTTTTGTGGAGCGGACAACAAAACGTCAGTGGTTAAGAAATATAGACAACTATCAGGCATGATTAAAGGTTTTGCGGTAACGTAAGGACAAACATATCAGACACAAGGGGAGTTATGGGACGCCCTTGAAATGTTGAAATGTGGGGAGCATGGGGGACGCCCTTTCGATTTTTACTTTCCACTTGGAACCCCGAAATTTCCATTAGACTGTTAAGCCAAAAGTAATATTGACAAAAGGCACACATCGTCGTATTTATATTGTATGAATATCTTTCGTTGGGATAATGAAAAAAACGAATTACTGAAGACGAGTAGAGGCGTTTGCTTCGAACAAGTTGTTATCCTGATGGAAAGAGGAGATGTCCTCGAAACCATAGAACATCCGAATCAGGATAGGTATCCGGGACAGAAAATCGCTACTGTCATGATCGATGATTACGCATATCTCGTTCCTTATGTCGAGAACGGCGAGGAGTTGTTATTGAAGACCATTATCCCAAGTAGAAAGGCTACAAACAAGTATGTGAGGGCTAAGAAATGAAAAAGATAGTTTTAGATGCAGAGGAAAGAGATATTCTTGAATCATATGAAAGTGGGGAGTGGGTATCGGTTAAGGATCCAAAAAATGAAATAAAAAGGCTTCAGCAGTACGCAAGAAATACATTACAAAAAGACAAGAGGATAAACATCCGCATGTCGTCTAAGGACCTTGATCAAGTGCAGGTTATTGCGGCACAGGAGGGCATTCCTTACCAGACTCTGGTGTCCAGCATCATTCATAAATATGTGTCCGGATATCTGATCGAAAAAAAGAAGGCGTAACCAGCGCGTGCATTGAATCTGCTTATATAATCAGTAAATAGAACGTATCCTGCCGGTTCTCCTGTCGATGATCAGTATGTCTATGAGCGTATTGTCAGGACCAAGTATATCTGCCTTGAAGAACCACCTTCTCTCCTCGACCTTTCCGACCTCAATGGCCTTGCCTGAGCCGGAGAAGTATTGCTCAATTGCCTGCTTTGCTTCATCCGGGGTTTTTATGACCCTTCGGGCTCCATAGGGGCCCCGTCCCATGCCCGGACAGTGGCGTCCGTAAGGGGCGGCCCCTTCATACCAGCCCGGGCATCCGGGCGGTACGGGCTGAGCCTTCGATGTTGAAGGGAGAGTAAACATGATGAGAAGGGTTATTAAACCTATTGCTATATTTGTGTGAACTTTCATGTCAACCTCTTTGGGAAGCGGGGACCCCGGATAAGGGGCCCCGCCATAAAAACTCTCCTTATTCCAATTAACGTTCATTGTTACACCGTCGTTGGCGGCGTTCTCTCCATCCTCGACGTACTAATTGTACGCCTCCGGTGACTCGTCCTTGCCGCCTATGTGTAACTTCGAATGCAAATTGGAAGTTACACCACTGCCTATTGCATAGGGCAAGGGCCGCTGCCCATGCCCCGGCCACCGAATCCCTGACCGCCGCAACCTCGACCACCTGACATCCGCTGACCGCAACCCTGGCCAAAACCGGCAGCAGGCAGTCCCTGCTTCTCAGCTACAGCACCGATCTTCGTGCGAAGATCAATCATCTCTTTCTGGAGCGTGGCTATCCTGTTCTGGTCCGGTTTTTCTTTAAGATACTCGTTTCTGATCTCCATCTTTTTAGCCATCATCTCATCCCGCAAGGGAAGGGTCTCTTTCTGGAAGGCCCTGAACGCAGTCATATCCACCGGTTTACCGGACATTACACCAGCGCCTTGTCCGCGAGGACCAGCCCCATAACCTACCACGCACCCTGCGTAGACCGCTGTGCCGAGAAAAACCAATCCAACTACCATTGCAAAGCCTGCTAACCATATCTTTTTCATCCCTTTTTACCTCCTTGTGGGATTATTTATAGTATCAGTATAAACCTTGAATGTGAAGAAGCAGCGAAGAGATTATGAAGAATTGTGAAGAACCTCTGCGGGCAGATATACAATAAAGGTCGAACCTTTGCCAAAGATGCTCTTCACTTCCACCCTCCCTCCATGGGCCTCTGCCAGTTCTTTCACGATCGTAAGGCCGATGCCGAGGCCCCCTGAAGGCCCCCGATAGAATCTCTCGAAGACGAAAGGCAGGTCCTCCTCCCTGATGCCGGAGCCATTATCCTCAACAATGATCCTATTCTCCCGTTCTGTTTCCCCAACGGTTATTGATACGCGGTTGCCCGGCCCTGATGCCTTCAGTGCATTGCTGAGGAGGTTCAGGATGATCTGGCTTAGCCGGTCGGGATCAGCGTATAACTCAATCTCCTCATCGGGCTCAAATGCAATGGTCCCCCCTTTTTTCTCGAAAGGCCCCCTGTATTGCTCGACTATGTGGGTAATGAAGGACTTCCCGTTGAATCTTTTCAATTCAAGGGAAAGGCGGCTCGCTTCAGCCTGATTAAGCTCCTCAATGCCATCCACAATGTTCTTAAGCCTGCCCGTTTCTTCATGGAGTGACTGGATGCGGGAAGGATCGTCGGGGATCAGACCATCCATCATGGCCTCAAGCTCGCCCCGCATGACCCCGAGGGGAGTCCGTAGTTCGTGGGCCACGTCAGCAATGAGTTTACGCCTTAGTGTTTCGTGGGTCTCCAGGGCCTTTGCCATCCGGTTAAAAGTTTCTGAAAGGTTGCCTACCTCGTCATGCCGTGTGATTGCCACCCGTTTTGAGTAGTCTCCCTGGCTGATCGCAGAGGCAGCAAAGGCCAGTTCCTTGATGGGTCGTGTCAGGCGTCGGGAAAAAAGGATGCTCAGAAGGATCGCAAGTCCCCCGATAATGAGGATCGACATAAGGAGGAAGGAGTCTGACCTGCGAACAAAAAGGATCTCCTTGGCAGGCCGCAGTTCCCTGAGTTCAAGGGTTCCGATCTGTCTGCCCCCTAAAAACAGCGGGTAGGGTACGAAATCTCCTCCAACACCTGCCATCCTGTAATCAGAGAGGGCTTTCAGTCTTCTCTTCGCCAGGGGAGATGCGGCCTGGATTGACCTTTCCGTGTCCATCACCACGTTTCCTGCATCATCCTTAAGCTTCATCTCGAAGCCCAGATTCAATGCCCATAAGGCATTCCGGACCTGAACGTCTTCTCTCCACCCGGAATTACGCTCGTATGCGCCTTCAATATCTGCCAATATCCAATAGGCTTTATCCTCAGTTTCGCCTTCGCGGTATGCAGCAAAATCACTGATCATGAGCGCCCTGAATATAATGGCCCCTGAAAGGGAGATTGCTACAACACCGAGAAGGAGGAGGAGAAACTTGAACTGAAGACTCTTAGCCATCCCTGCTCACCGAGAATCTATACCCTACACCGTAAATGGTATGGATGAAGGCAGGGTTCTGGGGGTCATCCTCTATCTTCCGGCGGATGTTTTTGATGTGGGCGTCCACGCTTCGCTCATAGCCTTCAAACTGGTATCCGAGGGCCTTTTCAACGAGTTCTCCCCTTGAGTAGACCCTGTGAGGGGCGCTTGCAAGGGTGAAGAGGAGCTTGAATTCAGTGGGGGTGAGCCGTGCAGGTTCGCCGTTTTTTGTAACCTTGTAATCCCGGTCGTCGATGATGAGGGCGCCAAGGCTGAAACTCATCGTCACGATTCCTGGCATATCCTCTTTCTCAAAGCGCTTCAGGACTGCCTTTACCCTGAATACGAGTTCCCTTGGACTAAAGGGTTTTACTACATAGTCGTCAGCCCCGAGGGCGAACCCGGCGACCCTTTCCTCCTCGGATGCCTTGGCGGTAAGCATGATAATGGGCACATCTGCAATATCCTTAAGTTGAAGGCAGAGCTCCTCTCCACTGATATCAGGCAGCATGAGATCAAGGATTACGAGCATCGGTTTTTCCCTGCGGGCAGCCTCAAGGGCATCTTTTCCTTGTTCCGTATGAACCACCCTGAAACCCGCACCCTCCAGGTAAACCTTTACAATGCGGGCAATCTTCCCGTCATCCTCTACAACAAGTATGGGATAGAGCATAGTAAATTCTACACCACAAAATGTATTGGTGCAATACGATAGAATACTGGAGTTGCCTTAGATTTATCGTAATTCAAGCTGAGACTCGAAGCAAGGCATCTGAGTACTGATCACATTCCGCTCTGTAAGTCGTTATGTCCTATGGTGGCAATAAAACCACGTGTAAATTAGATCAGAAACACATTCAATGATTCAATATCTTCATCAACAACATTGAGTCGATCAACAATATAACTATTCATGAATCTGCGATAGAGCCTTATAATTAAGAAGTTGTTATATGCATGTTTGTTTGCTATACTTCTTTTATCTGGCGGATATCCGAACACAGATGCTTTTTTTGATGTACGATCTCAGACGTTAGTTTTCAGAGGTAAGAAGAATTTGACGGCTGACTGAACTCTCTAAGGGCCCATCATTGAGAACATGACTGATAAAATATACATCAATAAAAACGGCAAGGTAGACAAGATGTTTTCCTCCGATGCAGAGCGAAAACATGTGCGATTCCCAGTGCATATATCCGTTGAATATGGAGATGAGGCCGATATTGAATACCAGAGCTTCATCCTTAATGCAAGCAAAGGCGGTATTTTTATTGGAACTGACAAAATACTCCCTGAAAACACGAAGATTGTAATGTCCTTTTATATACCGCCAAAAATAAAATTTCTTGGTAAGTTCACGGGAACTGTGGTGTGGACTAACCTTGATGACCCGGGGTTTCCAAAGGGTATGGGTGTTAAATTCATTGATTTTGACGAGGTGTCCATGCAAATCTTCGATGAGTTTTTGCAAGAACGTCGACATCTCTTGAATGAGCTGGTATGAATTGCCTTCATAATTCTTTATGTATTAAATATTGAATCTCGTAGAAAAACTGAATATAGGTTATTCAGCATCTTGAAGAAATAATGAGCTGATGCCTTGGATTGCCTATAAAACCGGCTTACGCATAAAATAAATTGTGTGCCTAACCCAGATGACTCCGGTT